>JAFLCP010000239.1 GCA_017303505.1 Planctomycetota bacterium | reverse complement strand
AGATTGAACAACTCGGCTTGGACAAGATCCAGGTTCGAAGCCCGATGACCTGCGATGCTGCACTCGGTGTTTGCCGATTGTGCTACGGCATGGACATGTCGACTGGATCGTTGGTGGAAGAAGGTATGGCGGTAGGTATTATCGCTGCACAATCCATCGGTGAGCCTGGTACTCAGTTGACCATGCGTACGTTCCACGTTGGTGGTACAGCTAACACGCAAGTGGGTGAAAGCGACATCAAGGTTCGTAAAGGTGGTATCGTTCGCTTTACTCGCCTACGTATCGTTCGCAACCAAGAAGGTCGTGACGTCGTTCTTACACGCAGTAGCGAAATCGCCATTCTTGAGCCTGGCACAGGTCGAGAAATGGAGAAGTACGACATCCCAACCGGTGCAGCGCTTAACGTTAAAGAAGGCGATACAGTTACCAAGGGCCAAGTACTCTGCGAATGGAACCCTCACAAGATTCCAATTCTTTCCGAAGTCACCGGTAAGGTGCGTTACGACGACGTGGTTGAAGGCGAAACCATGCGTACGGAACGCGATCCAAGCGGTAACTTGCGCAGCGTTATTATTGATCACCGCGGTGACCTGCATCCGCAGATCGTGATTGAAGGTGAAGATGGCAAGACGCTCGACGTTTACTATCTCCCTGAAAAAGCGATTATCACCTTGCCTGAAGGTACGATCGTTCAGGCAGGTAGCGAGTTGGCTGAAACGCCTCGTGGTGCAACCAGTGTTACGGACATCACCGGTGGTCTGCCTCGTGTTACCGAAATCTTCGAAGCTCGCAAGCCGAAGGATCCAGCGGTTATCGCTGAGATCGATGGTATTGTGGAAGTGAAGAGTGAGAAGAAACGCGGTAAGCGAACCATCATCGTTCGCAGCGATAGCGGCGAGGAAATTGAGCACCTTGTGCCTCCTGGTAAACGCTTCATGGTTCATTCAGGCGACATCGTTAAGGCTGGTCAAGCATTAGTCGACGGTCCACTCGTTCCGCACGATATTCTGGCTGTTAGTGGTGAAGAAGCCGTTCAGCAATACTTGGTGCACGAAGTGCAACAGGTTTATCGTATGCAGAAAGTGGAAATCAATGACAAGCATCTCGAAACCATCATTTCGCGTATGTTGCGCAAAGTGAAAATCGAGAACGCTGGCGATACCAACTTGTTGCCTGGCTTGGTGATGGATAAGTTCGAATTCCGTCGCCACAACAACGAATTGGCGAAGTGCTTGAAGATCAGCGATCCGGGCGATAGCGAATTCAAGGTTGGCGAAATTGTGCCTCGCGAAGCGGTTGAGCAAAGCAATGCTCAAATCGAAGCGGCCGGTGCAAAACCTGCGAAAGGTAAAGCTCCAAAGCCAGCCACATCGAAAACGCAATTGCTTGGTATTACCAAGGCGTCGGTTCAGTCCAATAGCTTTATCTCCGCTGCGAGCTTCCAGGAAACCACCAAGGTTCTCACTGAAGCTGCATTGGCAGGTAAGGTGGACCGTCTCGTTGGTTTGAAGGAAAACGTGATCTTGGGTCACCTCATCCCAGCAGGTACCGGTTTCCGCATTTTCCAAGAATCAGAAGTTTCGTATCGTCGCGAAGCTTTGGAAGACTTGGTCAATCGTGGCACCGAAGTCATGGAACAGAACTACGCGTTGCTTAACGCTCCACTACCAGAAGGTTTGGAAGTCGATAGCGTGGAAAGCAACTCAGCGGACAGCGTAATTCCAATGGATTCCCCTGCTCCAAGTAACGACGAATTGGGCGGCTAAGCTTTTTCAGCGACGCGATCCAGTTAATCAAACTTTTAGCCCCGGTTACTTGAAAAGGTAACCCGGGCTTTTTTTTGGGTTGGAAGTCGAGCTTATTGTCCAAATGCCACACGCTTTTACGATCGTTACAAGTGTTACAACACAATTATTTGTTTACTCACTTTGGGGAAATAAAGTGGGAAATTGAGCGATTTTGAGCCACTTTTGAGTGGTCAGTTTGCGGTGTGAACTAGGTTTCAATGGGCTCTATAGAGGGCTTTTCTACTTCATGTTCCCGCAGCTCTGGGTGATCGCGAATTCCATGGAAATCAAGTCAGTTGAGCAGTTCGAATCTAATGTTCGCAGCTATGTTCGCGCATTTCCGACGGTTTTTTCCACAGCCGAGGGAGCTTGGGTCACCGACGTTGAGGGGAAACGATATCTCGATTTCTTTGCAGGAGCCGGAACACTCAATTACGGCCATAACAATCCCTTGGCACGCAAAGCCATCCTCGATTACGTGCAAAATTGTGGCATAACTCACGCTTTGGACATGGCGACGGAAGCCAAAGTGGAGTTGATAGAAGCTTTCCAGCAAATCATTCTCAACCCGCGACAGCTCAACTATCGAATGCAGTTCACTGGTCCGACCGGCACCAATGCTGTGGAAGCTGCGGTGAAGTTAGCTCGCAAAACAACTCAACGTTCACATGTCGTTGCTTTCACGAATGCGTATCACGGTCACTCGTTGGGAGCGTTAGCACTGACCGGTAACAGGTATTACCACGACGAACATTACGGTTCGCACAATAACGTCAGCCGCTTACCCTACGACGGCTATCTTGGAAGTTTTGATACCAGTTATGTCTTGGAGAAAATGTTGAATGATCCAAGCAGCGGTCTCCCGCTTCCCGCAGCAGTGATCGTTGAACTTGTTCAAGGTGAAGGTGGAATTAACGTTGCTTCATCTCGGTGGATTCAAAATGTTGCGCGCATTTGCCGCGAGCATGGTGTGTGGTTGATCGTCGATGATATTCAAGTTGGTAACGGAAGAACGGGAGATTTCTTCAGTTTCGAAGCTTGTGGTGTAACACCTGAAATCGTTTGTTTGTCCAAAGCGATTGGTGGCGGTTTACCGATGTCTTTGTTATTGATTAAGCCCGAGTGCGATCAATGGAAACCCGCAGAGCATACCGGGACATTCCGTGGAAACAACTTGGCGTTTGTGGCTTCTCGGGCCTTGCTCAACTATTGGCAAGATGATGCATTTTTGTCCTCGCTGAAAAACCATACGAGAACAATTCAAGCGGAACTGCATGGAATTGCGGCAGAATACGCAGATCGCAATTGGCAAGTTCGCGGCCGTGGAATGGTATGGGGATTGGATGTAGGAAACGGCGATTTTGCGGGTGCAATTTCCAAGGCTGCCTTTCGAAGGGGGCTGATTATTGAAACTTGTGGTGCGCATGATCAAGTGGTCAAGCTGCTGCCACCGCTAACCATTTCTCAGAGTGACCTTGAAATGGGGTTGCGAATCATTTCGGAATCGATCGCTGAAGTAGTTCGAACAAGCGACGTGAAGGCGTCGGACCAGGCACCGCTGATTGCACCACTGTCAAACGGCATGGTACCAGCTGCTTCTCTTTTCACTACTATCTAAGATCGCCTATCATGTCGCTTATTTTGCCAGTCGATTCCATTGGCTTGGTTGCCTTTCATCGTTTATTCGATGCTCAGGTAGCACAAACACCCGATCGAATCGCAATTTTCTTTGAAAACGAAACTTGGACGTACCGACAACTATCGGATGTCGCTCATCGGATTGCGGTCGAATTGCACCGTCGAGGGCTACGTCGCGAAGAATGCGTCGGAATTTGTGTGGATCGCAGTCCGGGCGCTATTGCGGCGATGTTGGGAATTATGCGCGCCGGTGGTGCATTTGTGCCGCTGGATCCTGAACTCCCTGTCGATCGCATTCAGTTCATGATCGAAGATGCCAACATCCAACAATTAGTCTGCGACCAAAAATATGCAGACTTATGCGCTGGTATGGGTGTGGCGCAATGGATGACATTGGAATCACTTCGCTCCACTGGAAATATGTCTGAAGTCAACAGCGAAGTTGAGCTCCCTGACATTAGTCCCGAACAATTGGCCTACGTGATGTATACGTCAGGTTCCACGGGCAAACCTAAGGGAGTGATGATCGAAAGCCGTGCGTTGACCGCCTACTGCTTGGCGGATATCGATGTTTACAACGTTACAGATGCCGATCGCACGCTACACTTCTCGACCATTAACTTCGATATTGCGATTGAGGAAATCTTTCCACCGCTGCTTACGGGTAGTGCTGTCGTTGTGCGCCCCCGACAGCGAACCGATTCGCACAACGAACTATCAACACTCATTCAAAAATACAATGTCACCGCCGTGCATTTGGCGACTGCTTATTGGCACGAATGGGTCGACTTGATGGTCGCACATCACGAATATGTTCCTGCATCTCTCCGTTTGCTTATCGCTACGGGTGAGAAAGTTTCAGTAGAACATTATCGACGCTGGAAGAATATCTGCCAACATGAAGTGCAATGGTCCAATGCCTACGGGCCGACAGAAGCAACCGTGAGTTCGACCGTCTTCACTCCTTCAAGCGATTGGAATGGCGAGGCGATGCCTATCGGCCAACCGCTCAAGCGTTACGACGCCTACATTCTCGATTCTCAAGGAGTGGAGTGTAAAGTTGGTGAACTCGGTGAATTAATGATTGGTGGTCCTGCCTTGGCTCGCGGCTACCTTCGTCGGCCTGAACTGACAGAGAAGGCCTTCACAGTATGGAAGGATGCACACGGAGAAGACAGAAGAATCTATCGAACTGGAGATCTAGCGCGTTGGGATAGCGATGGCAATATCGAATTCGCAGGACGTATTGATCACCAAATCAAAGTGGGATCCTATCGTATAGAACCTGGAGAAATCGAAGCCATCATCAACCAACATTCAGCGGTCTTAGAATCGTTGGTGGTTCACGAACTGATCGAGAATCAAAAATACTTGATTGCATTCGTGGCGACTCCTGCGTCATCGCTCGAAGTTCGTGAAATGGCGACTTTCTTGCGTGATCGTTTACCAGCGTACATGATCCCCAGTCGCTATGTTTTTGTGGACCGATTTCCCAAGACACTTAATGGGAAAATTGATCGCAAAGCATTGCCAAGCGTTGAAAACGCCCTCACGTTATCGGCGAACGGCGACATACAAGATTTAGATGAAACCGAGAAGATTGTTGCCCAGATTTGGAGCGAAGTTCTTCAAGTATCCGGTATCGGATGTGATGACAACTTCTTCTTTTTGGGAGGGAGTTCGTTACTTGTCACTCGCGTTATATCAAAAATTAAACAAGTGCTTGGGATCGAACTGCCAGTCCGGGATGTGTTTGCCAATCCCGTACTGCATTCACTTGCTTCCCATTTGAAGGCGATGTGCGGGTATTCCCCGGAACTTATCGAGCAAACAAAGCCGAAGAAACCATCAAGGCTTCCCAAAATCGAATCCCAATTCATTCAGTCAGGTAATGAGCAGATATTCTCGGTGTATTACCCTGGTCGAGGTTCCATCAAGCGACACTCGATTCTCATTTGCGGATCAGTTGGGCATGAGTATGCGCGATCACATCGAAACCTCCAGCAACTAGCCCAGTTGTTGGCTGAGCAGGGATTCGATGTTCTTCGAATCGACTATTCCAACATAGGTAATTCGACTGGGGACTGTGAAGCAGGCAAGCCGCAACAGTGGTGTCTTGATATTGAAAAGGCGGCCGAATGGTTGCGGCGTAAGAGCAATGCGGAGCAGTTCTCAGCAATCGGATTGCGTCTAGGCGCACTGCTTCTGTCCAATACCTCCGGCTTGAACGGCAAGCATCTGATTTGTTGGGACCCTGTCCTAAGCGGTGAGCGATATTTGTCACAACTGGCTCAGTTCCATCGTCGCGCGTTGCGTGATTTTGTACGTTACTCGCATCAGCGATTGGCCGAACCGCATCAATTCTACGGTTTTGTCACCAACGAAAAGTCGATCCTGGATCTGTGCAAAATGAAGTTGCGGCCGCAGGGTGTCGGTAACTTTAAGGTAGCCTCTCTGTTCACGACAAAAGGTTATTGGACGGAAGAAAATGGTGACAACCCGCACGACAATTTGACGAATTGTTTCCAGCATCGAGAAGTGGAAGACGAAGTGATGTGGCATTTGCCTCAGTATACGGAGAGTGCCTTCTCATCGGCAAATGCTTATCGAGCGATATTGAATCAACTAACGGATGGTGTGAAGTAATGGAAAAGCCTACCGTATTTGGCGAAGCAGACCACCTGTTCGGTGTTGTTAATGTTCCAGACACAGTCGCCTCTCGAACGGCAGTGATCATGCTCACCGCAGGGATGCTACATCATGTCGGTTCTTTTCGATTTCATGTCCTGCTTGCGCGGCAACTTGAAGAGTTGGGGCTTGTCTCCTTTCGGTTTGATTTGAGTGGAATCGGGGAAAGTTTGGCTGCAGGCGTAGCTGGGCGATCGCTAGACCGCGCAGCAACAGAGGTAAGGCACGCGATTGATCTGCTATCTGAACAACATCAAATTGAAAATGTTATTCTTTTCGGATTATGTTCTGGTGCAGACGACGGATGGCATGTGGCCAAGCGTGACTCGCGTGTCGTAGGCCTAGCAATGATCGATGGCCTTGGTTACTCGACGAGGATGCATCAGAGATTGGGGTGGATTGAAAAAGCCCGTCGCTTGTCAGCACCAAGTTATTGGCAGGCGCGTTTGAGACGAAATGTGTCACCGAAAGTAGATGTGGAGACTCTCCGTACTGGAAGCGATATTCGCGAATTTCCAAATCGCGAAAATGCGCAGCAGGACTTGCGAGAATTTATCGATCGCGGGTTGAACATCTTGGCTTGTTATACCGGCGGAGCGAAGGACTACTACAACTACGCCGAGCAATTCTATGAGATGTTTCCGAGTGCGAAGATTCCCTCGTCCGTAGAAGTTGCGTTTTTGCCGTCCATGGACCACGTCGCACTACTGAAGGAAGATCGACGAGTTTTGCTCGATTTATTCAGGGCGTGGATGCTCAAGGTTGCACACGGTTCAGCGCGAGCAGAAAAAGAGTTAGCCCGTGCTTAGACGGACTATCTTGTATGCCGTGAACGTTGTTGGTTATATGGCACCTAGTAACGCATTAGGTTCATTAGCCACTTATCGCTCAGTTGCCATCTCTCGAACGCCGCTGGGTGTTCGTCTTGCTACGTGTGCGCCTCACGGCCAGCGCACAATTAAGTTATTGCCCACAAAGGACTTGCTCAAGTATGTCCGTATTGTAGGCAGCCATTTCCATTCGTCCCACAATACTTTCGCCCTTTTTCTGACCTCGTTTCAGCATCGA
>JAFLCP010000238.1 GCA_017303505.1 Planctomycetota bacterium | reverse complement strand
AATGTTGTTAACGATTGCCTTAACGATTGAACTGCTTTCGCTAGGGATTGCCACGACGGTCAGTATGCTCGGCAACGCCGTTCCGCGTCGCAAGATTTTGGTCATCTTGGTGTTGCTAAGCCTTCTGTTTGTGTTCGGTGCTATGTTGGGTGGTGGCTTAGCCAAATCGTTCTCGGGCGATATCTTTGCGGCGTTCGTTGCATTCGGTACAGCCGCGTTGCTCTTTCTCGTCACCGAAGAACTCTTAACCGAAGCTCACGAAATCGAAGAGTCGCCGCTGCTCACCGCGACTTTCTTCGTTGGTTTTTTGGCGATATTCATTTTGGAAATGCTCGTGTCGTCCTTCGCCGAAGCGGTTTCATCCAGCGTGCCATAACTGCCGCATGTTCATTGTTTGATGAGCCATCGCTATCGTCTTTGACAGCCAATCAAGAATACAAACTACGGTAAATCGACGAAGACCATGGTAAGATCGAGTCTTGCGCCCAAGGCCATAGACAAGTTAAAAGACTCACCAAGTTCGGCTAACGCCTGAACTGTTTTAAGAGAAGTCCCTCATTTAACATGCAAAAAATGTAAAAGACTATGAAGAACAAATTGCAGTACCGCGTCCAAGGCATGGATTGCGCAGAAGAGGTGAGTTTGCTCAAGCGGGAACTCGTTACGTTGGTCGGTGACGACTCGCTTGGATTTGATCTGCTCAACGCAAAACTGACCGTTGATACGAGTACCACTGCCGCTAGCCAAGCGGACATCGAAGCAGCCATCAAACGAACCGGACTAACCGCTGTTCCATGGCAAGACAAACAGGCCACCGTCGATGAAACATTTTGGACGCGGAACCAGCGAACTATCTTGACGGCAACCAGCGGTGTCGCCGGCTTGCTGGGTTTTTTGGTTGAAACGCTGGCGGCTGAAGGCAGTGCAGGCTGGGCGAATGTCATCGCGAAAATACTTTACACCGTCAGTACTCTCGCCGGATGCGGGATGGTCTTTCCCAAAGCTTGGCGATCGCTCGTGTTGATGCGGCCCGATATGAATCTGCTGATGACGGTGGCCGTATTTGGTGCGATGTTGATCGGCCAGTGGTCCGAGGGGGCGACGGTTGCGTTCCTGTTCTCGCTGTCTCTATTGCTGGAATCATGGAGCGTTGGACGCGCCCGCAATGCAATTGGCAAATTGATGGATCTGAGTCCAGCAATGGCCAACGTCAAATTGCCCAGTGGTCAAACGCAATCGGTCTACCCCAAAGAAGTCGCGATCGGTTCCATAGTCATCATTCGACCCGGCGATAAGTTGCCGCTCGATGGAAAAGTCGCCGTTGGAACTAGCAGCATCAATCAAGCCTCAATCACAGGCGAGAGTGTGCCGGTTGAGAAGAAGCTTGGCGACCCGGTCTTTGCCGGCACTGTCAATGGCGATGGACTTTTGGAAATCGTGACTACTAAGGCAGCTGAAGACACGATGTTAGCTCAAATCATTCGGATGGTTGGAGATGCACAATCAAAGCGTGCTCCTTCGGAAATGTGGGTGGAAAAATTTGCTGCGATTTACACGCCAGCGGTGATGATCGCGGCACTACTTGTCCTCGTCGTTCCACCACTATTATTTGGCGGTTTATGGTCGGATTGGTTCTATCGCTCCCTAGTACTACTGGTCATCGCTTGCCCGTGCGCATTGGTTATCTCGACTCCAGTCAGCATTGTTGCGGCGCTCGCAGCCGCGGCTAAGCATGGCGTTTTGATCAAAGGCGGCTTGTATGTAGAAGCTCCCTCGCGACTCCGGGCGATTGCACTCGATAAGACGGGAACGATTACTGAGGGTAAGCCATCTGTCGTTCAACTCGTCCCAATGAACGGTCACAATGAAGAGGAGTTACTGGTACGAGCGGGAGCGCTCGAGCAAAGTTCGACGCACCCCCTCGCGCAGGCCATTGTCGCCGAGGTCACCAAGCGAGGGCTCAAGTTCCCTTTGGCCGAACAATTTGAAATCATCCAGGGTAAGGGAGCGCGCGGCACGATCGATGGAAAATTGTATTGGTTGGGGTCACATCGTTACCTTGAAGAACGCGGCCAAGAGACTCCCGAAGTCCATGAACAATTGGAAGCCTTGCAAAAAGCTGGACTTTCGATCGTCGTCGTCGGTAATAATGAACACGTGTGTGGATTCATCGCTTTGGGCGATTCGATCCGGGCCGAAAGCGCTGGTACGATCTCCGAACTGCATAAACTGGGTATTGAAAAAATTGTCATGCTGACTGGGGACAACGCGGGTACTGCTCAAGTCGTTTCGAAAGCGGTCGGGATCGATGAAGTCAAAGCAGAGTTGTTACCAGAGGATAAAGTCAAAGCCGTCGCTGGACTTGTAGAACAGTATGGACAAGTTGCGATGATAGGTGATGGCGTGAACGACGCGCCTGCGTTGGCGCGCGCATCGATCGGAATCGCCATGGGAGCGGTTGGCAGTGACGCCGCTATCGAAACAGCTGACATCGCGCTGATGTCCGACGAGTTAGCCAAAGTCCCTTGGCTGATTCGTCACTCAAGAAATGCGATGCAAATTATCCAGCAGAACATCATTTTCTCGTTGGCGGTCAAAGCTATCTTTGTGGTGTTGACCTTTGCGGGCTATTCCTCGCTATGGGGCGCAATCGCCGCAGACACAGGGGCGTCACTTTTGGTTGTTGCTAATGGTCTTCGGCTTCTCAAGGCATAGCTCTTGGTTCCGTTTGTCTTTGAAACTTTCGGCGCATTTGAACGCGCAAGCACTTGCGCTTTATCAACGCTTCGTTTGCTTTGCTTTTCCTCGCTTGAATGAGGCTTCGAATGACCGTGTGTTCTGTGACGAGACGAATCAATGTGACTGCCGCTGTCACCAGCAATCGCATTTGTCGCCCCAAAACTCAAACTGACGGACAAAACTAACTTTGCAACTCTGGACATGATCATCTTTCTTCGTTGACGTAAATCGAAATTCACTAGGGGTACGAGAACCTCAAGGTCAATGAAAGTGTACGTCAAAACGCGACTTGGGAGTTTCTATTTTGGCAAACTGTGGAAAATGTGCCGGACCGAAAAACTGATTTTCTCGGAAAATACGTTTTTGCCCTTACGATCGACCGGCTGCGGATCCGAAGAAAACTTGGATGGTGCAAATCCACTGCAACGAATTCAGTATTCTTACTTTCAAGGCTCAACGTGGCTAGACGATCGCCTGGCATCTCGAAAATGATCACAGCTTTGATGCTGCTGGTCTTTCTTGCGCCACAGCACGTTTGCTTACCATGTTTGGCTGCTTGTTATCCCGCACCGAGATGCGAAAGTCTTACATGCGATTGTGCGAGTGATTTGGATTTACCAACTCGCGAGCCGATCGAGGAAACACCAAGGCAACATCCTTGCGACCATTCGAAGTGCCCTCACTGTTCTGCAAAGAGTCTTTGTGCAGCAATAACGCAGCCGATAGAAGTTTATCCGCTTTTCACTAACATTCTAATCGGTGCAATTGAACTGTCTCATGACTTACACTCGCAACGGGTAAGCCTAAGTCACGCGCTACAAAAACCTCCGGACGGAAACCATCATTCGTATCATCCCCGAATGTGAAACTATCGTTTTCATCATTGTCGATGTTGAAACGATACACTGGAATTCTACTGGGTCTTAGAAAATGAAAATTCAACCTCCATGGCTTGCGATTGCTACCATATGCAGTTGTCTTGGCTGCGCATCAGAGGGGTCTCGGCGTGTTTCAGATGCTTTGCAATATCGCTCTCCGCATCACAATAGGGCCTCGGTCGATACAGCGCCGAAAGTACAGCCGCAACTGCCAACGGTGACCGACGCGGAGCCTGTTGTGATTGGAGCAAGCGGCGTCATTGAAAACCGAGCGTTCAATGCGCCCAGTCTAGTTGTCGCGGCATTCGATTCTAACTCCCAGAGTGAAACAGGAGCAAGTGATTCCAAAACCCTTGCTGCCGGCGAAACCACAATCGATGAACTAGTGAATCTTGCTCTATCCAACAATCCAGCCATCAAAGAACTCGCGGCAACGACTCAAAAAGCTGCTGGTTTCCGTACCCAAGTTGGCTTATATGCCAATCCAGTTGTCGGCTACCAAGCACAACAATTGGCGGATCGAGGTACGGATCAGCATTTGATTTTCGCTGAACAGGAATTCGTCACAGCTGACAAACTGGAGCTCAATCGAAACGTTCAGAATGAAGCTCTGCGCGCCCAACTTCATGAATTGGAGGCGCAGCGCATTCGCGTTACTACCGACATTCGGACAAGGTACTATGAGGCACTGGGATACCAAAAACAATTGGAACTAATCCAAGAATTCCGCAAGCAACTCGACAAGGGCTACGATCTTGCCCAGCTTCGATTGAAGGCTGCCGAGGGGTCCAAAATTGATGTCTTGCAAACGAAAGTCCAGCGAAGTGAAATCGAACTCATTGCCCGACAAGCACAGGCTCGATACGAAGCCACCTGGCGTGAGATTGCTGCCATTGCGGGAGTACAAGATCTTTCTCCTCGAGCTCTTAGCGGGAGTTTCGAAAGTAGCGAAGATTTGATCCAGTGGGAAGAAGTCGCATCGAATCTAGTTGCAACAAGCCCCGAGTATTCGGCCGCTCAGGCACGTATCAGCCAAGCGCAAGCGGAGCTGCGACGACATGGTGTTCAGGCAATACCAAACGTAACGGTTCAGTTTGGGGCTGGAGTCGATAGTGGAACCAATTCAGGCATGATGAACCTGCAGGTTGGGGCTCCAATCCCGGTTTTCAACAAAAACCAAGGCAATATCGCGGCTGCTCGAGCTGAGTATTGTAGAGCTGTGATGGAATCGCAGCGAATCGAACAAGCAATTCGCGCTCGGCTTGCTGTCGTAACGCGCGACTATCAGTCCGCTTTGGAAGCATCGAGATCCTATAGTACAGATATTCTGCCAACTGCGTCAGAAGCTTTGAGCTTAGCGGAGACAGCATACAAGGCTGGCGAAATGGATTTTATACAAGTGCTCGTGGCCAGGCGCACATATTTCGAATCGAAACTCCAACTGGTGAATGCACAAGCACAGCTAGCATCTGCAAATGCGAAAGTAAACGGATTCGTCCTCTCTGGTTCCCTAGACGCAATAATCGATCGGAGCGGAAGCGACTCTTTGAGGGGCCTTACGTTTAGCCAGCAATAGTTTCGTGTGCCGGCGCTTAAACTATTTGATTAGTGGAATGCCAAGTACAAATCACCTTGGAAGTAATTGCGTAGAAGCTCGAGTGGAGCGAATGCACAGTAAGCTAGCGAAAACGATGAGGCATAATAACCAAATAGCAATTGGTCCAGAACCAATTAGAGGGAACGACTCTGTAGAGGCAAAACTCGAAATGACTCCAGTGCTTGTAGCAATAGCTATGAATACGGGTGTCAGGCAGCCACCGAAAGCGGCTCCAACAAGTATTCCAATCGGTATGCCGCGACTGCTCTCGAAGTTCCTAAACGCAAGCGCTAGCGGAGCTGAAAGGAAAACTCCAGGGATGCTGGACACGATCATGTCGGCCGCAATGGAAGTAATTGAGCTTGTGCCAGCGCCGCCAACAAGTCCGTCTAGAAAATGCCGTACAACAGTACCCATGATGCAGGCAAATGTGCCGCAAAGCACCCCTACCAACATCAATTGGAATTGAAGCTTCCACTTGGGATTTGAAATTCGTACTACGAATTGGCTGGCGGAACCCAATATCAACCCTGCGAGAGCAAAATTTGTAATCGAATTGGCCCAGTAGGCTCTCGCGGTTCGCGCGAAAGCGAAGGCTTTCAATTCGTCAGAAGCATCTTCATCGAGGAACAGTAATTCATTGGGCAATACATCAATAACCAGTGGAAAGCTCAAAACAGCCCACACGGAGACGAGCATTGCAGCCAAAACGGCCCAGTTGAGCTTCGGATTGGTTTTGGAGAGATTGTTTCGCGACTGCAAAATTTCGTTGTCTATCGACATCGTCTGATCCCAAAAGAGGCATTGAATCGGTTCAATTACTGAATTCAAGTGAGTTCTACCGTGCATCCAAGCTTAGCAATTTCGGTCAGTTGACTCTTTTTCGCAGGTCTATTTTGACGGTATTCACTGAGTCTTAATCAACCAAATTTGAGGTAGTGGACGGCACATTAGTCGTCACCAATCGTTTAGGGGGGCCATTATCTGTCATCCGATTGACCGCGTAGAAGTCAAATCGACAACAGTCAAGTTTCGAACAACGCATAACCGGTTTTTGCAGAGCAGCTTCTCCGAGCCTCCTAGAAAGCAAACTCCCTTAAATTTCCTTCTTCCTTCACAAGCAACTTGAAGTTATTTCCGCATGGCACAGCTATTGCGTAAGAACGTCTCAGGCAAGCGAGTCGTTCGCTTCGCGTGAGATATTGGCGATTTGTTGTGAGGAACGTTGGGATGAAGAAGCTTTTGTTGATCGCGTTTGGTGTTACGCTTTTTGCCTTCACAGGTCAGCAGGCGAGTGCGCAATATCCTGTTTACGGAGGAGCGTACAACGGGTACGGCCATGGTGGCCACTACACGCATCATGACCATCAATATTCAGTACCCGCACCGTTGTATCAACCCAGTTATGGCTCCAGCTACGGAGCATATGGAATCGGCAACGCCGTTCCGCCAGTCTACGGTGGCGGCTACTCCTACCCCCAGTATGCTCCACCAGTCGCAACGGCCTACTACTCCAACAACTACTACGGAAGACCTGCTCATTCGCACCACAGTTGGCATCCAGGGCATTATCTGCTAGGATACCACTAAGAGCATTGGACGCCCTTCCAATGACAGCAAAGAACTCGCGGATTTTGGAAGATTGCTCTTCATTTATCCTTGATTGTGGATCGATCAAGGTGGTGGTAGGGTCGTAAATCCGCTAAACTCGGCACGTCCGACAATTTGTGACAGCATAGGAAATAATGTGTTCGCCGCCGCAGCAAATCTTCTCGCACTGATTGCCTTTACCGTTCACGCGGTATTTGGTTGCTGCGTGCACCACCATCACCATACCTTATCGGAGGATTGCGTCGTAGAGCTTGCTTCAAAAGCATGTTGTCACAATCACGGTGCCGAAACGCATGAAACGGAACATCAAGGCTGTTCGGACCATGGCGATCAACATTCGAGCCATAACGACTCGCCTGTTACACCATGCGATGGTTCGCACGATTGCAATGAGCCGAGCTGTAGCTTCATCTCAGCCTCAGCTTGCAGTCTGACAGACATCATGGCTCAATCATCGATCGTTGACTATTTCGGCGATTCGATTCCGCTGCCGCTCGTCTTTTACCGCATGCGTATTGGAGCGTCGAGACACTTCGAAGCTGCGGGGCCGCCGGCCACTTCGTCTTTACGCTGCGCGATCGCGCAATCTTGGCAAATCTGATTGCCGTATCCTTGGTAATGGCTTTGGT
>JAFLCP010000237.1 GCA_017303505.1 Planctomycetota bacterium | reverse complement strand
AAACTTTATGCTTTCTGCGGCTCATCCACGATCCCTTGTGCTACGGTGATGAAATCGTTGCCCAAGTATAGCGCAAACGGGTTATCAATCCACCCCATTTAAGGACACATTAAATCAACAGCCTGCTAACGCGTACGGCTAATGGGAACCGGTAATACGCCTGCAAGACGCCACTCACTTACAGCCTCACCACATCCCACGTACAAATGTACGTCTCGACCTGGCGTCAAAAAATCTCCGCTCTCCGCTTGGGCTTGTCCCAGTGGAAGCGAGACTTACTGGCTACCGCGATTTCAAACTGGATAGGCATACTCCGTCACCATCGGCATTTCGCCGATGGGACGGTGATTTTTTGGGCTACCGCTGCGGTTGTTGGCCGAGCGCGGACGTGATCTGCGACTGATACCTGTATTAGCCTATTGAGATCGGTCGTCCATCAATCAACTTTCAAAATGCAATACCTGAGTTTCGCATTTTGCTAAGACTGGCGCTAACGTAATTCTTACATCGGGCGTTTTCCGCCAAGCACTTCTCCCCAATTCGCTTGAATAACATCGCCAAAAGTGTAGCGATCGGGATTCATTGACGATTTAAAGATTGCAATTGGAGGAATCAACTCACCGCTGATTGTAAACTCAATTATCACCTTTGATTTCGGTAGTCGAATTAGCTTGAAAGATGAATTGGGCCATTTTCCGTTAAAATCTTCAAGCAGAGATTTTCCGCCACAAATAAACATCAATCGGTATTCATCAATTTTTACGAAATAATTCGAACCAAATGCCGTATCCGTCTGAACTTCGATTACGGGGCTTTCTTCAAAGATGGACTCCTCTACTACCTCTCGTTGAACATCGCTTTCAAAGTCATTCAGAAAAGTCAGGAAGTTTTTCTTCCTCGTTATGTAGCTCCTCACCCCAAGTGACAACGAGAAAACTACGATTGCTGATGGAATTGAAAAGCATGCGGCAGTTAATAGACGCGAGGGTCTCTGCAACCAGATATTTTCAACGAACAAAAAACATGCGAAAAGCAAAATGAACGCTGCTGATCCGTAGAGAATTGCCGCAATAACGTATGGGACGAAGCTAATCTTTCTTCTTTGGCGCAAAAGTAGTTGGCTCCTTGCATATTCAAGTTCCCTATCCGTCATTTTTCTTGCTTGTGCCACTTGCCTTACGTTCCGTTCTCTTTATCAATCATCGGTTAAATTGGCGTACACGAACGCCAGGACGAGTATGACGCGAATTACGCAAATGATGTACCTGAAACACACCGCAACCGGCACCGATAGTCGTTCCTAAGAGTTTTATTTTTTCACCTTTACACAACCCCACTGCGTAAAAAACTTGGGATCACTTTGCCATGGAGCCTCATGGCCGACTAAATCAACAGAGCCTTAACGCGTACGGCTAATAGTAACACGTCCAAGCTAGAAACCATGGGAACGAGCGGCATGCCTTCAATTGTTCGCTTGAGGTGCCTCACTCCGCTTCTTGCTCAGAATTGTCAATCACCGCAACTATGCGGAAACCTGTTCCTGCATAGCGTGATGTCGAATCATACCCGAACCGCTCATTGATTGAGGGTTTCGTAATAGTGGTCATAAAACTGCCACCACGAATAACCCGTCCGCCACTGTAAAATGGTCCGCGAGGGTCTGTGGCATCTTCCTTCAAATACACTTCGCTGTAATCCTCCATCATTTCCCATACATTGCCAAAACAATCATACATTCCCCAAGCATTGGGCTTTTTCATTGCGACAGGTTGGGTGGTTCCGCCTGCATTCTCCTTATACCATGCGAATTCACCGTACTTGCTAGGGTCATCGCCCCAGTAGTACGTCGTTGTCGTACCAGCTCGGCAAGCACATTCCCATTCGAATTCTCGCGGCAACCGATAGCGTTTCCGAGCCTTTTTCTCTTCAGGCATATGGGTTAACTCCCAACAGAACTTTCCTGCGTCTCGGTGCGACACATTGACAACAGGATGATTTACGTATTCTTCCTCGCTTCTCCCTGCAGGAATGGGGCTCGGATTCTTTCCCATGATCGCTTTGTACTGCCCCTGCGTGACTTCGGTTGTTCCAATATAGAAATCGTATGTCAATGTTATCTTTGCTCCGCGCATGTTAATGAAGCTCCCGCGAGGGACGTGTATCATTTGAATTCCAGCTGAATTCGTGAGTACTGCGGGCTGCTGTCCCATAATCCTTACTCCTCCAAAGACAATTCAAGACACACTACTCGAATGATGCGTGCCACGATAGCCTAATGGTCATCAGTTACGAAACCTCTAATAAAACACGAAATCCAATGTTATGAAATCGACGCCACTCTGGATTTTTGCCTCGGTGTGCCGACCTGCATGACATCCAATGACCGGTCCATCCTCCTCCCTTTACGATTCGTTTATCCCCTGTACATGGACCTTTCGGATCAACGGCATCTTCAGCTGTTAGTTCGCCAAAATAGTCCGCGACAAACTCAGAAACATTTCCATGCATGTCATAGACTCCCCAGGGGTTGGGTTTTCTAGAAGCCACTGGAAGTGGGGCCGAATCGAGATCTTCCCCACACCAACAATAGTCAAAGTACTCAGTATGATCTGGAAAAGAAAACATGGTCGTGGTACCGGCGCGGCATGCGTACTCCCACTCAGCTTCTGTGGGCAAACGGTAAACTCGCTTGAGTTCTTTCTCCTCCGGTAAATCAGCTAGTCGCTTACAAAAGTCTACCGCTTCATCCCACTTGAGCATCTCGACCGGATAGTTTGAAGAGTCCCCTTGCACTCGCTTCGACTGAAAATGGGAAGGGTTGTATCCCATGACGTTCTGAAATTGCGATTGTGTTACTTCCGTTACACCCAAATAATACCCTTTGGTGATCGTAACACGATGTAGAACTTCCCAACTAAATCTCCCTGGCTCATCCTCGGGAGAGCCCATCCAGAAAGTTCCAGGCGGAATGTAACGAAACTTCATTTCGATACTGTTCGTTAACGATTTTTCATTCATCCGCATTCCTCGTGGAGATTTGCTCAACAGACCGAACGACACTCAGCAGTTTGGAAACACATGCACTTCGCAGCCAACGCCAGCCCAATCGTGCTATAAGCTGAGAGCTCAATGTACAAGATTTATTCAATTCTGATTTCAATGCACATCATAACATTCGGTACGTCAAGATTGCAAAATCCAAAGAAGCGCTTTGGACTAGCAAATTTACGTCGCGAGGCAATCGTGCGCTTGCACGCAGGAACCCTGCCATTGAGCAACGCACCTTCCACACGCCGGGGAAGACATGAGTTCTACGGCGTGTGCGACGCGGTCTATGCGGATAACTTTCAAATCGGAATGGATGGCATCGAAGGATTGGAGCAGACGCGACATTGGGTCGACCGCAAACCACACCGTGCGTTGGACGCGTCGTTGCAAATTGGTCCCATTAGCCGACAGCGTTAGCTGCGGTTTTACTTTTCCATCGGTACACGGTCCCAGGTGCGCACGATGCCTATTACACGTCACGCCCCATCGGACCAACCCGCTGCAACACGCATGAAGAATGAAAAGGTTGCGCTCGTCGCTGCGCGAACGGTAAACCGACGCATTACTGTGTTAATCATAGCAACTCGCGGCTTGCAAGCAGTCTGCAAAGAGCCTCCAAGAGGGAATACCTGCATCTATGTCGGGACGTTCGTTGTGATAGTAGCCGTGGGCATCTTTTAAAAAACGAGCGAGTGCACCAAGGAAGGTATGCAAATCTTGATTCTCCCAATTTTCGGGATGATGCTTCAGATCATCTTGAAGTGCGTATACAAAACGCGCAAGATCACCTCTTGTATTCATCTCATACGTATTGTCGTTTGGGCCATCTATATCCATAACAGTGTCCTATTCCGGCATTTCGATGAAAATTGACTCGCAGTTTGTAACTTTGGTGAAATGACGTCGCTGAGCTTTCGTGAGGTCTTTCCATACCTAATGTCTAGTCCGGCCGAGTGGAACGTTAGAACTCTTCGGCTGTCCACCGAGTAGATCGTTCCATTGTATTCGACCAGCAGCACCGGTTTGAAAGCTGAAGGCAACGAAATCTCATCGGGAAGTTGGTATGCCGCCTCGGCAATATTGCTTTTCTCAAACGGAGGTTTGAAAATCCTCGGTGCACAATCTTAACAGGTTCTCTGTCGCCATCGACGTACGGTGCCGAAGCAAATGGAGTTTAAGCTATGCCCATACTCGCAAATCATCTCATCAGGTAACAATTGGCATTCATGAACGCGACTTGAGTCACATCGTACTATTCCCCATTGTCGCTTAGGTGACCAATCAAGCGGGGAGGTCTCCTAGCTATCACCAGGGTATTTTCCAACGCATCTTCGAACGTCGAACCGTAAAGGTAGAGCGATCCGTTTGACGCTACAAAAATCCTTCCGTCCGATGCATAGAGTAGGGTTTGATGTCCATTTGCATAATCGCCAATTGGATTTATCGTTAAGCCTAGCCTTTTTTCCCAATCATATACTCTATCAATATCGCCTTGTCCGCCGGGTTGCACTGGATCAAAGTAAGATTGACGTGCGTATGCGAAAGTTGATGGCAAAATTTGGGGTGTTAAGGTCAACCCACCAAATTCGGAGATGATTCTCTCGGCTTCGGGAATCAATACAAACCCGTCTAAAGCAAGTTGTGCAACCCAATCTTTAGTTGAAATCGCTCTCCCCGGATACCATCCAGCTTCACACAGTTTTTCTCGAACTTCGGGCGACATCGGAGGTAGGTTCCTATCAAGTTATCTTTCATTCAAAAACAATCCCTAGTGCCTTCAATAGAATATCACATCCATTCTCGCACGGGGACAAAGGCGCCCGGTGTTCATGAGTTCGGGTTGAAAGGGGAGGACGTACCTTTGCTGTCTGTATTCTCGCCCCAGCTAATACGGCTTTGGCCTGCTCTAAGGTAGTTACCTTTGTACCTGTTGCAAGTTCGTGCGCGACGAACCAGATCGAAACCGTGTACCGGTGGAAACGGAAAACCGACGCTAACGCGTACGGCTAATAGTATTTGAGTTGGTCCTATCAGCCGACAGCATTAGCTGCGGTTTTGCTTTTCCATCGGTACACGGTCCCAGGTGCGCACGATGCCTATTACATGTCACGCCCCATCGGACCAACCCGCTGCAACACGCGTGAAAAATGGAAAGGTTGCGCTCGTCGCTGCGCCGACGGAAAACCGACGCTAACGCGTACGGCTAATAGTATTTGAGTTTTACTTCTCCATCGGTACACGGTCCCAGGTGCGCACGATGCCTATTACACGTCACGCCCCATCGGACCAACCCGCTGCAGCACGCATGAAAAATGGAAAGGTTGCGCCCGTCGCTGCGCCGACGGTAAACCGACGCTAACGCGTACGGCTAATGAGAACCGGTAATACGCCTGCAAGACGCATCCCACGTACAAATGTACGTCTCAACCTGGCGTTAGCAAATCTCCGCTTGGGCTTGCCCCAGCGGAAGCGAGACTTACGGGCTACCGCGATTTCAAACTGGATAGGCATACTCCGTCACCATCGGCATTTCGCCGATGGGACGGTGACTTTTGGGCTACCGCTGCGGCTGATGGCCGAGCGCGATCTTGATTAGTGATAGGCCACTACGGCAAATCGCTACCAAGAACCACGAGGCGGGAGCCTCTAATGCAGTGCGTTCCCAGGCAGAGCCATGGGAACGAGGCTATACGTACAATTGTACGTCTTTCAAGCCCGCCAGCCGCGATCTTTTCTTTTGCACAACTAACTAGATCGAAACCGTGTACCGTTGGAAAGGGAAAACCGACGCTAACGCGTACGGCTAATAGTAACACGCCCCAGGCAGAAGCGAACGTATTGCGGCAGATCGGCACCTGAATTGCACAGCCTTCTAATAAGCCTGAATTGGCACACTTCCAGCTCGAATTCCGTGCGAATGGAACACACTCTGCACATCACTGCACTGTGCGGCACTCCTTTCCATCCATCGATTCTTGGACTTGTCTCTACCATCGTTCAAGCCTATTCCAATACACAAACTCAACTCCCAAAACCCATTTCGCCTTACCATGAAATCCAAACCAGACTCCAACGAAACAATTGCGGTAAATAACCATAGCCTCAGCCCACACGATGCACTCTCCCACATTCGCAAAAAGAAACCTCGCACCGTTAAAGCGGGCGATACGGCTCCAGCCTTAACCAGCGACAGCATCCAAAAACATGTTGTGCAGCAGTCCATCGAAGCGGCCCAAACGGCACAGACCGAAGCTGTTGAATCGCTCATCGAAAATCCTACGGTCGCCGATATCCCAGCCTTGGCCCATTCGCTGCGGACCATCATCGAAGGGGCGTCACCCGATGACGCAGCCATTCTGCGACAAGCACTCCTCGCAGATGGCTCCTATCAACCAACAACACCGAATCCCGACACCGAACTCTCCGATGATTGGCGTGAAGGTGGTTACCCTTACAAAAATTTGCTGTCTCGCAAAACCTACGAACAGCACAAATATCATCTGCAAGTCGAGTTGCTCAAACTGCAAGCCTGGGTCAAAGCGACCAAACAAAAAGTGATCATCCTTTTTGAAGGGCGCGATGCGGCTGGTAAAGGTGGAACCATCAAACGCTTCATGGAACACCTCAACCCACGCGGTGCTCGGGTTGTAGCCCTCGAAAAACCAAGCGAGGTTGAACGTGGTCAGTGGTATTTCCAACGTTATGTAGAACATCTTCCGACGGCCGGCGAAATCGTGATGTTCGATCGCTCTTGGTACAATCGAGCCGGCGTGGAGCGTGTCATGGGTTTCTGCACCGACGAAGAATATCGTGAGTTCATGCGACAAGCACCCGAGTTCGAACGCAACTTAGTTCGCAGTGGTATTCATCTCGTCAAATTCTGGTTCTCTGTCAGCCGAGCCGAACAGCGCCGCCGTTTCGAAGAACGCAAAGCTCATCCGTTAAAACAATGGAAACTATCCCCAGTCGATCTCGCATCACTGGATAAATGGGATGCCTACACGAAAGCCAAAGAATCGATGTTTTTCTACACCGATACAGCAGATTCGCCTTGGACGGTGATCAAATCGGATTGCAAAAAGCGAGCTCGTCTCAATGCCATGCGATACGTGCTTCATCGCCTGCCTTATACGAACAAAGATACTGAATCGATTGGTACGATCGATCCACTATTGGTTGGCAGAGCCCACATCGTCTATGAAGTGGGCGAACATCCAGGCAATGTCCCTGGTGTGTGACGCGGTGAGGGAAGCGTAAAACCGACGCCAATCATCATACTCGTGACTTGGATTCATTCTCGTGACATGGCACCGCCGTGTCACGCACTGCTTAGAGGCTCCCGCCTCGACCGCCTGCCTTGCCATCATGAGACTCAATCACTCTGACATGCAGCAATCTTTTCTTTTGCACGACCAACCAGATCGAAACCGTGTACCGTTGGAAAGGGAAAACCGACGCTAACGCGTACGGCTAATGGTATTTGAGTTGGTCCTATTAGCCGACAGCGTTAGCTGCGGTTTTACTTCTCCATCGGTACACGGTCCCAGGTGCGCACGATGACTATTACACGTCACGCCCCATCGGACCAACCCGCTGCAACACG
>JAFLCP010000236.1 GCA_017303505.1 Planctomycetota bacterium | reverse complement strand
GATGCTGAAACGAGGTCAGAAAAAGGGCGAAAGTATTGTGGGACGAATGGAAATGGCTGCCTACAATACGGACATACTTGAGCAAGTCCTTTGTGGGCAATAACTTAATTGTGCGCTGGCCGTGCCTACCAGCCCTTTTTCTTGCTGTTTTCCATCCAGTGCCTGAACAAATTTATTGAACAATCGCCCTTGGTACCAATACGGATTGCCAGGGTGATCCTTGGCTTCATTAAAGTTCTCACGCATATTGCTCATCGGATGCGGATAGTGTCCGTAGAAAATCGGATTTCCACCAAATCCTAGTCCCTTATCCGTGTGTGCATTGCAACGGCGCGTGACGTGGTGCCCAGTAAAGATAAACTCGAAATCTTCATCGTCGGGCGATCCGAAAAAGCCCGCAGCAGGTGCATTCTTTTCCTCACCGTATTGGTCGATCAAAACGGCTTCGTTGACAGCCGCCTGATGTTCAGCGCTATGCATTCCGTCAAAGATCTTCTTGATCAATTCTTGCTGCTCAGCAGTAAAGGTGGTCGGAATTCGATACTCAGGATGAATGTACCACCAATTGTTGACATAGCCGCGCCGAGGATGATCTTTGGGCAAACAAACTTTCTTTCGCTGTTCCTCTGTCAGGCTCTTGTAAAGTTGCATCGGTAGCGAGTCGGCACTCTCACTGGCTTGGCATCCAGGTAACAAGAGGCCACTCTTAGAAGCGGACCATAAACCAAACGAAGTGGCAGCGGCCGATTGAATCCAACTACGTCGACTTATAGCACCCATAACAACTCCTCAGTTTCCGAGATTTTTTACACGCCGACAACCGCTTTAACATAGTCCCTGCCGCCCGCCAAGTAAACACTTTTACTTGAGCTCGATCACCGCCAATATGGGGCGATGGTCGGAAGCCACTGCCTCATCCAAGACCTTTGTTTCTATCAGCGTCCAACTTTCCGCTGGCCGAACAGCGATAAAATCGATCTGTCGTGATGGGTTCTCGACAGGGATCGTTGGCAATACTCCCTCATGGGTTCGCTTCCACTTTCTATCCAAGAGGTTTAAGGTTGCACTTCCACTAACATCATTCAAATCTCCCAAAAGTAGGCTTGGCGCCAACTCCTCAACCATACTGTTGATTCGCTCCGCCGAAAGAACTCTTTCGCGTTCCTCCCGACGATGATCCAAATGCGTTGCATATAATTTCAATCCCTCAGAGCGTCCTGGAAGCTTGATCATCACTTTCAATATCCCGCGCTGTTCCCCTGCGTTGATATTGGGAAGTGCATCATTTTGTTGTCCGACAATCTCAAAGCGAGTCAAAATGGCATTGCCATATTTGCCCCCTTGCAGCTCGATGTTTCCCCCAAAGGCCGAATTCATTTGGGTCAGACGTCCCAATTCAGCTGCCTGATCAACATTGCCGCTCCGCTTGACGTTCTGATCCACTTCCTGCAAGGCGACGATGTCGGGTTGAGCACTTAGGATCACCTTGGCGATCCTGCCCAAATCTAACTTGCCGTCGACACCCTCAGCATGGTGAATGTTGTAGGACAAAACTCGCAAACGGTATGGTTCATCTCCAGCACATGGGTTAACTATGCAGGCAGCCAGCACACCAAAAAACCATATCACCCTGTTTAACAACATAACGCACCTTTCCCTGATCTTACTTATCCGCACCAACAATGCTATCACAACAACGAGCTGGTGCACCCACCTCTATTAGAACATTTCAACATAGCCTCCCTCCGTGTGGATTGATAATCTACCACCACTGCGAACTGAGCGACTTTTTTCAGCCTTTCCGGAATCTGTTTACAAATACCCGCAATCGATGCCATGTTTACTTCACTTAAACCCCGACCAATACGCAGCCTAAACTTCGCTCCCCTAACGATCGTCGTAATTGCACTTTGGGTTTCGATCTCGACGATGTTGTTTGCTCAAACGGCAGAACGACCAGCGACCGAGGCATTCAGCTCTCCACAAAAAACACTCGATAGATTTGATAAAGCAGTGCGGGCTGAAAAATGGCGCGAGGAGTACCTTAGCTACTCGCACTCGCTCCGCAGTCGATTTACCTATTTTTTGATTCGAGCAGTCGATGAACTTTCTTCGGAAAATGATTTGATGCTGAAAGCAAGTCAAGCGTTTCAAGTACAGGGCGTACCCGATGAAGCCTTCACCAATTATACATCTCTACGAGCGGTCAATCAGTCGATAAACCCCGAAGAGTTTCAGCAACAACTCCAACAGCGTCTCGATCGCTGGAAAAATGAGATCTATCCCAAAGTCGCTCAGTGGCCGGAGCTCATCGAAGATCTACAGCCGCTGTTGAGCGAAAACCACAAACGCCATGAGTTGGACCCGACTCACCCCAGTCAAACGGGCATCATTCGACATTTCAACTTTCACTATTACGAGCCAGCCACCGACCTCACGTTTTCGCAGCGCAAAGCGCAAGCCAAAATTGTGGCGATTGTTCGCGATCCAAACTGGGAGTCCGTAGAAGATCCAAACGCCAAAGCCGATGTCGAGCAAGCCTCCTTCATCGATCGCTTCTCAGCGAAGATTTCGCGACTGGTCTCTCGCTCCAACATTCGCAGACCTCCGGAAAACGTTCAGCTTATCTTTGAAGATAACGAATGGCGAATCGATTCCATACCTTATCGCTAAAACGCGTTTAGCATTTGGCCGTCTTTCGCTTCTTTCCAATCGCCCCTCGCTTTTCAACCTTGCCAATGTACTCGATGATGCTCGGCGTCTTGCAATCGTTGTCACCTAAATCTGCAGTTACTGGACCAATCTTCTCAGCTGCTTTGAGCACAGTCTCGGTCAGAGGCTCGACATACGAGCCGAGTGAAATCAAAAATGCGTTCATGTGATAACGAACTTCGTCACATTCTTTATGAATCGATTTTTGAACGCGGGCAATCAGTTTCTTCAACGTGCTGAGATCTAACTCATTATCCGGCTTCACCGATACGATGCTTCCCAAGGTTGCCCACCCCGCAATCGCGGTAAGACTCTCGTCCGAGTCTATCCACTCGAGAGCCAACTCCCAACCGTGTGGGCTTCCTGCTGCGACCCATGCAACCGTCCAACCTGCCAACGGTCTGCAATAAGCACCTTTGAGCCAATGCTTAAGATCCTTCTTAGTCATCTTTGCATCATCGGCAATCAAGCCCGCTAGGTACATTGCGTCGTAGATACCTGAGTCATACAGTTCGAGGGCAAGCTTGTAGTCTTTTTTTACGCGTTTGACAATCTTCTGCATGTCGCCAATCTTCACCCCATAACATGGTTCCGACACACCATGCTTAAAAATGACGCGTTTATAACTGTCGCTGCCAAGTGGTTTCAATTCATTCAGGATTTCGGCTGCTGACACAGGATCGCTCCGGGCTGGAAGAGGGTTTTCACATTCTGCGACATGTCCCAAATACTACAAAAGACGACAGGTCCACACGAACACATCGTGACAAAAAATCGTGCCAATTTCCCCCGTTACCTGCGGACACCACTGAGACGTTGTCTCAACAAGAAATAATACAGGACTAAAACGACGATTTTTGGCAGATTTTGGGGACTGCACTGGCAGGAATCAGCGATTTTCCGCAAAATAATGCCCGTCTTTTTCGAACTTTTTCACTTTTCAAGAGGTTCTCCCATGCGTCGTTATTTACCAGCCGTTCTCGCATTGCTCTGCATCGGCGGCATTGCCGTAGCCAGCAATCTGGCTCCAAAGAAAACCGTCAAGGAAGTCATGAAAGCCGGCTTCGCAGGCAACTCCAGCTTGTGCAAGAAGGTCACCAGTGGCGAAGCTTCGGACGAAGAGAAGAAACAGTTTTTGGATCTCCTCATCGATCTTGTGGAAAACAATGCACCGAAGGGTGACGAGACTGAATGGAAGATGCAATCCGGTACCGCTCTGGTTGCTGCCGCAAAGGTAGTCACCGGTCGTGAAGGTGCTTTGGAAGAACTCGGCGCCGCAGTCAACTGCAAAGCCTGCCACGACAAATTCAAAGGTAAGTAAGCGTCGCTTATAACGCGATACTTCACCTGATGCTCACCCAGAGTTCATGTCGTAATCGGTCATGAATTCTAACCCAAGCCCCTGTTCACGCAGGGGCTTTTTCGTTTTGAATTGAGCCGAGCATCCGCATAATCGAAACAACCGCGACGGTCTGCACGAGCCCTCTATTTCCCCTGAAGATCCATGATGATTCTTATCTGTCTATTCGCGTGCAGGTTGTAGACTTCCGGGCCTTCCTAAAACGCCCGCCTCACGTTACCTGCCTGTTCTCACCTACACTGCATGAGAATCGAAGACGCCCGAAATCGAACAGAAGAATTGATTTCTTCCTCTGCGTTGCTCAGCAAGCGAACGCCATTTGGGCTATCGATTGTTCTTTTATTGACGGCTGTGCTGGTGTTCTTGGCGTACATCGCGCGGCTCAATGACGTCTTGCACGATGTCTTTCATGCCATGGCTTTGGCGCGAGAGTTTTTAGCCACAGGCATATTCCCGCAAGCAGATTTTTGCGCCTTCTCTCCGACCCTCAATCCAACCGTACATCACGAATGGGGCTTTGGATTGATCACCTATTTGGTCACCTCTCATACTCTGGGTGGCGTTTTCTTGATGCTGCTCCGGTTCCTACTCATTTCGATCATGCTGCTGTGCAGTTATCGTGTTTGTCGCGCCCGCGGTGGAGATCCCCTACTGTTTGCGATGGGACTAATTCTTGTACTTCCCATCTTCTGGGTCGGCTTCTCCACATTGCGAGCTCAACAATTCACGCTCACCTTCATAGCTATGCAAATGCTTCTGCTGGAAGCGGATTGGCGAAATCAAAAACGCTGGGTCGCAGGCTGGCTATTGATGCTTGTTTTATGGCAAAACATTCACGCAGGCTTCGTCGTCGGAGCGGCCATGATGGGAATCCATGGCTTCGAACGCTGCCTCACTGCATGGCATTCCACCCGCTCAATCCCCAAGAGTTTTACCGCAACCTGGCATCTATGGGTTGCCGCTCCCTTGGCAATCGCGGGACTGTGGCTCAATCCCTATGGAACAGAGTACCTGACATACTTAGCTCATGCACTCACCATGCCACGGCCTCATATAGGTGAATGGTGGCCACTATGGACCATCATGAATCCACTTCAAACCATGCTTTGTTTCGCAGTGGCGGTAGCACTCGCGTTGTATTGTATCCGCTACCGTCGTTGGAACCGTTTGGCTGGTATGCTCTTTTTAATTCTATGCGCGATCATGGCACTGAAACATGTTCGTCATGCATCGATTTTTGCACTGGTCTGGCTCACATACGTTCCCGCATGGCTTACCTACACGCCATTTGGAAAACGTCTTCGCCAAGGTGTTATTCAAAACCCCAGACTCACGTACCGTTTTGCGAGTGTCGTAGCCATCGCCAGTGTAGCTTTCGTGTTGTGGTTTCAAGGCCACCAAGCCTACTTACCTATCAATGGTGCGGGACAACGCGGCAACTATCCGCTGGGAGCTGTTGCGTTTCTCGAAAAACATCAACTCAAGGGACGCTACATCACCGACTTTGACTCTGGCGCGTATGTCACTTGGCGTCTTTACCCAAATATTCTCGTGAGCCTCGATGGTCGATACGAAGCGGCCTTTCAGCCAGGTGTCCTCGAAAAGCATCTTGAATTTTTTTACGCGGCTCCACAATCTGCCAGTATCTTGGATGAATGGAAAGCGGATGGAATTATTGTCCCCTCGGGCGCACCTTTAGCAGATAAACTATTCTCGCAAACAGACTCGCGAAACAACGTCAAAATTTCCGGCTGCGAACGAGAATGGAAGTGTGTTTATCGAGATCCTGGCACATCCATATGGGTAGATGCTTCCCTAACCGCCCCCATTGAATACACCGATCAGCTACCTTCTAATGGGCCCTACCCTTACTGACCTCTCCCTATCCATGTAACCGTGGTTATGTTCCGAATTTGGATTGATGCAGACGCAGCCCCGCGAGATGCAAAAGAACTGGTGTATCGCGCGTCGAAACGACTGCAAGTAGAAGTCATCCTCGTAGCCAATCAATCCATTGCGGCTCCCGAAGGTTATCGTTTGATTCGCAGCGTCACGGTGCGTGACGGCGCGAACGTCGCCGATCAATACATCGTCGACCATTCTTCACCCGGCGATGTCACCATCACAGCCGATGTTCCATTAGCAGCTCAATTAGTTGCCAAAAAAGTCTTTGTGCTAGATCCGCGCGGCAACGTATTGGACGAATCCAATATCGGTTCACGATTGGCAGCTCGCGATTTTTTTGATGCAGCTCGCGGCGCCGGCATGGAATTGTCGGGACCTCAGCCTTACTCTCCACGCGATCGAAGCGAGTTTGCGTCAGCCCTTGATCGCATTCTGACTAAAGCGAGCAAACTGAGCAGTGCCAAGGCATTAACCGCGCAGCCTACCGACTCACCCGACCGCCACGATCCCCCGCCGCAATAGCTTCAATCTCGCTTCGGCTCACATAGTTGTAATCACCTTCGATCGAATGAGCCAAACATCCAGCGGCGGTGGCGAAATCGATCGCCCGTTGAAGCACTAGAGGATTTTGCGTGGTGAATTGGTAAAGCAAACCTGCAGTAAATGCATCACCAGCCCCTAAACGATCCACTATATCATCAATCACATAAAGGGAAGGTTGATTGTCCAGCTGCGGCGCCCAAACCATCTCTTGGTTCTCCACGTCGAACAACATCCCACCAAATTCGTTTCGATTCGCTGAACTCCCAATGCGGCGAGTCATAGCGACATACCTAAGTCGCGGGAAAGCGTTGGCAATTCCTTTGCATATCATCCGAATAGTACCTGGATCCGAGCCAGCAGAAGCGAGCCCCAAGACTTCACTGGCATCTTCCAATCCGCCAATAAACATATCGACCATCGGCAAGAGTTCGCGCATGGTTTTGGTCGCTAACTCTCGGGCCGATAGTGGTGGCTCCCATTGCCAGAGCTTGCTGCGATAATTCATATCACAAGCAACTTTCACACCCAAGCTGTTCGCGACGCTCATCGCCACCTTGGTTACTTCAGCTGCATTTCGCGAAATAGCGGGCGTGATACCGCTAATCACTAACCACCCTGCCCCAGCAAGAATCGTTCGCCAATCATAATGTTCAGCGCTGAGGATCGAAATCGAACTCCCTTCACGATCATAAATCACTTGGCTTGCCCGCTGATTGGCTCCCTTTTCATAGAAGTACAAGCCTAACCGTCCAACGTTAGCCCGAACGATATGCGGAGTATCTACGCCCATAGCTCGCAGATCCGCGATACAGGCATCGGCAATAGCATGCTGAGGCAACGCCGTAACAAAGGCGGCTTCCCCTCCCAGAAAAGCGATGGAAGCTGCAATCGAGGCTTCCGCACCAGCGAAGGTAACCTCCATGCTACCGGGCATCGCTTGCTGAAAGCGTTGAAAGCCAGGAGGCGATAAACGCCCCATGATCTCACCAAAAGCAATAACTCGGCTCATGCCTTGGTTCCGCGAACGCGTTTGACAATCTCGGTAGCTTCACTTGCCAATTTGGTAATCGCGGCCCAATCTCTCTTTTGAATCAAGTCGCGCGGTCCCAGCCATGATCCACCTAAGGCCATAACATTAGGATCTCGCAAATACTCTTC
>JAFLCP010000235.1 GCA_017303505.1 Planctomycetota bacterium | reverse complement strand
TTACTAAGTGTTGCCAATAGATCCAGGCGACTCGATTCGAACTTTCGAACGAGATCATTCAGCCGAGTCTGTGGACCAACCACGTGATCGTCATCTGAAAAGATCACCACGCGCGTCTGAGCTGCTTCCACGAGGCGATTGCGACCAGCCGATAAGCCGATGTCGTATTCGGTTTCGATCAGCCGATCGACCATTGCCGCTTCGTCAGGACAACTCTTTGAGAAACGCAACTCGGGCTTCCCATCATCAAGGACGTAGATCAGCGGACGATCATCGCCACAGTGTTCGTAAATGCTACGCACAAGCGTTGCGCAGCAATGAGGGCGATGGATGGTCTTGATGCAGAATGTAACGCGATCACGCATGGACGATACCTCCTCCTGGATAACGCAGTGAATCAAAGCCGTGCTTGCGAAGCCCCAATCGGCGGAACTTGGGTCGGGCTCGCAGTGCTCCGTACGGCTTGGCTGCTACATGGTCGTGGACTACCGAGCAATCGAGTGCCACGGCAATTTGCAGATGTTCGATCTGGGACGCCCGATAGAAAAACTCCCAATGCTCGTATGTTTTGATCTCGTCATCCCAGCGAACACGGGCGATCGTCTCACGCCGCGCTAGGAATGCGTTGCTGACCATGTCGCACCAACAAGTTTCGCCGATGCGTTTGCGTTCGCCGCGATGCATCCAGATCCGGGTGCCATTCATCAGTGGGCTAAAGAGCATGGGCCGGCCGCCATCTCCTTGCCGCACAGCCAGAATGTCGAGGTTGTACTCAACAAACCTCTGGTAGACTCGATCGAGGTGTAGATCGGGCGTTACGATCTGATCATCATCGAGCAAAAAAATGAACTCGGTTTCTGCGGCATCGATTGCTGTATTGCGTCCAATGCCGACGCCCACATCGTGTTGCTCAAGGTCAATCACTTTGCAGTGTTTGGCGGTCTCGGGATACTTCTGCGAGAACCAGTGTTCTGGCAAACCATCGTCAACGACAACGATCTTGGGTTCGCCGAACTCCTTTCGAAGCGACTGGACAAGTCGATGGCAAGCCCAAGGCCGATGGATGGTCTTGATGCAAAAGGTAATGTCTTGAATGGGTACTGTTGCTTCCATGTTTCACCACGCGTTAAGGAGTTTGCGAGCAAGTTTGATGGCATGGCGATAGTCTTTGAGACGCTTCGCGCTGCGTTTGATGTGCATGATCGAGTTCAGTGGTGCGACGTTGCCGTAGAACGAGATGAGCGAGTTGTCGAAGGCCTTCTCAAAATCCTCTGTGGTGCAGCCCATGACTTCACGCATCACGTCCAGCGGTGGCGAACAGGCGATTCGAGTTGATGCACGCAGACCACCCGAACCGTCTGGTTCGCCTCGCTTCCAAGGTCGCTTGAGAGAACCAGCGGCATCATCGACAGACGTTTGCCAGTCCTCATCGGAGAGATTGGGATCAAGCCAAATGTCGAGATCGCCTTCCTCCCAATCGATCCCATGCAATCGCAGTGCGCCGGAGCCGATGATGAGGTATCGATGTCGAATCTTGGCAAGGACGTCTTCCACGGGTGTCATCCGAACTTCCTCAACTCTGGGGTCACGTGTGCGATCGCTGAATCGATCTCTTCGGCAGTGGGCTCAATGCCCAGGAATGCGATCAGTTCATTGATCACAGTCTCAGGATCTTCAGTAAGCTTGGCGAAGTTGATCCGATGGACTGGAACTTCGGGATGTTCTTGAATGAACGTCTCGCGATGTTCCAAAAGCGAACGCTGTAGCTTCTCGCAGGCGTCATCGCCGGCTGCGAACCATTGGCCTGGATGTCGGCTACTTCGATCTTGAAGGGATCGAATCGAGGCTTCGATTGGGCGATCGACTGCGATGATTCGCAGCGAGTTACCGAGGGCTTCGTAGAGGTGGTTTGCGAATCGGCAGAGATGCGGATACTTGCCACCTGCAACTGTGCGGTCTCGAATGGCTTCTGCTTTCCTGGCGACGATCCAGGCCTTGAGCTGCTTGCTGAGTTGTCCATCTGCAGTCTTTGGATCAGTTGCGGGAAATCGCATCGCCTTTTCACAGAGTTGGGCCAGGCCGATCGCTTCGCCTCCACCGGTAGCCTCATAGCCACCGAGTTCGTTGCCCATGTGAACGCCCAAATGATGCATGACCATTGCGACGCAGCTGGTGCCACTGCGATGGGGCCCGAGGACGGCGAAGAACGGCGCGTCGCTGTGGTCGGCATTCTTGGCATCGTTGAAGAATCTGGTTTGGGTCCACTTGCGACCGCAGATGTTCGATTTGGTCGGCAACTGGCCGACGAGCCAACGATCGGGCGTGTAAACGGGAATCGACTCTTTCTCGACATTCTTGCCTTGGACCAGGGCTTCGTATCGCCGCTGAGTCAAACGACCAAGGTGATGATCGATGTGATGCTTCATATGCCAATCGTTCCAGTTCAGGTGACGATACAAAGCCTTCATCGTTGCGCGACCGCGAACCATAAAGGCATGCGTACGATTGACGTTGTAAGGTCGGTACACGCGGTCGCTGATCTTCTTGGGCGGATGCTTGGCAGCGTAGAGGTGTTGGCCTCCGAGATAAGCTAGTCCCCAGTCTTCAGGAAGTTCGCGCACGTATGCCTCGAGTTGTTCAACGAAGTCGGGAACGAAGCCTGCGTCATCTTCGAAGACCACGTACGAGTCGATCCCTTCGAGTAAACATTTCTCCAAGATCAGCAAGTGCGAACGGTAGCAACCCCAGGCACCATTGCCCGCTCGCCACTGCTCAGGCGTCGCAAGTCTTCGACCATCGATGGCAGCAAATCGCTCGACGTCTGGGAATGGCCATGGCTGCGGTAGTTGTTGCATCCACTCATGCAGGCGATCGTCGCGCCGATCGAGATTCATCAGGAAGCAGCGTTCAACGATCTTCTTCGTCGGTATCTGGATCGTCTTCGTTGGGCTCGGGTGCACCGTCTGGGAACTTACGTTCAAACCGGCGGATGGCAGTGAGCACGAGTGACTTGGCGATGGTTCTAGTAAACTTTCCATGGGGTAAGCGCCTTGAGTTCGAGCTTGAGCAGCTGAAGGGGGAACGCAAGGAAATTGGCGACCTCATCGAAGCGCTTTCCGGTAAGCGTCGCGCGAATCTCGAGAGTATGCAGGCAATTCGTAATCGCACGGCCTTGCTATCTGAGCAGCTACGGCCAGTACGCGTTAAGACAGCGGCGATCATCCCGCCCGAGGTTGCGTTGCTAGACAATCAGGTCGGGCAAAGGACCGAACGAATTGACCAACTGAGAAGGATTCGCGAGAGCTTGGCTCGCCGGGACAAGATCGCAGACGAGATCAAGAAGATAAAGAGCCGCGTGGAAGCGCTGCTCGCAGAGGTAACAAGCCAAACCCTCAGCTTGGATTTCGATGCGGCGAGCGACAGTCTGTCGGATGGGATGAACGAATACGTTCACCAGCTTAAATTCGACGGGAAGAAGATGTGGACGCAGAAGGACGTTCAATTCAGTATCAGAAAGGATGGTTTCACAGCGCGAGTTGGCCGACAGAAATGGACAAGCCAGTTAGGCGGTACAATGGTAATCTACTTTCTGTTGGGTTATCACTATTCGCTATTGAAGCTTTCTAAAGAACCGCTGAGCCGCATGCCTGGATTCATGATGCTCGACTTTCCTGCCGAAATTGAAGGTGAGAAAGTAGCGGACCATGAGAACTTCGTCATTGAGCCATTCGTTTCACTCTGCAAATCACCAGGTTTCGAACACGTTCAGGTAATTGCTGCAGGCAGCGCCTTTAAAGGCCTTGAGGGTGTTAATAGACATCAATTCACAGAGGTGTGGACCTAACTTCTGCCCGATACCAAAGCAATAACTGAGTATCTCCAAATCAGCACGAGCCCCCTAGACCGGTGCGAGTTGCATTGGACTTCACGTTCTCAGAAAAATGTTGGCTCCGGGGAAATGCTCGTGGGATCACCGTACTTTATATGCGATCACCGTTGCGATAGAGGCGTCCCATTTGTCGTCCGATAATGGCGTCTCGCATTTCAAGGATTTGATTGCGATTGCACAGTTCGAATCCGTACTCACCCGCGTCGCGAACGAGAACTCTGTGTTAACTCTTGAGGCCCCCGAAAAGAGAGAGTCAGAGAGTTCGGGACTGATTTTTCGCACTGGCGGGTGCAACCTTGAAGGTTGCGTTCGAGAGAAGGAAATCTCTCTAGAAACAGAGTACGCGGCGGTTTGGGCCGTCGAACCGCAAAAAGCGTAGGAAACCCGCGAAAGACTGGGTAGAAACGAAAAACGCCCGGCGGTCGATCTCTCGACGCCGGGCGTTAAGTCTTTTGGACGCCAAAGTTAGAACTTTGACGAAAGCTCCGCGAGCGCAACCCTCTTCGTAACAATACTCTCTGCGCTCGAAGTTCGTAAAGCCTTTCCCTGAAAGGATTTGCGAAGTTCGAGACCAGTCTGGTCTGTTTGTCTACGAAGAGGTTCGAACCATGAGTTAACGCTACCTCTGGTTAAAGAGTAGCTCAGTCAGCTGAGCCAATCAAGAGCGAGGCAAATCAAAAGCAAGGCCATCAAGACGGGGGCATTCTTGGCTTACGGATGCCTCGAGGCACCCACGATAGGAGGGGAAGCGGCCTAGATCTCAGATGCCAGTCCATCCAATACAACCACGACGATGAAAACGAAAATACCGGACAAAGCCAGACCAGCTGGCGGAGAGAATAGTCTGCTCGATCGTTCAAATCGACAGCTTCGAGAGCTAATTCAACTCGTTGGCGAGGCTGCATAGAGGAGATTTATTGAGCACAAGAGTTGGAAGTTTTTCACGGGGCAATTTCATGATCTCGATCTTGCCGATTAAAGGAAAGGCATCGAATATCGCAAGTAAAAGCCAAGAATGTCGCAGAGAGTCGGATCAAGATCGCTCAGGTCAAAGTGAGCACGTCAGCGATAGCAAAGATTCGAACCTGATGCTTCCGCATTACCTGTTCCGAGAATCCTTGAAATCCCTCGCAACACGATGTGCGGCATCAAAGCACGGTGATGCTCGGGATTGACGCAGGAACCCAAGACAGTTAATAATGGTACCAATAAGGATCGAAGATGTTGACTCGTTTATTAGCCTTGTTAATGTGTTGCCAAGTGCTGGTCTGCCCAGCGCTATGCATTGACTGCTGCACTTCAATTGACGATTGCAGGCAAGGTCAGTCAGTCGACTGTTGCGATTGTTGTTCGTCCGTTTGTTTTGGATCAAACAAAGACAGCCAATCGAATGTCCCGTGCCAACCCGGTCCTTGCGATCCAACTTCGGAGAGGTGCAATTGTTTTTGCGGTGGTAAAGTTGCTCCGCAAGCCGATGAAATTCTCACCGTAGATGCACCTTTCTCTCCATTAGTCGGTTGGTTCCAACCCGAATCGATTCTGGTTTCAAAATCGAAGTCGCAGCTCTGTAGAGTCAATTGCGAGTGCGATGCCACGCTCTTTGGCCGTGGGCTGCTGCGCGCTCATTGCTTGCTTCTGATCTAGCGAAGCTCTTCTTCGCGGCCCATCGCGGTATTTGCGTTGGGTAATTCATTGCTCCAAGGCAATCACGTTGCCTTCGTCGCGTTGGATGTCGTTCGACGCTTCCATCCAAGTAATCTTCCCAAAAGCTTCGGCTTGAGATTTTTCAATATTCGAGGAGTGCGTGATGAGTCGCACAATGATCGATCGTTCCATTGTCGATACGACGAGGCCCGAGTCTCGATCGGCAGCCCCAACTTCCCAACCCGCAACGTCAGCAATGGAATCTTTGCAAGAAGAATCGCATATGGATACGGCGGTCCCTCGCTCACGAAGCGGATCGCGATGTCAGCGAATCGCGCGTAGCGTTGGTCCACTGCTTACCCTAATTGGATTTGCTACTGTCTTTGCGTACGGACATCTCAACGATTGGAAGTTGTCGAAATTCAGCAGCCTAACCGGCAACACTGAAGCGAGAGTCGATGATTGGTGTGAGGAGCATAGTGTACCCGAATCAATCTGCGTTCAATGCGATCCAACTTTGATGCCCAAAGGACCGGATTATAGATGGTGTGAGGATCACGGAGTTCATAATTGCCCGCTCCATCATCCCGATGTGGCCCAGTTGAAATCGCTGCCGAGCGTTGAACAAGCGGATTTTGAACGAGCAGCGAGGGCGTTGGCCGTCATGTCACGAAAAGCAAACAATAGCCAATGCAAAACCTATCAAGCACGCATCCAATTTGCTTCCGTCGAATCGGTGAGGCAGGCGGGCGTTGATGTGGAGCTGGTCGAACGAGCCAACATTGTCGAATCGATTCATGGGAGTGGTTCGATTGTCTACGATGCAACGCGTCTAGCGTCGCTTGCTTCACGCGCTCCGGGAAGTGTATGGGACGTCCGCAAGAACGTTGGCGATCGCGTTGCTCGCGGCGAACTTCTGGCCATCGTTGATGCTGCGGAAGTTGGCAATCTTAAGTCGGCGCTCATGCGATCGCTGACCGAACTGCGCTTGCAGGAACGGAATGTCGAACGACTTGCCGGTGCAAAGGATGCGATTCCGAGTTCACTTTTGCTAAATGCGAAGGCTGCATTGTCGAAGGCCCGTGCGGATGCTCTTAGTGCGGAACAATCGCTCCGAAATCTAGGCCTCACAATTGAACTCAACGACTTGATCCACTTAGACGAGACGCAAGTCATGAATCGGCTTCGGAACCTAGGAATTCCCGCAAGCGCGATCACGGACTCTCGTGGTGCTATCGACACGTCAAACCTTATCCCGATTTTGTCACCGCTAGACGGCATCGTTATCGAACGCACGGTTGCTCCCGGGGAAGTTGTCGACAAATTGAAATCGCTGTTCCAAGTCGCTGACACATCTCAAATGTGGCTATTGCTAAGCATTGCTCAGGAAAATGCGAAGCAAGCCAAGATCGGCCAAGTGGTTGAGTTCCGAAGCGACGCAATTTCAGGCAAGGTGAGTGGAACGATTGACTGGATAAGTACGACTGTTGATAAGTCGACTCGCATGATTCAAGTGCGCGCCGCACTCGACAACCAAAGCGGTACGCTTCGAAACGAAACCTTTGGTTCAGGTGAAATCTTCTTACGTTCCGAATCTGATGCGATTGTCATTCCGACCGAAGCGTCGCATTGGGAAGGTTGCTGCCAAGTCGTGTTCGTGCGAGACAAAGACTATTTCAAGAGTCCTGAAAGCTATAAGGTGTTTCATGTTCGTTCGGTTCGGCTTGGAGCTACTTATGGAAAGTTCACGGAAGTCATTTCCGGGGTACTTCCCGGGGAAGTTATCGCGACAAAGGGCAGCGATGTTCTTCGTGCGCAGTTGCTGAAAAACAATCTAGGCGCCGGATGTGATTGCGTCGCAGAATAGGAATTCGAGCAAATGTTGAACTGGATTATCGATTCTTCGCTCAAACACCGAGGCTTGGTGATTGTCGCGGCGCTTTTGTTCGCTGTGATAGGCGGTTTTGCACTTCAAAACTTGGACATCGACGCATTTCCTGATACGACTCCTGTTCAGATTCAAATCAACACGGTCGCGCCGTCGCTGGCCTCGGAAGAGATCGAACGGCAGATCACGTATCCAGTTGAGCAATCCATTAGTGGCTTACGCGGACTTCAACAGCTTCGTTCCATCTCGAAGTTTGG
>JAFLCP010000234.1 GCA_017303505.1 Planctomycetota bacterium | reverse complement strand
AATCGTATTGCAGGATCTTCTTGGCCGAAACGAAAGTGCTCATGAGGGCGCCTTCGGGTTGGCTATGGAAGTGGAGCACGCCACCTTTTGGGCCACGCTTTAAGGCTCGGGCAATCCGATATTGAAACTCTATATGTTTCAACGGCAATTTCGAACGACACTTGATAAAGTGGTAGGTTACGCCATTGACCAAACGTGTTTCTGACTCATCACCCACGGAGTAAACATGAACTTCGTGACCACGTCTGGCTTGCTCATTGGCGGTTTCCATGATGCGTCGTTCGATGGCACCGCCAAAGCGATAGAGAACAGGTAGTGTGCTTACGCTAATATGATTGATGATCATTTTTTGACCGCTCCATGGTTGCGATTGCCGCGTCCCCAGTAAGCTGAGATGCCCATGCGAACGATGGGATCCATCCAGTAGGACTTTCGAAGCGACTTTGAACGCGAGTCTGCAAGGAGTTGTCGATAGAGGGCAAGATGCCCTTCGACCATGGTGGCCGGTTTATATTTGTTTTCTGCATAGTCTCGCATTTCTGAAGCGAGTGCTTGGTATTTGGCTTGATCGCGAATGATGGTCTCAATGGCATCGACCAAGGCGGGAACATTGCCGGGTGGAATCGCAAGGCCATATTTGTCTAATTGCTCAGGCACACCGCATACACCTCCAGCGACAACCGGTGTGCCGGACAGGAGTGACTCGGTAACAACACTTGGCAAGCAATCCGCGAAACTTGGCAAGACCAAAAGATCGGCCAAATAATACTCGCGTGCTAATTCGGAGGGGCCAAGGATGCCGACAAATTCTACAGCTTGGGCGATACCCAGTTCCTGTACCATTTGTTTGTATTCGCGTTCTCGTTCTGCGTTGTGATAGACCAGTCGCAAATGTACGTTGTGACGTTGGCGGACTTTTTGCATCGCCTCGAGCAGGAAGTTAACACCCTTCCAATCGATCAATTGCCCGACATACAAGATATCGAAGCGTTCTTTATCGGTTCGTTTAACAATCTCGCCTCCTTCATTCGCGTTGACGCGAAACATCTCTGGAGGAATGCCGTTGGGAATGCAGTGGACTTTGCCAGCAGCGCCATGGTTTTCGAAGAAGCGAGCCTCGGCTTGTGAGAGGGCAACAAATGCATCCGACTTATCGACGACGTATCTGAAGGAACTGCGGCGGGCCCAGCTTTTTTCGTAACCGGTAACAATCAGTCCGTTGTGTCCGGTGAATACGAAGCGGGAGCGAGTATTTGATGCGGCCATTTTGACGGCAGCTTTGCCGAAATGGTGGACGTGTACGATGTCATAATCATCAGAGGGTTCGAACTGTGCATGCCCGATAGCGTGGACATCCACGCCCGCTTTCTGAAACCCATCCAGCAAAACGGTTTCTGGGGTAACGACATGTTTGGAACGCAGAGCTGCATCCCGACCGAAAATACCACCAACTAATGCAATCTTCATGGTAATACAGGCTCTTTTTGTTCTGAATCGGACCCGACATTGACTGTTAAGAAAGCGGACTCATAGACCGCATATGCGTAAATCGGCCAAAGAGAATAGATGCAAATCTGGGCCAAGACAGGGAAACTCGCTGGAAAAACCAACCAGATTCCTAGAGTCAGCCAAGCATAGCTCGTAATTGGTTGTTGGGCAAAAAGAAATTTGCGATGTACAAATGCCACCAAGCCTCCGATCAGAAGATAACCAACCGCAACTCCGAAGCCTTGGAAATTGAGATAGAGCTCTGCATCGTAGGGAATGTTCTGGTCGTAGACGTCTGCATCACCGTAAATCATGTTATTGAAGCGGACGACACCGCTAGTTTCTCGATAGGGCTTGCCAAAGATTGGTAACGGGTAGAGTAATGAAGAAAGCAGTGTTCCACTTTTTTGTGTATGCGACTCAGTTTCGAGACCTTCCAGTATGGTAGCAGCCAATTGGGGACCGGCCCCGTAGATTTGAATTTCGTCAACGATCCCTTGTTGATTGTTAAGCGATGAAACCTGGTCCATCGAAAATTCTGATACTTCCATGGATGTGGCGCGGTACTCGCCGAAGATGAATGCAAACGCGAGCAAGAGAGTGCCGCCAGTGGCCGCGATCGTAAACGAAATGCGTCGAACGTGTTGCGAAAATGCAGCCGCTGTTGCAAGAATGGGAACTGCCATACTTCCACGGTTATAACTGAAATTGGCCAAGATCAACATACAAACGACTGCGGCCGTGGCGATCAACATAGGCAAGAGATTCTGGACTCGATCACGACGTTGAATCCATTCGCTCCAGGCCCATACGATGGCGAAACCTAAAAAGTGACGCAACAGGTTTCCCAATGCACCGGTGATCGAGGTCGCTTCTTCATCTCGCAATCGCTGTTCCTCTGGTGAGGTCGCGTACGCGATAAAGCCGCCAATCCCTCCATAGTTAAACCACCAACCGATCAGACCTATAAGGGCAAACGCTGCAAGCAGCGCCATCGTTACGTCTGAAATTGGCTCGACGCGATTCGCGTTGTTACTTTTTGCTGAAGTGGTACTTGGCCAGGAGAGAAATTGAAAACCGAGTGAGAAAAAAACGTAGCCTAAGACGCGCAGGCCGATGGCAAAATTGATGAGGCTGTCAGGTGGTAAGTGCGAAAGAGTTCCGAGTGTCGGTCCATAGTAGCCTATCAACACGGGCACTAATACGACTTGAATCCAGAAGAAGAACTGGGCAAAGTTCCCTGGGCAAATGGGCGAATCCAAATTCACCCAGCAGGCAGGGAGAAAGAGATGGATCAAAGTGAAGGCTATGATGCCCACAATAGCCATGGGATATAAGTGGGCATTTGGCGACAATAGAAAAGCGAAAAGTGCCAAAACGTTGGAGCACGCCACAGCGATCTGGGGAGTAAGTCGCAGTTTTTCGCTGGTTAATTCCATGGCTTCTTACATCCCTTCCGTGTGCTTTGAGTAACGGATGGCGAGAGGAATTAAAGCGATGGCTGTAACACCATAGGCAATTAAGTAGGCGAACGCTAAACCTTGTTCCCGCCAACTTGGCACAAAGAACCAAGCGACGAAGCATAGAACGCAACTGAGCAAAATGTCCATCGCGAACCGCCAACCCATCGCACCTTTGCTGATCAAGACTTGGCCGAGGATGTTATTCAGAACAACGGCTAAAGTTGAAGCCGAAAGCAAGATCAATGTATTTACGCCTTCTTTATATTCGGCACCAAAGAGATTCATGGCCTGGGCGGCAAATAGAGACAGGCAAACTGTAGGTAATGCCACTACGGCGATGTTGATCCATAGGCTCATGGCAAAGAGTTTGCGAAATCCGTCGGACTCTTTATTGCCATGCATATTGCTCAGCATCGACAACAGAAGTTGAGAGAATGTAGCGGGTAGGAATAGAAGTAATTGGCGCCAGCGATCGGCCGCATTGAACACCCCTAAAGCGACGTAGCCATCCTCTTCGTTGACCAACAATACATTGGCAAACCAGAAGGCAAGGGTTGTCGCGAGACTGGCTGAAATGGCAAAGCCGCTGAACCGGAGCATGTCGGCCATTTCTGTTAGCACGGAAGCGCCTTGGAATGCCTCCCGCCATGGTCTGGGGAGCGTTTCTGTGAGTGCCACTTGACTGACACAGACGGCGACTAGTTCGGTGGCAACCAGAGCGATTACCCCACCCATGACACCCGCCCAGTGGACGCCGAGCAAAAGTGCAAAAAAGAGAAAAAGGCCACGTACAATATTGACTCGTGCAATAGTGCGAAAGTTACCAAGGCCTGCGAGTGCACCGGCTTGCACACCATTGAGTGCACCGAAGAGGATCAAGCCTGTGGCGACTTGCAATTCGGCTACGAGGTGTGGAGCGGACATGACATATTCGGCCAATAAGCCGGCAAAGATAAACAAGATGATCGTTCCCAAGAGGCCAGCGATTAAGCTGACTAACATGGTCATTAAGATGCAGCGTTTCGCTTTCATTGCATCGACAGAACGATACTCAGCGACGAATTTGGTCGCAGCCAATCCGAGGCCGGCGCCTGCGAGCACGCCAAATAGGCCTTGCGTGTTTTGTATCATGCCGATTTCACCGAATCCCTCAGCACCCAAGGTGCGAGCGGCGAGGACGGTGGCGATCAACGTTACTCCACGAGAAATAACAGCGCCCACAAGCGACCAATAAGCGCCCGAGACAAAGCGAATTGCCAACGATTTTTCTTGTGTATCGACCGCACCGTTTTGGCAACTCACAATCGTCGCACCCTTTCAGCTGCGTTGCAGATACAAAGTAAAAAATCAGTCGTGATTCAGGTTTTCAGTGGATGTAAATTCGTCGGGTTAAGCTAACAATCTCGCAGACTGGTTGCATTCACGATGTCTTCGAGTCTTCGGGGGGGACTCGACCTTGTCGTCGCCACCGAGTCCAACGAGCGTTCGTTTGCTTTTACGTGGCGATTCCATTGATCGGAAATCAGAGCAACGGCAACGCCACCCACGACGCCGCAGACCAGGAAAAGCAAAAGGGTCATAGCTCTTTGGGAACTTAATGGTAGTACTGGCAGCGACGCGGGTTGGATGACATGGACATTAGAGATCTTGTCCTTGAGCAAAGCGTTATCGATTCGGGCATCTTCCGCTTTCTTAGCATAGTTTACATATTGGGTTTCCAGGTGCCGAACCTTGAGCTCGGATTTGGAAATCTGTATTTCGTAATCGTTCAGTGTGGCCAATTCCTTTCGCAACGCCGTCAATTGGCTTTGAAGGCTCTGCTTTTGAGCCCTTAAGCCGGCTTGATTAGAGTTTTCTGCGGCACAAATCGCTTCGATGATCTTCTCTCGGTCTGGATCCTCGTCCTTTAGAACGGAACTCATCTCATCGACTTGGGCTTGTCCGGCAATGTAAAGCGGATGGCTGGGTTGATATTTGGCCTTTAGTTCTGCCTGATGGGTTTGAAGCTGGAACAGTTTATCTCGCATTGCAGCGAGACCGTCGTTGGGGGAACCTACCATCATCTGTTTCAACAATGGCTCTGGAAGTGATTCTATGGACGACTTGAGGGCTAACATCTTTGCATCTGCAGCGGAGAGCAGCGCGGTTACTTCATTGATGCGAGTTTCCAATGAATTGATTTGGCTTTCCAAGGCGGTTCGCCTGCCTTGGATCGAGGCCAAATCGCCACGATTTTTCGCGTCGCGCAGTTCCTGCTGAGCCGTCTCCAATTCCTCACGCAAGCGATCGGTTTGTTGACTCAAAAACTCAAATGAACCCGCAGGCCGACTCAATAAAAGATGGTCTTCCATAAAGATGGTTGTCAAAGCGTGGGCAGCTTTGAAAGCTTGTTCGGGCGTGTCGCCCTTGGATCCGATTCGTATGATCATGGACTGTTTGGGCGAAGTGATCGATAGTCGACGCTTAAAGCTCTCGAAAGCGAGTTCACGGCTTTCAGGAGTCATTTTGGACGCGTCGGGCATGGCGATATCCATCGCTCTTTCCAAAATTGGTCGACATCGAAGATGTTCGAGCATATTGGTGATTTCAGTTTCGCGAGTGATGTTCACCGCGACCGCATCCGATTTGTTGACAGTAGGATCCAATCCTGCATTTTCCCAGCCGACGCGAACGAACAGCTTGGCCTCGGACTCGAACACCTTAGGGGTTGTAAGGGTCCACAAATAACCCAGGATTACAGCCAAGATCATGACAGCCAGCACTCTGAGCTTGTATCGATACAAGACCCAGAAATAATCCCACAATGTGAGAGTTTGCGAAGAACTCATGAACGACTCCGGATCGAGACCGTATTGGGAGATGTTGCTGACAGTGAATAGTTCAATTTGAAAAGCAAAGCTGTGTATTGACAGCCATCTCGATCTCAATGCATTAATCGTTCCAATCATGGTCCATGGGGACAAAAAATTCATAAGGAGAGGTCATGTCCCCCCACTAGCCCTGCTTTTGGCTTAGGAAATAGGGGGGTAAGTGGCGCTTTTAGAAGTCGAGAAGCGTTGCCACCTGGAAGCAGAAAAAAGATGGTGATGATTCAGAGCAACTGTTTGCGTTGCATTCATGTTAGCTGGCAACATTTTGATGCATTTGGGAAACAGATCTCACTTTACTCGACAACCGAAATGTTCATGTTGGTTACCACTGCTCGATTCCGCACGGTGGTTCGGTTTATACCGTTAAGTGGGGTGTTTCCGTGCGGGCCGAAGTAAAAGGCATTGCGTTCCTCGGATTGAATCCACTTCTCAGGTGCCATAGGGCTATAGTTCATTACACACTTTTCTTAAACAACAATCGTTGGCCGTTATGCTTACCTCTGAAGTTGAGCTAAAGGAACTTGCAAGCCGGTACGGAACACCGCTCTATTTGCTTGACGTTCAAAAAATCTTGGAATCGATGAAGACATTGCGCGATGGGCTCGCTCTTCATTATCCCAATTCGGAGCTTACTTACTCTGTCAAAACGAATTATCTGTCTCACATTCTGCGACACGTTCTCAGCGCTGGGTATCGTCTCGAGGTTGTATCTCGCCACGAGATGCGACTTGCAGAAAAGAACGGAGCGACGCCCGATAAGCTCTTGTTCAACGGCCCAGTGAAGTCTCGCGACGACCTTCAATATTGCTACGAGCATTCGATCGACATCAACTTAGATTCGTTGGAGGAACTCGAAACAGCTTGTGCTATAGCCAGCGTTGACAAACCATTTCGACTTGGTTTACGAGTGGCGGCTACGCTCAAGAACGGTAACCTCAGTCGCTTTGGGATTCACTTCGAAGATAGTGCGGCAGTCAATAGGATTCGCGAACTGTTACGGCAACAGCATGTAGTAGTTGTCGGCTTGCATATTCACCATTCGTCGCGGCGCGATGCTCAGTCTTATTGCGATCGGCTCGACCATCTATACACGGTATCAGAGCAGCTTGGCATAAAGCCAACTTATCTCGATATCGGTGGAGGTGTTGGTAGTGTCCCACCGCCTGAGATAGTAGCTCAACTCCCCTATCCTATTGATGATCCCCATGAGTTAGCAACGACCATTGGCAAGCATGCTTTGGGTAGATTTGGGAAAGCAGGCCCTCGGGTCATCATGGAGCCAGGTATTGCCGTGTTGGCTCCAGCCATGAATTATGTCAGCACAATAGTAAGCGTGAAAAGTCGCGGTTCTGGTCAGGTTGCCGTTTGCGATGGCTCATTGTTCGATGTGAATCCGCTGCGGTCTAGCATCTTTCCACCCTGTCATTTAGTAGCAGCTTCAGCAGGTCCGGCACCTAGTTCAGGCGAGACCACTCGACTGTATGGCGGTACTTGTATGGAGATTGATCAGATTGGTGTTTTGGCCAAAAGCCAAGTTCCGGTGGTAGGTGATTTAGTGGTTGTGACTAATGTGGGCGCTTATTCTGCTTGTTTGGCACCCCATTTCATTGTTCCAGCTGTCCCCGTTTATTCCTTGGAGTCGAATGAGATCGTGAGGCAGCGCGCCGCACTTGGAGATCTACTTGGAGCCGGACAATGACAGTAACATGGTTGTTTTCTACGATCGGCAAGCGCGGCTACATTGCTGACTATCTGCGTCAAGCAGATCCCAAGGCGCGTATCATCGGGAGTGGCAATAATGTCCTTACGCCTGGGTTCAAGAGCTGCGATGAATCGGTACTTTTGCCAGCCATTGATGATCCACAATATTTGCCGCATGTCTTGGAAGTGGTTAAGAGCCACAAAGTCAATGCGATATTAAGTTTCTCTGATCCCGATGTGGCCACTCTTTCACGTCTCCGCGAAGAGCTATCGTCACTCGGCGTGGCATGTTTCTTTCCGGATAAAGAGACAGCCCGGTTCGGTTTCGACAAATTAGAGACCTTTCATTGGGCGCAGAAGAATGGAGTTACTGTTCCATTCACAACAGTAGATCCAGACGAAGCCCGTAGCAAAA
>JAFLCP010000233.1 GCA_017303505.1 Planctomycetota bacterium | reverse complement strand
GCAAGTTCCCCCGTTTTCAATCGCGCTAACACGCAACTCGCTGTGACTCACAATGAGAAGAGTGTATCGTTGTTCCAATTGCCAACCATGAAACGCTTAGCTGACATCCAACATGTTTATCCCGTTCATCAAGTTTCGTTTTCACCGCAAGGCGAGTTTTTAGTGACGGTCTCGGGTACAGAAGGCGGCGAACGTTTTGCTCAACTCTGGGACACCAAAGATGGCTCGTCCCTATCCGACAAACTCGATCTGGTCGAAACCGAGTTTGGTATGAAAGAGGTCCCGACTATAACGATCTCGCCAGATGGCAAGCGGCTCACGGTGGTTTATGCGGGGATGTACAATCGCTGGCACAGCAAAATGGTGGCCAAAGTCTATGATCGGGTAACGCTTAAGGTCATCTCGCCAACATTCGCCCATCACAGTGATCTTGATTTCCCTTCCGGTTACCACATTCTGAGCCACGATGGCACGCGCGTCTTACTCCCGCGTGGCTTGTTGGCCTCGGATGCTCGTGCGAGCTGGCAAGATCCTAATTTCCCTGAGGATGACAACAAAGTCCAGCAATATGATTTGCTTACTGGTAGGGAAGTACATGCACCGCTACCTGATCAACAGGACTTTTATGACTTTCCGATTTACGATGTTCAATCTACGGTGATTGCCACTCAGGCGAATGGGAAGATTCATATTTGGAATGCCAAAGATGGAACGCTGTTGCATCAGATCACAATTCCTCCCCCAGCCGCACGCATGCAGCTTTCCTTTCGTTCCGATGGCAAAGAAATCCTCGCAATCGATCGCAATCGCGCCATTCTGTGGGAATTAGGGAAGAGCGATCCTATTGCCAGTTGGGACCATCAAGATCAATTCACTATCGATAAGAACTTTACGCAGATTCTGTACAAGAGCACGCATGGCAATTCTTATCATGAGCTGATTCAACGCACTGAAGATGCTGAAACCGACATGCGGGCAATCGACCATTTCGGACGAGCTTGGTTCTCGGAAGATGGTTCTAAATATGTCGTTGAACAACCTCGCCCTGCCAACGACGCCACCAACGACATCACCCCTAGTCAGATCTTTGACTCGTCGACAGATCAGCCTGTCAGTCCACCCTGGAAAATGTCGAGTACCGTTTTCCACGATGCCACCATTTCGTCTAACGGCCGTTATCTCGTAGCGATTCAAAAAGGGTTGTTCGTTTGGGACCTAGAGCAACAAGATCCCTACGTTCACGAGTATCCCGCAGACAACGAACTTGCTGTTACAGCAGTTGCCAGAAACGATTCTCAATCAGCCATTGCGCTTCTAGACAATAATCGAGATCTTACGGTTATCGATACCAATACGGAGCATCTTCTTTATCCACCGTTCGCGTTAGACAATGAGTGGAACCGAGATGAGATCTTTCTCTCGCCAGACGCAAACTATCTGTTGCAGTTGCAAAACACGAATCAATTATCGTTGTGGGATCTCAAAAAGGGAGTTGCCGTATGGAAGAACAAAAAGATCCGTGAGGAAGACCATTGGATCGGTGATATCCGCTTCCTCGAGGATGGCCAAAGACTGGCAATACTAGAGACGGTGCATTATCAACCTGACAAAGCGAAGGAACTCGATTTCATCACCAATCTTCACGTTATTCCTATCGAGGCACCTGCATTCAAAGAGCCAACTCTGGCGTTTGGAACAGACGCCAATGTCAGCTTGACAAAATACGGACGGCAAACCGTTTTGGCACAAATCAAGACCATCAACTCAGTCGACCCACAGGCCAAACCTACCCCCGAACTGCACCTCATAGATTTAGGTTCACTAAAAGAACTGACCAAACCGTTGGCCATACCGAGAATTGATGAACTGAGTTACGCTTTCACACCAGACGGAAGCCAGCTGGTAATGGCTAACGGAGAGATCTGGGACGTCAAATCGAATCAACGTTTACGCGAAGCATCGCTCCAGCAGCCTGCTGATGTCGTACGTATTCGTGATGACGGAAAAGAATTCCTTTTGGTTAACGCGGGAGGAGAATCGCTTTGGTCTGCCACGGGAACCATTTCGCGATTCTCATTCGATGGGAAAAATCTCAGCTCGAAAATGAAAAGCCCAAGCAGCGGAGGTCTGGTCGCTAGTTATCATCCGAAGCAAGACATTCTGGGGTGTACCACCCATGGATTGCGATTGTGGGACCTTCACACATCCACTCCAATCACCCGCGACCTTGCGCTGGTGGGGAATCGTCTGCGCAACTGCCCCATTTTCTTTAGCCCGGATGGAAGCCGAATTTACTCCGTCGGCGACAAAGTTACGATCCTCAATTTGCACGAACTCTCAAGTTCGGTTCAGTCCGATGAAATACAAAATGCGTGGGCCAAACTGCTCTCGGGACAACACGTCGATTCGCTGGGAGGCTTGGTGGATTTGACGGACCAAGAACTGTCTTCAGCTTGGAAAGTGATCGAATCTGCTATTCAATCCGACGCGACCCAATGAAGACTATTTCGGTCGACTCAATTGAAACAAATCAAGAGTCCGGCACCAATTTTCACCACCCATCCTCGCGATACTGCTTAGCTTGTGAGGATCTGGATGGCCATCCGTTCCTAAAATTGCATCGTTGACATGAATCATGACCACTTCGCCGATTACGAGATTCGCAGAGATCGGCCCATTGCCAACCGGAATAATCTGCAACAACTTGCATTCCAAGGCGAATGGTATGTTGGCTAGACGAGGCGGCTTTACTCGAACTGAGCTCTCGGTATCTCGCCCAATTAACGTCAACTCACTCTCACCATAGGGCAACATGCTGCTGCTTTGATTGATGGCCTCTGCATCGGGTTCCGTCGATGCATTGATAACAAACTCGCCCGTCTGCTCAATGTTCAGCAGTGTATCCTTTTTACTACCATCACGTTTTAGGGTTGGCGAGAAGACAACAACCGGTGGATTGGCCCCAAAAAAATTGAAGAAACTGAATGGAGCCAGATTGATGCTCCCTGTTGCAGAGAGTGTGGTAACCCAAGCAATAGGCCGTGGCGCAACTAAACCTACCAACATTTGGTAAACATCGATCACTTGTGCAGACTTAACGTCGATTTGCATCGGATCCTCAAAGCTTCTATCGAAAGAGTCACATTTAACAATCTGAAACTACAGCCACGAGAAAGGATAGTTGGGGTCGTCCATACTTACGGCATCCGCAGCAACTTGCAAAGGAGCAAAGGTGTCGATCATCACCGCCAATTCGTCGGTGTACGTTGCATTGCGACTTGCCACGATCGTTCCGGGATGAGGTCCATGTGGAATTCCATGGGGATGCAACGTCAGCGAACCAAGTTCAACACCACGTCGACTACCGAACTGACCTCGAACGTAATACAAAACTTCGTCGGACTCGATGTTACTGTGTGCATAAGGCACCTTGATCGCGTCAGGATGAGTGTCGAGCATACGCGGCGCAAAGGTACAGACCACAAAACCATCCGCTTGAAACGTCTGGTGAATAGGAGGCGGCTGATGCACTTTTCCTGTGATCGGCTCAAAATCATCGGCATTAAAGGCAAACGGATAAATCATCCCATCCCAGCCGACAACGTCCCAGGGATGACTAGCCAAAACATACCTTGTCCAGCGTTTGCCATCCTTGATCAGAACGGGATACTCACCTTCCTCGGCACAGGGCTCCACCAAGTTAGGGCCACGTAGGTCGCGTTCACAAAATGGAGCCCCCAGGCGGAATTGGCCATCCGGATTTATGTACCTCGGCGGAAAGCCCAAAGTGCCACGCGCTTCCACGACCAACAAATCGGCTTGAGCCACATCATCAAAAACAAGACGATACGTCGTGCACTTGGGAACAATCAGATAATCCATTGGCCCAAAAGGCAACTCGCCATACATGCTCTCCAGCCGGCCTGTCCCACTATGCACAAAGATCATTTCATCTTGTTGTGCATTGCGATAAAACTCTGCTTGCTGAATGGTGGGACGGCATCGCGCAATTAGACAGTCGGCGTTAAAGAACATCGGCACGCGGCCACGCATCGGGTCTCCCGCACGAGCCATTTCTTTTGTCTTGACATGCACATGCCGCAAAGGGATATCGCTCGCCGCCTCCAGTTGGCTTCGCCCTGCGTCTTCGATCCTCAGCACTCGAGTCGGGGGCCGCATATGATAGGCAATACTATACGCCCGGCTAAAGCCCTCAGAAGAAATCACTTCTTCGTAATACAATCCTTCGCCCAAGAAGCCTGGTTCCGTTTTATGGGCGATATGTCGCTTTTTGGGAATTGTGCCGCGTTGCACATAGGGAGGCATAATAAACTCCTAACTCAAACTACCTCAACTTCGGACAACTCTATTTTCCAGTACACCCAAGCCATCAACTTCGAGGCGAACCACATCACCCACTTGAACCCACCCACCAACCACTTCAGGCGTGAGTTCGAGGATACATCCGCCACCTACTGTACCCGACCCAATCACATCGCCAGGCATCAGTTTACAGTTACGACTTGCGTGCGAAAGTAACTGTGGCCAAGTCCAATACATGGTTCCACCGTTTCCGCGGGATACGATTCGCCCATTGATCGAGGCTGTCATCGCCACATGAAGACGACCATCTTTGAAGTGGTCCTTAAGCGAATTTAGCGAAACCACGCTGGGACCTAACGCGTTGGCAAAGTCTTTTCCTTTGCTGGGGCCAAGCCCCACGGCCATCTCTTGTCGCTGCAAATCGCGAGCCGACCAATCGTTGTAAATCGTGAAACCTGCCACGACATTCATTGCACTATCATCTGGCGGAAGATTTATACACTCTTCCCCAATCACCACGGCCAATTCCAATTCGAAATCCAATTGCGAGGTATTGTCAGGACAAAGGACAACATCGCCATGCCCAATCACCGAATTAGGATTCGAAAAATAAAAGACCGGGATCTCATACCATTGCGGAACCATATCGAGTCCACGTTGCGCACGACATGTTTTCACATGCTGCTCGAACGCGTAAAAGTCTCGAATCGTTCTTACAGCAGGTAACGGCGAACCTGGATAAGGGCCCACCGTGACCGATTGCGGATAAGTCGAGGCCACAGAATCCTTCATTACAACGTGCCTCGAATCTCTTGCTCACGTTCAATCGCTTCAAAGAGTGCCTTGAAGTTTCCCTTTCCAAAACTCTTTGAGCCTTCGCGTTGAATGATTTCAAAGAACAATGTAGGACGATCCTGCACCGGCTTAGTGAAGATCTGCAACATATAACCTTCGTCGTCGCGATCGACTAAGATACCCAAGTCTGCAAGTTCTTCAATGTTCTCTTTAATATCACCGACACGATCTAAGACGGTGTCATAATAGGTGCGGGGCACACGCAAGAAAGAAACATCATTAGCCTTCAACGCGCGAACCGTATGAACGATGTCGTTGGTAGCTAAAGCAATATGCTGCACGCCGGCCCCACCGTAGAAGTCGATATATTCTTCAATTTGGCTTTTGCGACGACCATGTGCTGGTTCGTTAATGGGGAACTTGATTCGCCCCCGTCCACTTTGAACAACTTTGGACATGAGAGCTGAGTATTCGGTGGAGATATCTTGATCGTCAAACGATACAAGTTGTTCAAAGCCTAACACCTTGCGATAAAACTCAACCCATTCATTCATCTTTCCTTCTTCAACATTGCCGACGATATGATCGATCGCCAGCAAGCCCGTTTCATGATAGGTGGCAGGGTTATAGCGAGAGGGATCAATGGCGTCGAAACCAGGGGCAAAGGCACCATGGTATTGGTCCCGGTTTACGAAAGTGTGTGTCGTGTCACCATACGCTCGAATGGTTGCATAGTGATAGACACCATGCGCATCTTCAACCGCCCGCGGACCAATCACTCCGACGGCCCCACGGCTCACCGCCAAATTGTAAGATTCACGCACATCATCCACTTGCAAGGCAATGTCCGACACACCATCGCCATGCAGAATCAACCGCGACGCATCGGGATGATTGGCGCGGAGAGGTGACATCAACACAAACGTGATGCCTCCTTGCTTCAAGACGTAGCCAGCTTCGTTCTTGACCTTCGTTTCCAAGCCGGCGTACGCAACCACATCGAATCCATAGGCATTGCGGTAGAAATAAGCCGACTGTCTCGCATTTCCCACAAAGAATTTGACGTGATCGATTTTGCGAATCGAGATTTCCTCAACCATATACCATCCTTCCATTCCACTCTCTAAATGTTCTTTGCCCAGTTTGAGAAAAAGTCCAAACAAATGGGGTTCGCCAAGGCCCCAACATTTCCAATATCCGTACCAATAAGTGCGTTGCGAACGGCTATCTCCGAGATTTTTCCACTCAGCGTCTTCGGTAGATCGGGAACCGACACGACATAAGCTGGTACATGTCTCGGTGAACAATTCGTGCGCAGCCGGAGCTTGATTTGCTCGATGAGTTCACTGGTCAACGTTTTTCCCGGCTGCATCTTTACAAATAGCACAATTCGTTCGTCTCCATCGCGTCGCAGAACCGTGGCAACCGCTTCGGCAATATCGAGGAACGCTTCGACTTGTTGGTAAATCTCACCCGTTCCTATTCTAACGCCTCCCGGATTGAGCGTCGCATCGGAGCGTCCATAAATGATAAATCCACCGTTTACCGTTTCTTTGGTCCAATCGCCATGCCACCAAACATTCTCATAGCGACTGAAATAGGCGGACCTGAATTTCGACCGATCCGGATCGTTCCAGAAACCAATCGGCATGCTCGGAAAAGCATTCGCACAGACAAGTTCACCCGGATGCCCGACTAGATCATTCCCGTGAGAATCCCACACACGTACATCCATGCCTAAACCGCGACACTGAATCTCTCCCGCATGCACCGGTAGCGTCGGATTTCCGAGCACAAAACAAGACACTATGTCGGTGCCACCGGAAATTGAAGCCACTTGAATTTGACCACTGACGTGTCGATAGATCCACCCAAATTGCTCCGGGAGTAACGGCGACCCGGTCGACATAACGCACCGAATCTTTCCCAACTCGGAGTGTTGCTTCGGTACAAAGTGCTCCTTCTCCAGCGCGGCATAATATCGTGCACTCGCTCCCAAATGAGTGACTCCATTCTCCGCACTCACTTTCCATAAACTACCAAGATTGGGTGCGATGGGTGAGCCATCATAAAGAACGATTGTTTTGGCGACTGCTAGCGCACTGACAAGCCAATTCCACATCATCCAGCCAGTACCGGTGTAATAGAACATTACATCCTCGGACCGGACATCAAGGTGCAGTGCATGCTCCTTGACGTGTTGGATCAACGAGCCTCCTGCCCCGTGCACAATACACTTCGGTTTTCCAGTGGTTCCCGAGGAATACAAAATGTAGAGAGGCTGGTTAAAGGGACATGGCTTGAAGAAAAGTGGCTCTGCTGTCGAATTCTCCAGCGAACTCCAAAGCACCGAATCGACCGCTGGCGGTAAGTTCAGCGACTTGCCTGGTGCTTCCGAACTATCTACTAAAATGCAATGCTTAACTGTGGGCAATTGGGCCGCGAGCTTTTCGACTCGCGATGACAGCGGAAAACACTTTCCGGCGTAACGCGAATTGGTGGCCGCAACCAGAACTTTGGGTTCAATTTGGGCGAACCGGTCCAATAGAGCATCATCACCAAAATCAGGTGAACAACACGACCAAATCGCCCCTAGCGAACTAACAGCTAAGAACGCGATTACCGCCTCCAGTCGATTCGGTAACAACGCCGCAACGCGATCACCTGGCTCAACTCCAAGGTGCCTCAAGTGTCCAGCAACTTGTGCAACTTTCCGCAACAACTCAGCACGCGATACCTTTTCCGTTTTTCCCGTCTCATCGACCACAATGATGGCTGTCGATTCAGCAAAGTCTGATTCTTGGCAACGATCCGGCTGTAAAAGATTCTCAGCGAAGTTCAATGACCCCAGCGGAAAAAAGGGGCGATTCCAAATCGGCTGCGTCGCGTCAAAATCGAGATCGCCGAGGCTCCCCTTCAGATTGGCAAAGTCCCAGATCCGACGCCAAAACAAGCCAGGGTTCTGCAAACTCCAGCGATGAAGTTCCTGATACACCAGCGGCGCGTTGTCTTCGTTAACAGAACTGACGACGCCAATCGAATCCACAA
>JAFLCP010000232.1 GCA_017303505.1 Planctomycetota bacterium | reverse complement strand
TTCGCCATCGATGCATCTCCAAGGAAAGTAACAAAGTACTTCCCATGAAAATCACCGATAACCTCCTTGTCGAACTGGCCCCTTTTGAAAGCGCCCCTAACTGGCCCCTTTTAAGCGCCCGCTGACATCAACACCGTCGGATTGAAGATAGATGATCCAGTCCTGCTTGGCGTTGGACAGCACATTCTGTATGTCAAGCACCAACTTCGAAAATGAAGACAGTGATTTATCACTATAGAGAACAATCGTCCGTGAGCGTGCCCCATTCCATTTGAAGGGAAGGGCGTAATCATGATCCGGACGAAGTGTCGCCTTAAACAGATCCTCTAGTTGGCCATCTAGCCATTCCAATTCTGACTCAAGTAGTCCTTCATTTGCATCTGGTCCAACTACGTTGAAAGGTCGTTCTGAATCATAAACATCAAATATTTTCTTATCTACGACTTCCAACTCCAGCGACGGTTTATGTCTGGGCATTCCTCCCCTAAACTCGTTGTCCCAAGAGGACAGTGAACCTCTCAACTTGCTGAGCCCCGCCGGTTCGCTACCCCCGCACACAATGTTTACCTCGTGAATAAGCGGTAGCATTTCGAGCGGGGACAAATCGACGTCACTCGCGGTCGTGCCGATGCTTAATACCCGCAGGGCAGCCAATGCAGCTAAAGGTTGCAGGGAATCGACGCTACAGTTATGAAAATTTGCATGTGTGAGCTCTCGTAGATTGCGAATGGGTTCGAGTGAATCGAATTGCCCCGAAACATTTACCAAATTCTGTAGTCGAGGAAACTTTTCCAGCCCATCAAGTTGGTTCACGTGTGCACCACGTATCACTCGCAGTTCGGGCATTTCGGGAAATCCTTCGAAGGAATCAAACGTTCCGAGGTCGAACTCAAGTTTTCTGAGATGCGGTAGTCGCTTGAGTTGTTTGAAAACAGCGATTTGATTGACGGAAATCGAGAGCTCATACAGGACTGGCAACTCCTCTAGAGCCGAAATATCTGAAACTGGACAGTTTCCGAGAGTAAGCTCTTCGAGGCTTTTGCATTGCGCAAGCGGTGAAAGATCTTGGAGAGGATTATCGCCGAGATGAAGTCGCTTTAACTCCGTGCAATGGGCAAGCGGAGACAAATCCGTAATCTGATTATTGGTCAGAACCAGTCCTGTGAGATTGGGAAGGAACTTCAGTGCGGATAAATCACGAATCGGTCGCTCTGCATTCGATAGTCTCTGAAAACTGAGCCACGAAAGCGATTGAAGTCGATCCGCTGCAGGTTGCACATGTTCAGTAGCGAAATGCGGTATGTAGTTTCTACGGCGGCGAGCATCGTCCCGCTCGCTAAAGTTATCCCAATATTTGTCGTCGAACTGACTGCGAACGTGATCGATCAAAAGCTCGACCGTATAAACCTCATCGGGTTTTAAGTTGCTGGACAAGGCATACTCAGAAAAAGATCTCGGTTCATTGTTTTGCGCCAACAATCCTCCGACATCTACGGCGACAATGACCGCCAGAAAGAGGATAACCGATTCGTGCTGTAAATACCGCATGGAAAGTCAACTATTCAATTTGGTGAGAAGCAATTCAAAAAGATAAGAACTTTCACAACACATAACCTTGTCTAGCTGCTTGCACGGTATTGTTTTATCCTGTTCACGCATCTTCGATGGCAAATCGCACGCGACATTTTACGAAGATCGTTCGCGTTGGCCGCTGAAGATCTGGTGCAGGTTCACTTGGCCCGTCGTTCGGCGCCGCGAGCATAATACTTCCTCCCATACCAAACCGCGAATTATCGCCCCACCAATCTTCATCCCTCGAAAAACCCGAATTGCGTTTTGCGAGTCCCCCTTCTTCAACCTGCAACGGACTCCCCAAACGACAATTCATCGCAGAGACCAGTTTGGTGGCTTTCGCCTTTGCGTCAGCGAACGCGGCCGTTAGTGCATTCGCGTGCGCATCGGCCGTTTCCGCGAATTCGGGCTGTCGCATATCGATGCTGATCGTCTTACGTTCTTTGTTCTTGATCTGGAGTGGCTCTAGTAGCTCGAGAGCATGGATGAGTCGCCCATAATCGGCCACTTTCAAAATCACATTCCTCGACGAATTCTGACCAACCTGTTTCTTCCGGTACCAAGGTTGGTATAACTCAGTGCCTCCCTCTGTGATTTCTTCATCGTTGAGACCAGCTTCACGGAGCAGTGCAATCGCACTATTTGCAAGTTCCGAAACTTCGCGTAGCGCCGTCTCATCCTTAGCGGCTCGCACTTCAAACTGCACCGCCACAATAAACCGCGCAGCGGTTTCGTGAAATGATCCCTCGCCGATGACCTCAATGTATCGATCCATTACGCTGTTACGCTCTTATAGTTATTTTTGATTCGGAATCAGTGACCGTTCATGAATACGGCCAGCAATGATGTCTCCTCTGATTATCTCTGCTTTCCTCTGCACTGTCGATAATTTTCTGGTGGGAATCATGCAGCGAAAGTTGACTTAACACCGGCTCCCCCAATTTTCGCCCGAGAAGATCGAAGCCTGTAAGCAATACACTGCATCCGCTGACACCATCTCGCTAAAGGTTCAGTAAGTGTATTCCTCACTTTGCATCACAAATTGGAGCAAGCCCACGACATCGATAAGTGCATGGGCAATAGCCACGGGCCATAACCGCTTGGTCTTGATAAAATATGCCGCAAAGACGGCCCCTAATGCAGCTGCAGACACAATGCCATATCTTCCCTGATAGGAATGGTAAGCGGCAAATAAAGCCGTTGTCAAAATAGCTGCAACCCACTTGGAACCACTCAGTTCACAGATCCTGACCAGCAAATAAGATCGCATGGCAAGTTCTTCTGCGAACCCATTCGCGCAACTCGCTACAACGACCAACGCGAAAACACCTAGTCCGAAGTCAGTGTCGGCAGTCGTTCCTGGTAAAGCGCCGTACTCAGCAGCAAAATCAAAGCGTAGCATCAACAACCCATTCACCAAAACCGTCAATGCCACATATCCAAGCACCGTGATCCCAAGTGCTTCCAAGGGGTCGAGCACAGGCCGAAACTTCACAACCCCATAGTCCGCCCAACTGACCTTTCTAAGTTTCAGTATCAGAAGAATGGGTACCGAAACTTGAAAGCTCCGCACGATGAGCAATAGCAGGAGATCTATAAGGGCCACTGAACCAGTACTCGGTGCACTGGGTACCAAGAAACTGTTCGCAAGATCGGGCAAGACGGCTAGACAAAAGACTGCTAAAACATCAAACGCTTCAAAATGATGAGGGTTTGGCTGGGTAGGAGATTCGTTCAATGGCGCTAGACCTTTCTACTCGATGCAATCTGTGTGCTAACCCACCAGGTCGTTCCACCTTCATCCATGAAGCCACTCCGTTTGCGCTGCTCCCATGGATCATTCGTAATGGTTCAGCAGCGAATACACGTATTAGGAATTCGATCGTACGTTTTGCTCCGTTCACGGTCAGATAGGGAGCCACCGAAGTGTAACCGGCCGGTTTGTAGGACACCGACAATCTCTTTTTAAAATTAACGCAGCCAGAAGTCCGCATTACTGAATGCAAATGGATTACGGAGTCACAGATAGCTGCCTATAGACTCCGTTCACCACACCTAATTTTTCGGGCCTGCGGTTGAGTTGATTTTGATCACAACGCACAACAAGCCCTTGTTTAACCACGAAAAAGACAAAAAGCGCGAAAGCCTCAGCGAACTTGATCATTGGTTGAGTTGCGCATATCGACGATGGTCACAACAACGTCGACCATTTCAGCTCTTTGCGCCGCCTCTGACAGCGGCTTGAGCGAATCGCGGACTTCGGCGATTGTCATCCCACGGGCTTTCACTTTTCCAAAGGGGAAGTGAAGCGTCCCATCCATTTGGACAACATACAAGAGGCAGTCTTGCGAACCGGTAACTGGATTGGAGGAGGAGAGTGCGACAACATCAGCGGTATCGAGTTGATAGACGTCAGGCGTCTTCAGATTAAGTGCCTTATTTACTGGTGGCACAGCCCAGGCGATCGAGGCGACCGCAGAAGATAGAACCAGCAACATTGAAACAACAACTCGCATTTCAAAATCCTTTCATCGAATACAACGTCTCTAAAACTGAACGCTGGGCGTAACAAATCGCCGACTGATGCCAGCCTGACGTAAAACACCAACGGCCACTTTGATGCCTGTTATCGATCCGGCATTTGTGTTCTGTACTGCGCGACAAAACGGCCGTCAATTCGATTCTACCGTCTAAATCCGCAGATTACGAGCACGACTGACGATTTGATATTTGTGCCAACGGTGAGCCCATTATTAATGAACCGCGAAAGTTACGAAAAACGCGAAAGCTACCGCGACGTGAACTGTTTACTACTTCCATGGATTGCAGCGATCTGGCCTCATATCACTGAAGTGGTTCATTGCGAAAAGAGCGATTTCTTAAAATGAGCGCGAATCTATTTGGTGCGAGGTGACAAAGTCCGGGCGGGGCCGCGATTGATGGTCATCTTTGTCTGAGCTGCAGACGATTTGACGAATTTGCTTGGCGAGTCGCTGGTAGCTGGTAAGTCTCGCTTCCACTGGGACAAGCCCAAACGGAGAACTGAGTTGTTATGACGTAAAGCGTGGACGTACATTTGTACGTCTGCTATCGCCCTCATTAGCCGAACGCGTTAGCGTCGGTTTGGCGCTTCCAACGGTACACGGCAACCGTCTCGTAGGGCGTACAAAAATGGAACGCGGCTGGCGGAGAGTTGAGTTGCTATAAGTAAGAGCGTTAACGTACATTTGTACGTCTTGTCATCGACCTCATTAGCCGAACGCGTTAGCGTCGGTTTTGCGCTTCCAACGGTACACGCCAACCGTCTCGGAGGGCGTGCGAAAATGGAGCGCGGCCGGTAAATTCCGCTCCCGCTGGGACAAGCCCAAGCGGAGAGCTGAGTTGTTAAAAAGGAAAGTGTTCACGTACATTTGTACGTCTTGCCATCGCCCTAATTAGCCGAACGCGTTAGCGTCGGTTTTACGCCTCCAACGGTACACGCCAACCGTCTCGTAGGGCGTACAAAAAATAGAGCGCGGCCGGTAAATTCCGCTTCCGCTGGAACAGGCCCTAGCGGAGAGCTGAGTTGTTATAATGTCAAGCGTTTACGTACATTTGCCTGGCCTGACCGCAAGTCGGGACATCTCAAGTTCTTTACCGGCTTTTTCACTGCTTCTGGATGGGCTGAAGATGAAGAATCGAAGTAAGCGGAATGAATACATCGGCTTTATCTCTCCCTTGATCGATCACGATAAAAAATTCATCGCAACCTTTCAAAGTACCCTGAATCTTCTCGTAACCGTCGCGATACGCAATTTTTATCGTTTGACCTATGAGGCGCTCTAGGATCATGTTTGAATCTCGCATTCGGGGAGTAATGGCGAATTCGTTCAACTTCAATTTCCAATGGATTTGAATTATCCCAACCACACACCATTATGAAATCGGAAACTTCCAAGAATTCGCAATTCTACTCTTGGTCATGAGGCGACAAATAGGTTCGCAAAGCCTCGATTTGATATCGATACCTAGCTTTTGCATTCGCCTCCCTACACTCGCGTTCAGCATCCGTTTCGATGGGTGTCGGATCATTGAATTGGCCACAATAACTTGAGACCGAGTATATTCGGTGTTTTTCCCAGTTCTCTTCCGTAAATGGCGCACTAGCGACGATTTCAAGAAGACGTTGCATGATGGCTTCAGGAAGTATCGGTACTATTAGCATGACGTTGGTTTGCGAAATGAAATCGATCACTTTAGACGCGGTCTCGTTGGCGGTGTAGTAGCCCCGTTCGTAGCCACTAATCAGCTTGGTTGCGCGATCGACAAAATCAATCTGCTTACCTCGTCGAACAATGTTGTCAGGATCATGCCAGTCCATTCCGCACTCAAGGCACTGCTGAGCAAGATCACTCGCAAGTTTGTGATCACAATAAGGGCAAACTGCTCGATTCACAGAACGGCTCCGAGGTCCGTTGCACAAACTTTAGGCATTACAAGTCGCCGACTGATGCCAGCCTGACGTAAAACACCAACAACCACTTTGATGCCTATTATCGATCCGGCATTTGTGTTCTGTACTGCGGACAAAACGGCCGTCAATTCGATTCTATCGTGTAAATCCACGGAATACGAGCGTGACCAGTGATTAGATTCTTACGCCAGTAGTGAGTCCATTATTAATGAACCGCGAAAGTTACGAAAAACGCGAAAGCTAACGCGACGTGAACTATTTACTACTTCCATTCATTGCAACGACCTGGCCTCATATCCCTGAAGTAGTCCATCGCGAAAAGAGCGACTTCTTAAAATGAGCGCGAATCTAGTTGGTGCGAGGCGGAGAGAACGGAATAGTGCGAGGTGACAAAGTCAGGGCGGGGCCGCGATTGATGGTCATCTTTGTCTGAGCTGCAGACGATTTGACGGACTTGGTTGGCGAGTCGCTGCGAATACACCCAAGGTCGTAGAGGGGCAGAAAAATGAAACACTCATGGGCTGATGGCTTTATTTTTCTGCCCACCATTTTTTTGCCCCAACAAGATCGTTATGGATTCTGGTGACCATATCGAGTGAACCCAACCACATTCAATCGATCCGGTTCAAGAACGTCTGGGTCTCACTGGTTGCCTTGAAAACGTGATGTGTAGCGCGAATGGGCCTTCGACCCAAAGTTTTCGTTTCCGGGTCTCAGAACATATCACGCCATGGCGCTACAACCGATGTTGCCTTCCAGCATGAACAAACCTTGGGCAGGATCCGACAGGAACAAAGATTTCGGAGCTCAATACCATTCAGGGTGGGGTAGCTAGTCCCTACCTTTCTGTTTACGCTTCAACGTTGAACTTCAGCGAGGTCGCCTTCTATCAACGCTGCAAAACTCGATACAGGGCCTCGGGCTAAGAGTTACCCTGTCGGGAACTCCCCCCGCTCGCTTTCAAATCATTTCCAGTCCGCACGTGCAACGCTTTGTTCTGCCATTATCCCGAGTCGATCAACGTACCATCACTTGTGCCCAATGATCGTCCGTCACAACGGGCCGATTCCGAGTTCGTCCAGATCGAATTCATGCTCTGTCTGGCAATGCGGGCAGACGGTTGGTAATAGATTGTAAAAATGGATATCAACACACTCGTTCTCTTGGAGATTAAGATCGCGAACGAAGGCCGTTTCTCTTTCACGCTGCAGATCAGCCGCAATCTTGACGGCTCTGTGCCCGATAGGTCGTTTGCAGTAGGGGCATTGGAGTCTCGCTGCTCGAGATCGTGCAATCCGAAATCCAACGAATGCTCCTACGACAACGCATAGACTACCGAGGAAAAATACGCCAACGAGGATCATTGATACGATGTTGAAGATCTGGCTCACAGCTGTCCAATGCAGTCTTGACCATTGCATTGCCAACGATTCGCTTCGATGGCAGAACGTAACCGTTCACCGGGCCGCGGCAAGTGATGCTCAATTGTAAAAAACGGCCGACCCGCAACTCCGGTGCATGAGATTGTTCGTACTTGTGTTCCACGATTCGGAGATTTCATTCATGCCTCTCCGAGGTTTGATTTGCACGAATTGGTTTTGGAATTACTAACGCCAATATCGCAATAACGACAAACACAAAGGAGATTACAAAACGGAAAATGTCGAAATGGTGATTGGTTGCACCAACATCTCTGACGCGCTTATAGATCGAATAATCCTTGTATCGCGGTTCTTTATTCAACTCCTCTAGTTTGGCTAGGTCGATCAACTCAAGGGATTCAAATTCCTTGACAGTCGAGAATCCGTGGACAGCGTGTATTTGAAGGATTACCGAAGTTAGAAACCAAGTGAGGGCGATGCCGATAGCGCACATGCTAATGATCGCCCATTTCATTATCGGAGTTCCTTGGCAGCACTCAGTTGTACTAAACGTCACGGTTAACCCAGCGGCGGCCAAAAAATATTGATTTCAGGAAACGCCCGCTCCGCCGCTTGGCTTCATCGGATTGTCGTGCATCGGTCTGGGATGAGTCTAATCCCGTTGGATGCATTAGGCGCATTGCAATTGAATTGTTCTAGCGTACGCGAAACCGTACGTCAAATTCCATCTACGGTGTCAAAGTCCCGATCAATACCGAGAACGAGTCTGTCGCGAACAAGAAAAGTAGTCTCTGAGGAGTAGATATTTGGGCCATGAGTACCTAGCCACTCATATACCCAAAGTTCACAGTCGTC
>JAFLCP010000231.1 GCA_017303505.1 Planctomycetota bacterium | reverse complement strand
GCACCGAACACAAACAGAAGGCTTAGCAACACCAAGATGACCAAAATCTTGCGACGCGGAACGGCGTTGCCGAGCATACTGACCGTCGTGGCAATCCCTAGCGAAAGCAGTTCAATCGTTAAGGCAGTCGTTAACAACATTCCGACCTTGCTGCCTGAGGCAAAGCCTATCCCCAGCATCAGCCCGTCGACCGCCAAATCGATCGCAGTCCCGGCCAGCAACCCCCATGCAATGCCGGTCGGCATCGCTTGCTTGGTCGCTTCGGTGACTTTGGTTGCCGACCGAATGATCAACATCGAAGCAGTTCCGATCGAGAAGCCGATCGCTGTCGCGAGGATTCGATTTTCGTGAACTAGGTCAGGTATAAATTCCGCTGCTACGATCGCGAAGACTACACCGGCTGCAAAATGCAAAATCGAACTTTGAAAGTTAATGCCTGGGATTCGAACGATCGTTGCAATGCCGGTCAAAATCATGACGGATGCGGGGACTGTCGAAATCATCAGGAGCGTCCAAATCGAATCTGTCATAAGAATTGCTTCGCTTTATGCTAAGGAAAAGAGAGGAAAGAAGACCTGAACTAGCTCGTTCGCGGGCGAGGCAGTTGTCGTTGAAATCGCGAATTCAGAGTTTCTAAATCTATTTCCGTATTCAACCCATTGATCATGCGGTTCTGTGTCCAAGTTTCCAAGGCGCTTAGCGTCGCATGATCCAGATAACTGAGCGAAGAAGTCTCAATCCGTACATTCGCACGTTGAGCCAATCCGTCGAGCGTTGCGGTGAGCTTGGGAAGACGAAGGAAATTCGCAGTTCCTTCTAATACCATGACCGTTGACGCTGTTTTTGGGTCTTCAAATACACGAATGCGCAATCGTGAGAATACATGCAGCAGTGCCAAGATCGAAACCAACAGACCGACTCCAACTCCGATCAAAATACCGAAACTAAAGACACTCAAGGCGGTGATCAAAGAGATGAAGCTCTCGTTTCGGTGCTCGCGATAGAGGGTGCGAATCCCATTCAAGTTGATCATTTTGAAACCCGTCACAGCCAGAACTGCCGCTAGGGCTGATGTCGGCATCCGCGCCAGTACAAATGGGATTACACCGATAAACAACACAAACCAAAGACCGTGTAACACGACCGATAGAAAGGATCTCGCTTTGAGGTCGATGTTAACTTTACTGCGAACCAGCGCAATCGCAATCGGAAGACCACCCATCGCACCTGAGACCACGTTGCCGGCTCCTTGAGCCACCAATTCGCGATTGGGCTTCGGGGTCGCACCACTGCTAGGCTTCTGCGTTGCAATCAAAGTCAGCATCGATTCGGAACTGGCGGTTAGTGCCAATGCGATTGCTGTCGGTAAGATCGCCGACCACCAAAGCTGCGATGACCAATCAAAGCGGCTCCAATCGATCAGCGATACCAGACCGGAATCGATACGCACGGTGTCAATCGGTAATTGGAAAGCCATTTTTACACAAACAGCTAAGAAAACGCCGACGAGAACCGATGGCACCCAAGCAAAAACGCCTTTCGTCGTTTTACGTTCCCAAGCCCACATACCCAGAAATGTAATGATACCCACTATCGCCGCTGGTCGATGTCCGAAGTGTCCGTGCTCGCGGAAGATGTTGACGAGCGCCTTCGGTAGCTCCAAAAGATTTCGCCAGTTCCCTCCGTGAGGAACCTCGTCAACGACCAGATGCAGTTGTTGCACCAAAAGTGAAGCACCGATTCCGGCCAGCAACCCAAAGATGAGTGCCGGAGAGGCAGCGCGAAAAAGCGGACCCAAGCGTGCTGCGCCCATCAATATCTGCATTACTCCCGCAGCGACTACCGCGATCGAAAACGGTGCAATTCCAATGGTAAGAACACTTGCAGCCGAGATGGCAATGAGGCTCGAGCTAGGGCCGCTGACCAAAACCCGATTACCAGAAATCACTGTCACCAGCCAACTCCCCACCAACGCCGAGGTTATACCTGAGGCCAATGAAACGTTCGAAGCTTGGGCGATTGCAACGCAGAACGGCAGACTGACACAAAACAACCCGATCGAAGCAATGAGATCGTTCTTGATGTCTATGGCAATGTCCTGCCAGCGTCGCGTTACAACGGGTGCGCCTTGCTCGGCAGCAACTGATTGAGGCGCATCGGGTTCAAGAATTGCATTTTTATTCGAACAGCATTCGGGATCCTCTGGAAAGACCGGATGCGACATCGGATTATCCACGATCGGAACGAATCGCGCCGCGTGCGGTTCAAACGAGAAAAGTTCATTTGTTTCAAATCGCAAGACCCAAGCATAAAGACGTAGCTTTCCGTTGGCGAGCAGTTGCTGGATGAAAGGAATCTGCTTCAAACGATTTACTTGTTCAATCACGTTGGCTTCAACGGTGGCGTCCTCGCGCTGCTGACTTGTGAGCGTGGATGTTTCGTGTCGATCGTTGAAACGCGTAATCGCTCCTTGTCCATTCTTGAGCCATGCCGGTACATAATCGAACCCCTCCAGCGGCAGATTTGCGATTAAAGACTTAACGGCTCCGCAGTGATAGTGTCCACAGATAATGACATCTTGAACCTCGAGTACCTTGACCGCGTATTCAATCGACGCCAACTCACCGCTCGTACCGGCATCCACGTCAATCATGTTACCGGCATTGCGAATGATGAATAGTTCGCCGGGGTCAAGGCGGAGTATTGTCTCTGGCAAAATACGCGAGTCCGAACAGGTCACCAAGACAGCAAGTGGTTTCTGGTTAGCAGCGCTGCGAGAAAAGACCTCTTGCTTTTGCCATGCGAGATGCTCAGCGTAAAATCGAAAGTTGTCGAGTAGTCGCTTCATGATAGGAACCTTCGAATGATGATCATGCCCAGTTCCTATCGAAAAGCTTGCGCCGCATCACGAGAGCTTGCAGTCAGGCGTTGACGCTTAGCGAGGAAGAATGCTTTCGATGCAGAGTGCAGACGCAAGCTATCGCAGTTCCCCGTACCGCTCATATCCGGTAATTCGTTGGCTGTTCGTTCGGCGTCATAAAGCGAATCGAGTACCGATCGAACCAGCTTGCTTGAAGCTTCTGGACGAGCTGCGATCACGACGGGAATGTCGACTGTATCGATAAGACCGGCCATGGCGTAGCCTTCGTGGGAAGGAATTTGACGTGCTACCAAACAAGGTATTTTCGCTTGAACCTCACTCGCATTCTCTAGTCCCACAAGATGGAATGATGACCGAAGCATCGCAAGGATCGAAGTCGAGCCAGCCTTATCCAGGATCACGGCGGCATCCAGGTCGTCGCGCACTAGAATTTCCGATGCGTCGATTTCGACACAAAGCATGTCATCAAAAAGTTGTGGCACATTCTTTCGTAGGGACTCGACTACCTGATGAGCGACGGAACCATGCTTGCCAATAGCCACGCGCAGCCCTTTGAGCTCTTCGACGTTCCTACCCTGAAATCTATCGCGTACAACGATGTGCAACGTTTCCGAAAATAGCGGTGCGACTACCACTAAATTTGATGGCTCGATTTCGGTGGCGACGGCCAACGAGAGGTCCGCCCTGCCTTTTTCGACTTGCTCCAAATCACTTTGCGCATCGGCTGATGGAATCAAGGACAATTGATGGCCTGTCTTGGATTCAAACCGCTTCGCGAACTCTTGTAGTTCAAAAGCCTCACCATTTGCCGCTGCACTTACACCCATCGTGACGTTGGCTGGAATGACTGTGTTCTTATAGGCTTCGCGGATCGGCGAACGGAAAGTTACCGCCACACCCAGCAAGACAACGAAGATCGCTAACAAACCATTTGCAAATCGGTGCGAGGGCGTATTTCCAAGACCATATGAGCCAGTCATGACGGCAATGATCGGAATCTGACGTGCCCATCGAAACACTCGCACGAGAGGTGACAACGGACGCGCCGAAACGGGCTGCGAACGCAAAAAACGATCTAAGTCATCTGCCAACGCATCTGCCGAGGCGTAACGGTCTTGCGGCGATTTGCAAAGGCATTTAGAAACGATGGATTCAAGGTCGACAGGTATTTCTGGTCGTATTTGGCGAACCAAGGGTGGCTCTTGATGAACGACCGCGTAGATGGACTGGGCGAAATTCTCGGAGGCAAAGGGAGGCTGCCCGGTCAACGATGCGAACAATATCGCTCCAAGCGAATAGATATCTGTTGATTGCCCTTGGTTCTTTGAGTCTCCAGATGCTTGTTCTGGCGACATAAAGCCCGGTGTCCCAAGTGCAGTTCCATCGAGCGTCGCGTTGGATGTCGAATGAAGAACTTTAGCCAGTCCGAAATCACTGATGAATACATGCTCCCCTCGACTGATGAGGATGTTGGCTGGCTTCAAATCTCGATGAATGATTCCTTTTGAATGTGCGTAGGAGACTGCCATCGCTAAGTCTTGGACAAACTTGGCTGCGAGAGGCGGTGATATTGGACCACTACTCAAACGGCTTGCCAAATCTTCACCATCAATGAACTCCATCGAGAAGAAGTGCTGGCCATCGACTTCACCAAATTGGTGAACCGAGACAATGTTGGGATGTCGCAATCCGGCTGCGCTACGAGCCTCTGTGTAAAATCGTTGCACTTCCTTTTCAGACGCGAAACCACCGCTTCGAATCATCTTGAGAGCGACTTTTCGTTCCAACTTAGTCTGTGTTGCCAAGTAAACAATTCCCATGCCGCCGCAGCCCAGAACTCGGTGCAGCAGATAGTCTCCGAAAGTAATTGGGTAGGAAACGATCGAACTCTTCGATGCTCTGACAATCGGACCGACTGAATCGGCGTCGTTTGAAGTTTTCTCGAGCATCAAACTCTTGTTGGAAGAATCGCCCAATGCATGATGTTGCGTCGTTTGCATATTGTTTCCTTGGCTACGAGTATGCGGATGACTCGGTGATAGAATGAGAGCGATCGCAATACAAGGCGACCTTGAGCCACTCTATTGCGCCGCCAACAAGTGCGGCTCAAGGTGCCAAGATTGCAATCACTTCGACGAAGTAGTTAAATCTACTGATTCACTATTTCTTCTTGTGATCGTGGCCTTCGTGATCATGCCCAGCGTGGTCATGATCATGCTTTAACTTCACTGAGTATGGCTTGTCCGCAATTTTGAGAGCCAACTTTGCCTCAGACGATTCGTCATGAATCGCTTCCACCAAGTCGGCTCCCTCCAACCCAAATGCGGAAGAAGAGCCAGGCTTATCGTCCTTCTGTGGCATGGCTTTCAGCTTGAACTGAACAGGTTTGCCTTTCACTTTCGCATTGACCGCGACAAACGGGACAGTGAGCGCGACATACGACTCCACCTTGCTGTCGAGCAAGAATACGACGACCTGCTTTTTCTCGTCGTTAACACAGAGTTCTACGTGGTACTCTTCTTTGCCAACTTCGAGCAACTCGCCGTCGTGCGGTCCGTGAGCTTCATGTTCGCCCTTGCTGTGATCGTGCCCTTCATGAGCATCCTTGGCCGACTTGCCGGGAACAACCTTCGCGGGCTGAGATTGATTCTGGCCATAAACCGACCCCACAGAACCAGAAATCAACAAACCAAAAACGAAACCATAACCAACTGCAGTGCGCATAACATAACCCTTAGATTCTAAACGTATCGAAATGAAAAAAGAAATTCGATCGATAAGAATCAAATGCGCAGACGAGTTACCAACGGAACGGCGAGGCGGCATTCCGCGTCGACGCTTTGGAATGAGAGATGCACCCTAAGGGAATCAACACGCTTCCAACGGAATGCATGCAGGGCGATTGGCTGCGAGGCCTGAGTTGCACTTTCTGCCGAGAAAGCAATCAATCCCAACTCGACGGGCGACAGGTAGTGATGATGGTGATCGCTTCCGCAGGGTGTTGACTCAAGGATTGATCCCCCAGCCGCGATTTCGGCACACAAAACAGTGCCTTGTTCAGATCGATCATGGCCACAGTCACTTGCGTGCTCATGCGAGTGCACTCCGTCGCACATCGCGTGGCACTCCCAATCCAAACCAACCGACTCGCAACTCGGATCGTAGCAATGTACGACACGAGGAAGCCCGCCTGCGGACTGTGCCAACAGGAGAACCACTGCAAGTGCTGATCTTAGGATTGAGTTGAAGGGAACCATTAACGAAGTATATCGGACAACTACGAGGAAAGGCAACAGAGATCTTATGTGCAAAGCGTCGATTGTCGAGTTCCAAGTCCTTCGGTGTCAGGCTTCAAATACACTGGCACCAAGCATTCGTCTCGATTTTTGCTGGCATTTTAGTGGCTGCAGCCGCCGCCACAGCCTTGGCTGCTCGATGCTGCTGGACGGCTTCTTGGTTTTAGAACTTCCGGCTTCGAATCGGCGAAAGCAGGGTCTTGCAGCGAGACATTTGTGTTGCTTTTGGCGATGTACTCTTGCATCGCACTTTGTTTGGGCGTTTTCGAAGCAAGCCATGGAAGTTTCGCACTAGCGCATCCCATACTCGTAGAGAGCGAGCCAAACGAAAGCAAAACTGCTAACAGAAACGAGACTGATTTGTTCAAAATACGATTCCTTCGCTGAAACTTCTTTGCAAGCTATTGCCCGCTTGTCCCAAGTGGCTTTCGAATGGGAGTAAGTCTTCTGACGAGTTGAATCGTCTTTTGGAATGCAGCAGTTGAGGAAACTTGATGACTTCACCATCGGTACTGTAATGCGAAATCAGACCCGCTCCCTGTCGAATTGGCGATTACGGACCAACCCTTCCTTCCTGTATCGGTTTGATTTACCGCCGACGCCGCGACGTAGGCAATTGCCCACCCAAGTCCGATTTGAGACGTGTAGTGGGCGTTATCGTTTACGCGCGAGAGCGGGCCAAGTGTTGAAGCTCCATACCAGAACGACTTCTTCCAAGGATCGTCCGTCATCTTTGCTGCCGTGATGAAAGGCAAAGAAGCCATAAACGCGTGCCCACTCACGCCATTGTTGTCTTGAAACGGTTGCCAGCGGGAGCCCTTGTCGGTCTCGTACAGTCGAGATCCACCCGTTAGTACTTGTGTAAAAATCAGTGGAGGCGCGCCGACTATGAATGCTCGCATGGAACGTTCACCCCATTTGCCGGCGGTCTCGAATGCGGGAGGTCCATCAACCAGCTCATTGGCAAGCCACAAGGAGCCAAAGATCGGTAATGTTATTGTGCCGTTACCTAATTCTTTGTTCGCACGTAGAAATTCAAACCAATCGTCGCTCGTCGCATTGCGAACTGAAGACTGAAAGTGGCGATGAATCGCTTCGTCCGCACCAGTATTGGCAATCGCAGCCCCGGCACCGAAAGCTAGCCCTAAGTTTGCCATTGAATCAATCGAATAGAAACTGAGCTGATCATGGAGCAACTTTTTTGGAACCGATAAATCCGCTTGTGTCGCGCCTTCCCGGTCCATCGAATAGAGTCGATGCTGGAAATCAAGTTCTGTAGGTGACAATCGCGGGTAGTCGATAGCGACGGGCTCTGCGAAGTTTTCTTCGGTTCTGATAATTTCACTACGATTTAACGGATCTTCTACAAGACTTATGGGCTTTACTTGGGACTGCTCAATCGAAGCCCTGTGATTGGAAATTGGAAGCAATCCACAACCACATAGCAAGTTGAGCGACGTCAAAATGGCAAAAGTGCGCAGTGCTGTCGTAGATGGAAGTGGTGACTCGGGCTCTGTCATAGGCAATGACTTTGATTGGAGTTCTAAGTCCGGGATGAATGGTTCGATGATGGTGCGGGACATAACGCACTCCTATAAAAAGGAACTACGGCCAGCCCGTGCTGGTCAAGATAGATGCATTCGGTAACGAAGAAGAGCTTCGTTAAATCAGAAGTACGCAATAAGCGCGCAGGAGCCCACGACCAAAGAGCTTCGTTCCGTCCTCATGACATTTTTCGTGGCTTGAGACAATCGCTTGCGGAGCCATTCGTAACTGAGGATCGAGAGGAGCTACAAGCTGCCCAACGGCATCAACAGCCGAAATCTCATCGACTTGCGAAGTAACAGCACCACCGCAGAAGCAATTGCAGGAATCCGAGCAGGGGTCACACGGTGGTGCAGCGGGACCATTTTCCAAGGGCGTTGAGGCACACACATCTGAGCAGCAACCGCAAGTAGCGACAGATTCTACCTGCGAGAATCGTTCATGAGTCGCGCAAGTACCTACGCAAAGCGCTGGGCAAAGCAGCACTTGGATAGACATCAGCAAGCGAATCAAAATTGAAGTCAAGACCCAAACTCCGGAAAACATGCCTGTAATTGTACGAGGATAAGTCCCCAAAATCAATG
>JAFLCP010000230.1 GCA_017303505.1 Planctomycetota bacterium | reverse complement strand
AAAGTTGAATTGCTCAGACAGCCAGGATGTTGGCTTAGAAGCAGCCACCATTTAAAAAGTGCGTAACAGCTTACTGGTCGAGCAGTTCTGCGTCGATAATGAACGGGAGTAAAGCATTATACCGAAGCCGCGGGCTCAGTAATGAGCGGTAGGAGAGCGCTGTATGGCAGATACAAGCAGTACCGAAAGGAGCTGTGCTGGGCCATACAGGTGATTATGCCGGAATGAGTAGACGATAAAGCAGGTGAGAATCCTGCTCGCCGAAAGCCTAAGGTTTCCTGGGGAAGGTAATTCCGCCCAGGGTTAGCCGGTACCTTAGTCGAGGCCGAAAGGCGTAGACGATGGATAGCAGGTTAATATTCCTGCGCCATGTATGTGGAGCGATGGAGGGACGGCATCCGAAAGACATGCGGACGACTAGAAATGTCCGTTGCTTCGGACCAAGAATGGAGGTTGGGAAATCCGCCTCAATAGGTTCAAGGTCCGGAGCTAACAGCGTTTAAGATCTGGATGATGTTGGAAGGATGTCCTAGAAAAGCTTCTAAGCTTTGAAGCATACGTGACCGTACTAAAACTGACACAGGTAGGTGAGATGAGTAATCTAAGGCGCTCGGGAGAACGGTGTTTAAGGAACTCTGCAAAATGGCCCCGTACGTTCGCAATAAGGGGCGCCCACGCAAGTGGGCCACAGAAAATCGGCACTAGCGACTGTTTATCAAAAACACAGGACTCTGCGAACTCGTAAGAGGATGTATAGAGTCTGACGCCTGCCCGGTGCTGGTAGGTTAAGGAAGAGGGTTAGCGAAAGCGAAGCTCGCGACCGAAGCCCCAGTAAACGGCGGCCCTAACTATGAGGGTCCTAAGGTAGCGAAGTTCCTTGTCGGGTAAGTTCCGACCTGCATGAAAGGCGTAACGACTGGTGCACTGTCTCAAACACCGACCCGGTGAAATTGTAGTCGTGGTGAAGATGCCACGTACCCGCGGTTAGACGGAAAGACCCCATGAACCTTTACTGTAGGCTGATATTGGGTTGAGATATGTTCTGTGCAGAATAGCTGGGAGGCTGTGAATCGGGTGCGCAAGCACTCGAGGAGCCATCGTTGAGATACCAGCCTGGATATATTTTAATTCTAACCCCATGCTATGAATCTAGGTGGGGGACATTGTCAGTTGGGCAGTTTGACTGGGGCGGTCTCCTCCCAAAGAGTAACGGAGGAGCTCAAAGGTGCCCTCAGCCTGGTCGGCAATCAGGCAACGAGCGTAAAGGTAGAAGGGCGCTTAACTGCGAGTCATTTAAGACGAGCAGATACGAAAGTAGGACTTAGTGATCCGGTGATTCCGAATGGAAGGGTCATCGCTCATCAGATAAAAGGTACTCTGGGGATAACAGGCTTATCGCCACCGAGCGTCCACAGCGGCGTGGCGGTTTGGCACCTCGATGTCGGCTCATCACATCCTGGGGGTGAAGAAGCTCCCAAGGGTTTGGCTGTTCGCCAATGAAAGTGGTACGTGAGCTGGGTTCAGACCGTCGTGAGACAGGTCGGTCCCTATCTGCCGTGGGCGTTCGAAACTTGAGGAGGTTCAACTTTAGTACGAGAGGATTTGGTTGGACACAGCTCTGGTGTACCAGTTGTCGCGCTAGCGGCACGGCTGGATAGCTAACTGTGGAAAGGATAAACGCTGAAAGCATCTAAGCGTGAAGCCCTCTCCAAGATCAGGTTTCGTAAGTGTTTTACACGAAAGTCCCCTGGTAGACTACCAGGTTGATAGGCCACATGTGTAAGCTGGGTAACCAGTTCAGCTAAGTGGTACTAACGGACGAAAGCTTGACCACCGTTATCTTGCACTCTCACTCGCTCAGTTTACCCTGAGATTGAATTGCTCCGCATAACCTTACCCCATCCAACCTTAATATACCGGGTTGTATTAGCCTAACCGCTAATACAACTCTTTCCGGTGACTTTATCTGGAAGGTCACACCTGTTCCCATCCCGAACACAGAAGTTAAGCTTCCAGAGCCGATGATAGTGCCCACCAGTGCGAAAGTAGGTCTCGCCGGATTTATTATAAAAACCCTCTGCCTAAAGCAGAGGGTTTTTTTATGCGCACTCCCTTCATCCACTCAGTCCCAAAAGCAATCTCCCGCCGGACTCGCATCACTTTACTCGCAGTCGCCATCAACTGCTCCTTGCCTCGCCACCATCCGCCCCACCGAATCTCCATTACAAGTGAGATTTCCTGGTGTGGAACAATAATCCAACTGCGAGACAGACCTCTATCTCTTCGGTCGCACCACTGCCGGAATGCTTGCACCCAACCATAAATCGAATCTTCTGAGTCAGAAACAGTCGACGAGGATTCTGAGTCACAGTCCTTTTCCTTTGAACCACGCCGCAAGCAGCTCTTCTAATAAGAGCCTTTACTGCTGAATAACTATTTCGGCAGTAATTTTCTCGCTTTGATCCGAGAGACCTGAAACAATTCCCGGGGAACTGGCTGGTTTATGGCATTCCAGAATCTTTGACCGTCTCCATGTCGGAATAAGTACAATGTCGCGCATCAAGCCAAATCGCGAACTCTCTAAATCCAATACAATGGGGCCGGTGCACGACTACAATTTTCTGAATTCAATCGGTCCCTCTTCTCTAGCAACACACTACAGTGGTTAGGGTCCAGCCAATAGAGAGATACGGGAGTGGTGAGTGACGACTGTCGCGGGGTTTTCGCGATTTTCGTTACTTTCGCGGTTCATAAATAATGGGCTCGCTGTTGGAGTAAACTCAAATCGACAGCCATGCTCGATATCAACAACCATTCACCAATGAATCTTTTTGGGCAAATGTGACCGACGATAGGTCGATCGGAGCCGGACACAAAAACAAAACTATAGCGCGCACCAAAGTCGCCGATTGTGCTTCTGTAGAATGACAACATCACTCGGTGACTTGCTGATGCGATCCGTTCTTCCAATCAAGGGCGTACCAAATGATGTTTCAAACGACCTGCGTAATCGCGGCCATTCTGATTAGTTCATCGGTATCTTTGGCAGACATTGTGGATCGTGCCGAAGCTACCGAACTGCGGCTGTCCGACGGGAAGACAATTCCCCGCGTTGTCCGTGATAAGGATGGCTATGTCATAATCCTGAAGCTCAGTGACATGCAGTTGTCGCAGGATGACTTCATTGCACTTGGCAAACTGGAGCGGCTTCAAACCCTTGTACTCACAAAGACGAACGTGACAGATGATGACCTGTTGCACCTGAAGAAATGCAAGTGCCTTGAGCATCTGAACGTGACGAGCACGGAAGTGACCGATAACGCCATTGACGCCATCCTTGAACTAAATTCACTGAAGTCACTCTGCCTCGGCAACGTCCGGATTACTCCCAAGGCCGTTGAGAAACTCCGTGAGCGAAATCGCGAACGTTCGGGTGCCAACCAATTGAGATGGGGATACTTTCAGCGAAACGACTAATCGACAGAGGCTACAGAACGAACAAACGACGGATTAGACGCTGCTTTCCTGACCGAGCTATTGCACAACGGGGAAGACTCGATGGGTGGTTAGCTGTTTGCCGGGGGTTAGGTTGCCATCGCCTAAGCCCTTGCTCTGGAGAAGTCGTTCGTGAAGCTTTCGCGGTAAACCAACCGCTAGCGAACAGCTTCAACGGCCGGTGTCTTATAGGTATCGCTTCGCCACGGCCGAATTCGCACCATCACCGCTCATTTTTTTGCGTCTTTTCTGTGAGCCCTTCTACCGTTCAGCGAGTACCGGTAGATAAGCGGCGTTCGTCCGAAGCTAGGTACATGCCCCGCAAACACCGGTGACTTAAGCCTCCGAGCCGGAGAAGAGTGACGAACTCTATCGCTACGAATTCTTGCTAATCTCAATAAGTTACACTTCCCGCCATGAAACTCTCTTGCGATATGAGTCCAGATCGCTGTAGCTAATGAACGCAACAAGCAACTAGCATCACTGAAGCTTTCGCGATTTTCGTTATTTTCGTGGTTCACAAGCAATGGGCTTATTGTTGGCGTAAAACTCGATAAGCCGGCCATGCTCGAACTCAACGACATTACGCTGTAGAATCTATCTGGGTAGCAGTGATGTCCGTTTTATCAAGCGGTGCCGAACACAAGAAACAGAACTACGGTATGCATCAAAGTCGCCGTTGATGCTTTAGCAGAAGGATGGCATCAGTCGGCGATATGATGATGCAAAACGTTCGACTACAGGATTCAATGTACGCGCAGTTTGGAGGCAACGGCATGCGGAGATGGATTCCACGATTTCGTATTCGTACCGTTCTCATTGGTACGGCCTTGATTGCGATACTGCTACCATTTTTTATCACTCAACTTCGCCGATGGATGAGATCGGACGGCGAGGGTGTGATTATTTTGGGAGACGCGTCTAATCCAGACGATGACACCATTCGCGCGTTGCTGCGACGAAGCGGTCAACAACTACCGTCAGTTTCGGCAGGTGTCTACGATATGAAGATCTCCGACTACGTCGACGAACCGTTTCGAATTCCGCTGCTGGGTAAGTTTCAACGGCGGCACAGGCACTACGAATGTGGCCTTGCCCCTAGTGAAAATCCACAATCCCTGCCTCCTATAACCATGAAGCGAAATGAGCTTCGTTGGGTAGCGTGGTAGAACCTAAAGAGACGAACAAAAACCGACCTGAGTTGCCGATCAAGCGATTCCCGCTTGCAGTAGGTGCAGGTCCGCAGACTGCATTTCAACAAGAAACAAAGATGCGTCGCGGAAGCTTTCGCGATTTTCGTTACTTTCGCGGTTCATAAACAATGGGCTCGCTGTTGGAGTAAACTCAAAGCGACAGTCGGGCTCAAAATCAGTTAACCAAGTGCACACATGATTGCTGTCGCAACTGTCGAACCGTCATACTGGAGCCAACAAAGTGGTCAGTCCGCTTGACGTTTCGTGTTTTTCGTGGCTTTCGTGGTCAAACTTTGAGGAACGCTTGCATTCGTGCGTATACGCAGCAAATCCGTTTGCAGCAACCCTCGCAGTATTCGCCCTTCCCAGGAACTTGAGCTTTGAACTCCAATCCGCAGATCGAATACCTTAACACCGACCTGGATCTTGTGGCAACTTGCTCACTGGAGGACCTCCGAGCAGAAATGGTCCAGCACGGCTTGTTTGGGCGCGCGACACCGTGCGACGATGGTACATGGTATGCCATGTTCGAGGACTGCAATGCCGATGAACCGGAGCCGAATATCATAAACTTATTGGATGCTTTGGATCAACTTTCCCCAGCCGCAACCCAAGTCCTTCAACAATGCACAAGATTTGAATTTAACATCGGCTATGACTGCGGTGCTGAACCGTTGCCTGTTCCACAGACGATATCCCACGCAACTCTCCGCAGAATCGTCGAGCATGGAGCATCGATTCGCATCACGCTCTATCCCTATCGTCCCCCGCGCGATCCAGGAATCGAAGAAGTGGATCATTGATTTTTGGCAACCTTGGGTTTTCAAGGCAACTGGCCTCAAAGTGTCATTGTGGCCCTTTGGTTCGCATCGGGAGATATGTTATTTTTATGGCAACCCCCGCCGAAAAAGAAGCTGACGCGCCAAACACAACTCACGGAACCTCACAACTCTTTGCCAAATCAGACAGGAAATCCTGAGCGAAATCTGGACAGATCGGCTTTTAAGCCTATTCGCAACCAATACGGCGTTCCCTCTCAAGGACATCAATAAGCTATTTCAACAGCGAGATATCCAATGTCAGAAGAATTCAATGTGGTTATTCCGAAAGAGGTCTTTGCAGCGTTACAGTGGGAAGATGATGGAAAGCCGGCAATTTGCGCGGTCAATCAATCGCTCGCCAACTTCGAACCCAAGATCGTTTTTTCATATCACTTATCGATCCTCACTGAATTAAGTGACGTGAATGATAATGGGATGCCAACCTCAGCAGAACACGAACTGTTCCGTCAAATCAACGCACATTTTGATGAGAACCTCAAAGCAGACGGTAATGCCTTATTTCTCGCCCGTATTATCTGGAACGGAACGTGTGAACTTATCTATCGTGTATACAATCCCGAAATTGCCAACACTTTTTTGATGGACATAGTGGAAAACGACAAGCAAGTTCGACCCTTTAGCTTTAAGCTGGAGCAAGATCGCGATTGGGAACTCGCCGAATGGTTCTTGCAGCATTGGCAAAAATGAGCGATGCAGTAACCACACCATCTCCTTCGCCAGGAGTTTCGCAAGTGAAAACAACTGTCACCATTACCATAACTATTTTGGTTCTTTTCTGTTTTGCTGACTTCGCTTTTACGCAGAGCGAATCCAAACCAGAGGTTTCAAAATTGATCCGCAGTTATGAGGCCAATCCTCAATCCGTATCCGATTCTGCAGCATCCGATCCAAATCATTCCGATGCAATCCTGAAGCGGCTTGAGACCATGGGTGAACCAGCACTACAGGCTCTCCGTGAAATTCGGTACGAAAGTATCCCCTTTCCGATTGCAACCGACGAGGAAGTATGGGGGCTTTTCAATGACCTTGCGCTACTCACGACGATACGACGTATGGAAGGGAAACGTCCCCCTTTGCGAATCGATGTTAATGAAGGGAAACGAATCAGCACTGCGATTCGAGCCACAACTCGTATTCCTGTGAAAATCGTAAATCAAGACGAAGGTCTACAGTCTGTTTGGTACAAATTCGGTGGAGACTATCGAAGTGGACGACTAGCTCGTTGGCGAATTCAAGTTTGGGATGAGCATGGCCAGCAAGTTCCCGAATTGGCAAGGAAAGGTCAATTAGGTGGGGGGGTGTATCACGTCGGCGAACTCAAGTTCGGTGGCGAGGACACTGAATGCCCCATACTGGAACATTATGTTCGAATACGAAAGCCTGGCAAATACACAGCGCGAGCTCTGTATCATAATGAGTTTTTGATCGCCGATATCTCAAACGAAAAGGAGCTTGACAACTTAGTGCTTGTGGCCTCCGAAAAATTTGAGATTGAATTCGCGCCAGGAGCAAGTTGCGCATTGAATTGTCGCGCGAGGATTTTCAGAAGTCTAAAGACTTGGTTTCGCGGCTAACTCCAACCAAGACCATCAAACTGAACGGTAGCAAATATGGTCCGGACTACCACTCATTGATTCCGCCAGATTCATTGCAGGGAAAGCTGTTACAAATGGACCAATTAGCAGTGCCAGCGCTAATCGAAGAACTAAAAGTTCCGAACATGGAATACAAGAAAAGGGCTTTGATCCTCGGAATACTGAATTCTATCATGCACGAACGGTACCTATCCCCCAGCGATTTCCCAGGCGCCATCGATGATTACTATTGCGAGTTCCCTGGTGGCTACTGCTCCATGAGCACCATACCTTCCCGAGAAGCCCAAGAAGAGCTTGTCAAAGAATGGTTGACGTTTGCAGAAAACTATATCGTTATTGAGTGGTCGAGATAACGTCGCTGAAATACTTGCGGGCTGTAAAACAGTGAAGCAAATTTTCGAGTTTAAATTCAATTTGTTCCCTTTGCTCATATCATATGCGATCTCGTCCCTCGGTTCGATTTTGTCGGTGGCTCGTCTCGGCAAAGTGACATTCGCCTAGCAGTCGATTGAACGACAATCTGTCTCTTTCGCGATTTTCGTGCCTTTCGTGGTCCCATAATGGGCTACCTACGTCGGACATCAACATATTTTCGGTCCTACATACTCGAAATGAATATTTCCAGGTTGTACACTTCGATTTCTTGGCTCCAGCGTTGATGCTGCTGCCAAGCCACTCTGAAGTAACGATAAGCCAACACTAGGGCAGGCACGTATGCAACCGGATAAAAAGACGCTGCTATTACCGATTCTGTTGATCACAGTTGGAAGCGGATGGTTGCTCACCGTTTTAGGAGTCGCACCTGGCATTGACTGGGTATGGACACTTGGCCTAGCGATGGTTGGCTTCGTCACCTTTGTGGTAGGAGGTATCGATAAGGTGACTATTGTCGTCGGCCCGTTCTTCATCTTGGCCAGTACTCTATCCATCCTTCGCCAGACGAATCGTATTTCGTTTGACATGGAGGTTCCAATTCTCGTTATCCTTTCCGGCGTGCTCCTGTTGATTGCCAGACTCCCGGTAATACCTTTGCCCAAATGGATCATCATCGACACAAACTTGGATAAGCAAAGTACTAAAGAGTAAACGCGAACGCCCATAAAAAGACGCCCTTGCCACCTTGCCGCCACTTTTGGCGAACACGCGATCGAGATCGTCAAACAACCAGAGAGAAACGCGGCGGACAATTTCCCCTTTGAAAATTATCCCGACTCATTTCCCAGCCAACCC
>JAFLCP010000023.1:27957-65258 GCA_017303505.1 Planctomycetota bacterium | reverse complement strand
TGAAGGAGCCGTCGCTGGAGGTCGCTCGAACAATAATAGTGCGAGAAGGCCCGTCCGCTTCGCGGTCAATGGCACCAGCTACTGTGACGATGCCGGTGACGCTGTCGATTTGGAAGCGACCGCCATCATCGTTTTGGAGTGAGTAGGTGATGGTGTTGTTGGTGGCATCGGCATCTGCGGCTAATGTGGTGATTTGAACGACAGTGCCGACCGTGGCATTTTCATCGACATTATTGGTGGTGACATTAGTATCGGTGACAGCCCCGACGTTGAATTCATCGAGATCGTTGATCGCAATCGTAAAGTTCTGGTCCGTGAGGGAACCGTCGCTGGAGGTGGCTCGAACAGTAATAGTACGTGAAGCACCGTCTGCTTCGCGGTCAATGGCACCAGCGACTGTAACTACGCCAGTGTTACTGTCGATTTGGAAGCGACCGCCATCGTTGTTTTGCAATGAATAGGTGATGGTGTTGTTAGTCGCATCAGCATCAGCGGCTAAAGCGGTGATTTGAACCACCGTGCCGATGGAGGCATTTTCGTCGACGTTATTCGTGGTGGTATTGGTGTCGGTGACTGCCCCAACATTGAATTCATCGAGATCGTTGATAGCGATGCTAAAACTCTGATCGGTGAAGGAGCCGTCGCTGGAGGTCGCTCGAACGGTGATAGTACGTGAAGCACCGTCCGCTTCGCGGTCAATGGCACCGGCGACTGTGACTACGCCGGTGACGCTGTCAATTTGGAAGCGACCCCCATCGTTGTTTTGTAGTGAATAGGTGATGGTGTTGTTAGTCGCATCAGCATCAGCCGCTAGAGCGGTGAATTGAACCACGGTACCAACCGAGGCATTTTCATCGACATTATTGGTGGTCACATTAGTATCGGTGACAGCCCCGACGTTGAATTCATCGAGATCGTTGATAGCGATGCTAAAACTCTGATCGGTGAAGGAGCCGTCGCTGGAGGTCGCTCGAACAATAATAGTGCGAGAAGGCCCGTCCGCTTCGCGGTCAATGGCACCAGCTACTGTGACGATGCCGGTGACGCTGTCGATTTGGAAGCGACCGCCATCGTTGTTTTGCAATGAATACGTGATGGTGTTGTTGGTGGCATCGGCGTCTGCGGCTAAAGCGGTGATTTGAACGACCGTACCAACCGATGCATTTTCATCGACATTATTGGTGGTCACATTAGTATCGGTGACAGCCCCGACGTTGAATTCATCGAGATCGTTGATCGCAATCGTAAAGTTCTGGTCCGTGAGGGAACCGTCGCTGGAGGTGGCTCGAACAGTGATAGTACGTGAAGCCCCGTCCGCTTCGCGGTCGATGGCACCGGCCACGGTAACGATGCCAGTGACACTGTCGATTTGGAAACGCCCACCATCGTTGTTTTGGAGTGAGTAGGTGATGGTGTTGTTGGTTGCATCATTATCGGCGGCTAAAGCAGTGATTTGAACCACAGTTCCGACCGAAGCATTTTCGTCGACGTTATTGCTTGTGGCGTTGGTATCGGTGACCGCCCCAACATTAAATTCGTCAAGATCGTTGATGGCAATCGTAAAATTCTGGTCAGTGAAGGAACCGTCGCTGGAGGTGGCTCGAACAGTGATAGTACGTGAAGCACCGTCTGCTTCGCGGTCGATGGCACCAGCGACCGTGACGATGCCGGTGACGCTGTCGATTTGGAAGCGACCGCTATCATTGTTTTGCAATGAATAGGTGATGGTGTTGTTGGTGGCATCGGCATCTGCGGCTAAAGCGGTGATTTGAACCACAGTTCCGACCGAAGCATTTTCGTCGACGTTATTAGTGGTCGCGTTGGTATCGGTGACAGCCCCGACGTTGAATTCATCGAGATCGTTGATGGCAATAGTAAAATTCTGGTCAGTGAAGGAACCGTCGCTGGAGGTGGCTCGAACAGTGATGGTACGTGAGGCACCGTCCGCTTCGCGGTCAATGGCACCGGCTACTGTAACTACGCCGGTGACACTGTCGATTTGGAAGCGACCGCCATCATCGTTTTGGAGTGAGTAGGTGATGGTGTTGTTGGTGGCATCGGCATCTGCGGCTGAAGCGGTGATTTGAACAACAGTTCCAACCAAGGCATTTTCGTCGACGTTATTGGTGGTCGCGTTGGTGTCGGCAACAGCCCCGACGTTGAATTCATCGAGATCGTTGATAGCGATGCTAAAACTCTGATCGGTGAATGAGCCGTCGCTGGAGGTCGTTCGAACAGTAATAGTACGTGAAGCACCGTCCGCTTCGCGGTCGATGGCACCGGCCACGGTAACGATGCCAGTGACACTGTCGATTTGGAAACGCCCACCATCGTTGTTTTGGAGTGAGTAGGTGATGGTGTTGTTGGTTGCATCATTATCGGCGGCTAAAGCAGTAATTTGAACCACGGTACCAACGGAGGCATTTTCGTCAACGTTATTAGTGGTCGCGTTGGTATCGGTGACAGCCCCGACGTTGAATTCATCGAGATCGTTGATCGCAATCGTAAAGTTCTGGTCGGTAAAGGAACCGTCGCTGGAGATAGCTCGGACAGTGATGGTGCGTGACGCCCCGTCCGCTTCTCGGTCAATCGCTCCCGCCACCGTGACCACACCGGTAACACTGTCAATCGCAAAGCGTCCACCGTCGTTGTTGGTAAGAGAATACGTGATCGTGTTATTTGTTCCGTCTCCGTCCACTGCAAACGATGTGACTTGCACTAGCGTACCAATAGACGAGTTTTCATCGACACTGTTACTCGAAGTGTTCGTGTCGCTCACGGTGCCGACGTCGAATTCATCAACATCTGTTAGAGAAATAGTAACGCTTTCTTCGCGATAAAGTCCCGCTGTATCCGTAATTCGTACCACAACAACGTGCGACGAACTGGATTCAAAATTCAGCAAAGAACTATCCTGAACCGTGATGTCGCCCGTGTTGCCATCGATGGCAAACCGACCTCCGGCGTTATTGCTCAAGCTAAACGTCAGCGTGTCCCCCGCGTCTAAATCGGAAGCAGAAAGAGTACCTACGACTGTGGTGTTAACGCTGTTCTCTGCAATCGTAAACGGACCGCCGATGATATCCGTCGGTGTATCATTGGTGCCCTGAATGACGATTTGCAACTGTGTAGTGCTGCTTAACGAGGTTGAGTCTTCGATGGTATAGGTAAATGTCTCCGTCAGTGTGTTGGAGAGCGTTCGCAAAGCCTGAACCGCTGCGTTGCTATTATCGACAACATACACGAACGAACCGTTGGCCTGCAGAGTCAATATGCCATAGGTGCCTTGTATGGCTGTATTAATACTGCCAGACACACTGCTAAATGTACCAAAGGCGACACCCACAACGGATATTGAATCGCCGCTGTCTACGTCGCTATCGTTGCTTAGAACGTTTCCTGTTGCGTCTGAGCCAGCGGTACCGTTATTCAGACCGCAAGCTTCAATGGCGTTGGCTGAATCACTGCTCGTTTGCGGGGAGTCTGCCACGCTCGTTACGCTTATCGAAGCGATTTCAGTGGCGCTACTAAAGGAAGTAGTTCCGCCATTCGTGCTGGTATCAACTAGGTTCCCAGTTGTACCCGAGGTTTGGTCCCAGGCTCGGAAGGTGATGTCAGCCGCAGTACCGTTTTGCCCGTTGGGCACGAATCGAACGTGGTCAGTGCTTCGAAGCAGTAACGCAGCTGCATTAGTAACGCTACCAATATTGGACCAATTTGTGCCGTTATCGAGAGAATATTGCCATGTCCCATTTCCAGATTGCAGCGCAGTAATGGTGATACCTTCGAAGGCACTGCTATCGACGTCAGTTATACGGTCCCCACCCGCAGACGAGATGATACTGGCGACGGTTTGGCCTGCGTGGTTGGTTTGATCTTCCGTGATGGAAGTAAGTGTCATTAATCCTGTATTATCCAAAACGGGCGCATCATTGACTGCAGTGATTGTGACAGTAATCGAAGCGGTAGCACTGAGAGCGCCGCCGGTACCTTGTGCTCCGGTGTTTCCATCGTTGAATGTCCATTCCAAGACAACGCTTGATGGAGGTGCTTCATTGGTGTTGCTGTAAGTGATTTGTTGAAGTGTTCTGTTGACTAATTGGTTAGTAGCAGATGAGTTAAATGTGATTGCCAATTGGCCAGCCGCATTGGTATACGTACCGACAACCGTGCCCGAAATAACGACATTTCCAGCTGCCAGAGAAAGTGTGCCCGTACTGCTAAAGGTATCTTCTGCGTTCGCGCCCGTATTTCGCTGAATGGTCAACGTAGAATTGGCATAGTTGTTTGAAAGAGATAGATCGTCGTCGACAACAATCGCATTGTTATCGAGAACAACTGCAGTACCCCCTTCGGAATAACCCACTGTACCACCAAGTGTAGAGGTCCCCGAGCGATTGAAGGTGTTATCAAGCGTTCCATCGGCATGAAAACGCGCCAACGCCACATCGTGATAAGGAAGACCTGTTCGACCAGATACAATAACTTTTCCATTTTGTTGAACGGTCATGGCTAAGCCCGTGTCGGTCCCTGCGCTGATCGCAGCCAGGGCTAATCCGTCACCGTCGAATGTGGTGTCAAGCGATCCGTTGCTATTGAATTGTACAAGAGCGAAGTCATCATTTCCGCTGCTGTTTGAAGTGCCTCCAACTAGTAGTTTGCCGTTGGATAAAATGCTTAGCCCACTAACATTCTCATTACCGCTTAGTCCGCTGAGTTGTTTTCCATCACCGCTGAAAGATGTATCAAGTGTTCCATCGGAGTTTAAGCGGACAATGGCTACATCGTTATTGGCTCCAGTCCAATAGCCACCGGCAGCAACAATCTTCCCATCGGACTGGATGGCAATTTCGCTAACGCTATCGGAGCTTCCATAAAGATCAAATTTGTAGAGGCCGTCGCCACTGAAGGTTGTGTCCAAACTTCCATCCGAATTAAGACGAGCAATAGCGATATCTTGTGTGATTCCGTTTGTTGAATGACCACCTACGACCAGTTTCCCATCAGACTGTAAAGCGATTGCTAGAGCTGTCTCGATGACACCGAAATCAATCAGTGCGATACCATCACCGCTAAAGGTTGTATCCAGCGAACCATTAGAGTTGTAACGCACTACCGCAAAATCTTGGTTTGTGCCGTTGCTTGCGACTCCGACCAAAACTATTTTTCCATCCGACTGAAGAACCATGTCTGTTACGGTATCTGCAGTTGGTCCGATGTTGGTGATGACTTTTCCGTCACCATCAAAGGTTGTGTCCAGCGATCCATCACTGTTGTAGCGGACCATAGAAAACTGATTATTGCTAGTTCCGGCAACCAGTATTTTTCCGTCGGCTTGAATGGCAATTGCAGTTCCGTAATCGCTGCCTGAAATCGGGGTCGTGGCAATACCATCACCGCTAAAGGTTGTGTCGAGTGAACCATCTGGGTTGTATCGAATTACCAGGAAGTCGTCACTGCTTGCGATCCAGGCAGTGCCTGCCACTACGATTTTCCCATCATTCTGCAACGTAATAGCGGCAGCTTCCTCAGCATAGCTGTTTACCGTTGTCGTTAGAATACCGCTGCCAGCTGCAAAAGTTGGGGCTTCGTTGATATTCGAGATATTGATCGTAAAGTCTTGCGAGAATGTAGCGTTGGAGAGATCGGTAACTTGAACTGTAATGACATGTGAATTGTAGAGTTCAAAGTCCAGCAGATTGGACGATGCGACTGTAATTGTGCCATTGGAGCTGTTGATGGCAAATCGGCCACCGGCGTTGTTGGTCAAACTGTAGGTTAAAGTATCTCCCGTATCACGATCACTTCCAGTAACACTTCCGACAACCGTTGCGGCTGCGGAGTTTTCAGCGACAGTGAAAGGACCACCTGCAATAGCATGGGGGGTATCATTTGCACCCTGAATGGTAACGGTGATTTGGGTTGTGCTGGTCAGGCCCGATCCATCTGTGACCGTGTAGGAAAAAGTGTCTTGCAGAGTATTGGCAGATAGACGCAATGCTTGAACGGTTGAGTTGTTGTTATCGACCACATATTGATAGTTGCCGTCGCTCTGCACGGTCAAACTACCATAAGTGCCAGCGACAGCGTTTGTTACATTCCCACTTGTGGTCGCTTGAGTGCCTGCCGCGACACCTGTGACAGTCTTCGAATCGCCCGCGTCTGCATCTGTATCATTGGTTAGGAGATTTCCGGTTGGATTGGTACCTGCAGTTCCGTTGTTAATCCCGCCTGCTTCCACTGCGGTGGCTGAATCGGCTGCTGCGGTAGGGCTAACGTTAACATCATACTGCAGCGCGAACTCGGAGCTATTAAAGGCACTATCGGTTGCCGAGGCGGTTAGCTTATCCGTAACTAGAACGCCTCTACCGGTAACATCTAGGGTACCAGAGAAGTTTCCGTTGGAGTCAGTGATCAGACTTCCCAAATAAGTTTTTCCGTTGCTGTTGGCCGAGTTAGGATCCGCCACATAAAACTCGACGGTATTGTTGGCAAATACTGTCTGTCCTGGCGCTGAACCAACATATCCAGTGACCGTTAAATTGTTTCCAACTAAATTTGCGAGCGTTACAACAGGCTTATCCGTAAGTTGGTTCGCTGCTCCGGTTGTGGTAGATCCATCGTTCGCGGTTGACCCATCTTTTCCTAAATCGATTCCGATGGCAGTGTTGTCAAAAAAACTATTCTGGGTGATGCGAGCTTTGTTGTTTCCATTAGCAATCGAAACTGCTGAACCAGTGATGTGATGAACGGTGTTGTGATTGATTGCGATAGCTGATCCGATAGCCGTCGGGGCCGCATCAATAGCAATACCAGCAGTAGACATGCCGGCGATGCTGTTATCGGTAAACGACACAGTTCCGTTGATGGCGGTGATGTTGCTTGTGATACCGATTCCCGTTCCGAGTGAACCAACGGGTGTGACTCCATCTAGTCCAAGCCCTATGGTATTGTTAGCGACGGTAACGGTTCCGTTGAGCGTTCCACCGTAGAAGGAAATCCCCGTGGCAGCCGTATTGCTGGCGACACGATTGTTTTGAATCGTAATACTATTTACGTTATGGCCGACCATGTTGCTTACGATTCCGCCCCATGTTCCAGCGCCTACGACAGAGCCACTTAGGTTGAGTCCGATGTAGTTCCAGTCATAAACGTGGTTCGTAATCGGGCCGGTAAATAAGATACCCGCATTTCCGTTTCCGGCGATCCAGTTAGCTCCGGCACTGGTTCCGTTTCCTACTTGTAGATTGGACGAGGCCCAAAAAGACAGTCCAGCATAGTCATTGGCTATCGCATTGGTGCCTGTTGCATCCAGACCGATGTAGTTTCCTAAGATAGTGGCTCCATCACCGTTGCTATTGGTGGCGATTCCCGCGCCGGTATTACCCGATATGACGTTTCGATCCGCAGTTGTTATACCACCGACCGTTGCAGCAGCATTGTTGATGAGGATTCCGTTACCACCATTGCCGGCGTCGCTCGTTCCCGCAGCGTTGACACCGATGTAGTTACCGGCGATCAGAATTCCATCTGCATCGGGCATGATATCGATCCCATCATCGGCAAACTGATTGATGATGAAACCGCGAATCTGACTGTTATCGCTCCCATTTTCCAGCTTAAAACCATCTGCAGATGCGCCCGCTAAATTCCCCGACAATTGAATGATCGGAGAATTGCTATAACCACTTTGTAGCGTACCATTCAAGATGACCGTATCGGTAATCGCTGGGAGCGCAGACGTTGGACGCACTGTCCAGATACCGCCGCTGTAGTTGGTATCGGTGGTTTGCAGTTGGAAGTTAGCCGTTTGGGTCCCCGCGAGAGCATTGCTGTTTTGTAAAAACTGTCGCAAGCTTCCCTGCATCGTGCGGTTGTTGCTGAGATCGTTGTCACCGTCGCCAGTTCGCGTGACTACGGAGAAGGCAAAGCCGCTGTTAATATTCGCAACATTAGAAGTTGATACGATAACGCGATTGATGTGTTCGCTGGTGGACAACGCGAGAGTGTCATCCGATGATTCTAGGTTTCGGCCACCGTACAGGGCTCCATCAGCAACCTGGTATCCAGTGCTCTTGACTGCGTCTGCCACTGCATAAGTTTGTTCGGCCCAAACATCACTTTGTCCGTATCCACTCTGGAATGATAGCGATGAAGAAATGGTCTTGGAATCGACGGCTGTCCAATAAGTGCCGGTATCAACTGTAAAACTGTACGTCCCATCGGAGCCCGTTGTTGTTTGTCCAACGAGTAAATCGTCGGTTCCGTTGGCAACTCCATCGCCACCATCTTTGTAGATGCGGATCGTAGCTCCGTTTACGCCTGGATTGTTCGAGTCGCCGATTATCTGCCCGCTGCTGAGCTGATCGCCACCGAGGTCCTCAAATACTTTACCGCTTACGGTACGCAGCGTCGTGTTCAAGCCGAACTCGCTCGTTCCGTAAGCAGCTATGGTCGCCGTAGATGTGAGCTTATCGTTGCTGGACAACGTAATGCCAACAGGCAATGTAATGGTACCGGAGAAGTTTCCGTTAGCGTCGGCTACGAGATTACCCAGATACCAGCGTCCTTCGCCATAATTGTTTGCATCTCCCGTTTGGACTTTGAACAATTCGACAATTGCCCCGGCAAAGGTGGATTGGTTAGGAGTATTACCGACGTAACCGGAGATAAATAAGGATGTACCGGCTACGCGCACTGCAGTGAATACGGGGGAGTCGATACCGTGGTTTGGTAAGCTTGCGGAAACCGTGCCATCATTGGCTGCAGCGACTCCAACGAGATTGATACCTTCGTTGACATTGTCGTATATCGCGTTCTTGGAAATGATGACTCGTTGAGAAGTGTTATTTGCGATCGCGATGCCAGCGTCCGCATGGGTAGGATAGATAATGTTCCGAGTGATAGTAACATCGCTTCCGGTTGCGATCGAGACGTTGTGATAGTTATTCGTGTAGGTATTGTCGGCAATGGTAATACCAGACCATGCGGAATAGCTGATTGAAGTTGCTGTTCCAAGTCCACCGTCAAAGAGATTGTTGGTCAAAGCAGAGCTATTGGCGTAGAAAGCCGTAGCGATGTCAATGTCACCGGTAAACTGATTTTGGGTGGCGGTTGCATTGGTTGAATTGTAGGGGTAGAAGCCGATCAGCAAACCGTTGTTGCTCGCTGCGGTGACATAATTGTGCTGGAAGAGGAAGTTTGTGGTGTTTGCGGCATAGACTAAGTTCGGTTGTCCGCTTGCAGTATTTGCGACTGCAGTCCCTACAGCATTTGCTCCAATCACGGAGTCGACGATCGATTGATTTGACCCTGAGCTCAGGTTGATGACCGAGACGTTCCCGCTACCCGTCGCTCCGTAAACTGCGATGGAGCGGATAGCTGCATTATTTGCCGTGCCACTAATGACATCGCCTGATACAGTTGTTCCATTGAGTTCGATTTCGGGTCGTGAGAACGCCGTAATGGTCAATTCATCACCGGTTCCTTCGAGTCCATCGTTACCCACACCTACGGTACGTGATGCTAAACCGCCAAGACCAAGTGTACCGGGGTTGCTATTGCCGATGAATGTCGTTTGGGTGCTACCGTCGATTACAGTGTCGGCAGCAGAAATCGTTGGGAGAGAAGTAGTGAGATTGATGATGGCTCGTGCGTCTGTTCCAATGCTACCCGTCAGTTGATTGAGAATACCACTGCGTAAGCCTGAGTGCGCTTGCCCATCGGAGATCATGAATATCGAAACTTCTTTGCCAGCGGTCTGGCCGACTTGAGCCAGGTTCGTATTGCCGAGTGCATTACTGTTCAATATGAATTGTCGTAAGCTACCCTGACCCGCATTGTTGGTATTGACGATAGTATCGAAATTGAAGCCGAAGTCGACGTTGGTAACGTTTCCGGAGATCGTTTCGACCGTTGAAACGGATTGAATATCAATTCCGCTTTGAGTGTCGAGGAAAGATAGAGTTTGTGATCCGCTATTGGCTGCCGCATCAACTTCGTGAGGAGTGTCGCCTCCAACATAATTGGTAACCGCAGTTACACTTGTACCGCTGACATTGGTTTGAAAGGTCTGAACCGGAAGCAAGCCCGAACCGCCTCGGACACTCGTTACGGTGCTGTTTACGACTCGAACTGAGTAATTGGCATTTTGACCCACTGTAAAAGTGTAGGTGCCGTTGGAGTCTGTCGTGGTTGAAGTGAGAAAGTTCCCGGAACTGTCATATAGCTCAACGACTGCTCCATTTCGGCCGATTGCACCCGTAGCGAAGCCGCTGGCAATGGCGGAAGAGTTGGCTGTGCCATAATCTCGCCCTGCCCCGCCGCCGTAGTTGACGTCGTCAAACACTTTGCCGCTGATCGTCGCGGATGTGGCTGATGTGAGTGAGAACTCGCTGGTATTTCCATATAGACCGCCTCCGAAGTCCTCCGTCGCGGTGGCTGCAATTTGAGAGCCAACGCTTACGCCGGTGAGAGTGACGGTGCCGGTCGTTGTACTGCCGGTTGATGTTAGTATTGCAGACCCAAGATAAGTCTGGCCTTCACCGTATCCAGAGGCATCAGCACTGCTATTTCCAAAGAATTCGACTCGATAGTTGCCAGCGGGTGCATCGAGTGAATAAGTGATGGTTGCGTTACCGCCCGAATAGTTTACACCGATTAGACTCGGATAATTTTGGCCCAAGTTGACACCGCGATCTGTATCACCCGCATCATTGGCCAAAACACCGTTGGTTCCGATATCGATACCAAGTGTCAAGTTGGTGGAACCATTGGCGTAAATCGAATTCCCCAGGATTGAATTATTTATGTTGGTAGGTGTAACTTCCGTGCTGGAGATGCTTATTCCATCTCCGGAGTTGTTAGCGATAATGTTCGCCATTTCAGCTGCTGTTCCACCGATGATGTTGCCCGACGAGGCGATCGATATACCGTTGCCAGAGTTTCCAATCGCGCCAGATGTACTCGCTGCAATGCCAATTCGGTTACCTTGAATTACGTTGCCGCCATTGCCGGAAAGGCTTGTCGCACCGGCCGTATAAATGGTCGAAATCTCTTGTGCCGTCAAGGCGCGATTGAAGAGAGCAGGATCATCGATTTTGCCATGAAATAATGAGGTGGCCGAATTTCCTGCTGTGGTATCCGAGCCAAACGTTACAGGGGCTGTGTCGTAGATGATTGCGCCAGAAGCTGCCATGGAGTGTACCTCGCTGCCGTTGAGATACAAACGCATGGTAGAGCCATCGTAAGTCATAGCGACATGCGACCATTGGCTTGTCGGAACTGTCGGTCCCAAGCCTTCATAGTAATAGGCGTTAACGCTACCAGCCGAAACAATGTAACTGAGTTTTCCGTTGACTAAGTAGATTCCATAGGAGTTGCCGTTCACTCCGAGGGGGCTTGAACCATTCGCTCCTTTCAATATGATCCCGTTGACGCCCGTGGTACTGGTTGGATTGACCCAAGCCGATAGCGTTAGAACCGATGGGCGTAGCGAAGCACTGTCGGGAACTCCGACATAGTCATTAATGCCATCAAGAATGAAGGCAGTTCCCGTCTTGCCTGTTGTATAAGTAGCGCCATTATTTAGCGTACCATCGTTGCTGCCTGTAACATCGAGTGCTAGTGTACTCGCGGCGTTATTGCTATCGGCTTTCCACCACGACACCAAGCCGCTTGGTGAGCCATTGGCACCAACATAGGCCCCTGCCCCACCGACGTAGATTCCGTCGGAACCGTTTCCACTGATCGTGTTCCCCGCACCGTTAGCTGAACCGCCAATCGTATTCAATGCACCGACGACCGCGACGCCATAACTTGAATTGGCGAGTGCAACGGAGCCCGTCGTGTCAACGCCGATATAGTTCCCGAATAAGGAGTTGCTATGGGAATCGTAGAGACTGACGCCGATGCCTGTGTTGCCTGAGATCAGGTTACCCGCACCGGTTGCTGTTCCACCGATCGTATTTGAATACGATAGATTTGATATCAGTATACCTCCACCGCCATTGGCAATGGCTGCTGTGCCAGCAACATTCGTTCCGATGGAGTTGCCCTGAATCAGGTTATTCGTTGCCGTTGAGCCTGCAATGCGAATTCCGTTTTGCACGTTGCCAGAAATAATATTTCTTGATGAAGCTGTTACTCCACCAATGGTGTTGCTCGATGCATCGCTGATGTAAACACCGGTTGCATTTCCAATGGCCGCTGAACCCGCCGCGTTCGTACCGATGTAATTGCCGATGATGGTATTGGAATTGCCGGTGATTAGGATTCCATGACTTGAGTTGCCAGAGATCACATTTCGAGCACCAACAGCCGTTCCGCCAATCGCATTGCCTGAACCACTTAGGCTAATACCATATCGTCCGTTTGCGATTGCAGCAGTGCCGGCTGCGTTAAGTCCAATGATATTCCCCAAAACGGTATAGTTGCTTGCCAGTGCTAAACCGTCTTGATCGTTCCCACTGATGACATTGCCAGCTCCAGTAGCGGTTCCCCCGATTGTTACTCCCGAACTCCCGCCACCATCGGAGATACCATGTTGTGCGTTACCCAAATCCGATGATCCAGTGATATCTGTGCCAATATAATTTCCATGGATAGTGACAGTACTGATACCATTGAGCGTGATGCCGTGCCGATCGTTGCCCGAAATGACATTTCTGGCAGTTGATGTCGTGCCACCGATGGTTTGACCGTTTGAGAAACTAAGCATGACTCCATCGAACGCATTTCCAACATCGCCATTGCCTACCGCGTTGGTACCGATCAAATTGCCAAGAACGACGTTTCCACTTCCCGCATTTGAAAAACCAAGACCCGATTGTGTATTGCCCGAAATGACGTTGCCTAGAGCTGTTCCTGCCGTTGCCGTGAGGCCACCAATGGCGTTGTTGTTCGCACCGTTGATGATGTAGACGCCGTAGTCTTGGTTCCCCAGACTGACCGTACCTGTTGCGTTAGTTCCGATGTAGTTGCCCGAGATGGTGTTGTACATACTCGTCGAGCCGATCAAGCGAATACCATCTGAGCTGTTGCCCGCAATGACATTTCGTTCGGTGGTTGTGGAACCGCCGATGGTATTGATGGCTGAGTTGTCAATGATGACTCCGTTCCCTCCATTGCCAAGTGCCGTTGTGCCCGCTGAATTGGTGCCGATCAAGTTTCCGATGATCGTATTCCCTGCTTTACCCAAACCGTTAGCGTGATAGATATCGGCCACTTCGCTAGATGTTAGGACGCGGCTGTACATACCAACTTCGTCAATTCGGCCGTTAAAAGTAGATGATGCGCCGTTGTACGCACCGATGGAGACAGGAGCGGAGTTGGATGCCATGAAGCCATTGGTAGTGCCTGAGGCAACCTGAACACCGTTGACATATAACTTAATGGTGCTGGCATTTACGTCGATGGTAAGTGCTACGTGGTACCATGTACCCGTGGTGATTAAACCTGCGGCCGAGTTGAAACCTCCCGAGCCACCAGCTGGGTTGTTATAGTGCACATGGATAGTGCCATCGTTCATGACGCCCAAATAGAAATTGCGATCGGTTCCGCCACCTGCTTTGGCAATGATGGTGTTGTAACTGCTGACGTGAGAAAGAGAGGTTGCATTGATCCAAGCGTCAACCGAAAGACTGCTGCTGAGATCGAGCATATCGGAGTCGGCAACGGTCGCATATTGATTAGAGCCGTTAAAGCTGAATGCGGTATTGGCTGCGCCATTGACACCAGTACCGTAAGTTGCACCATTTACGAGAGTGGCTGGGTTCTTTCCAAGTACATCGTCAATGGTGTTATTCGCTTTCCACCAGCCAATGAGCCCGGTTTCCGCACCGTTACCAGTGATGTAAACTCCGTCGCCCGTGTTTCCACTGATCAGGTTTCCTGATCCGGCAACAGAGCCGCCGAGCGTTACGCTACCAGCGTTTTGCAACAAGATACCGGTCGTATTGGCAACTGCAGCGTTACCACTGGCGTCAGTTCCAATGTAATTTCCTACAATCGAAGTACCGTAGGTATTCTCGCCGCTCACTTGAATTCCGAAATTGGTATTTCCCGAAATTAAGTTACCGAAACCGACAGTAGTTCCCCCTACGATGTTATTGGCGTTGTTGCTGATTACAACACCGTTGAGATTCGCCAAGGTGGAGGTACCTGCAGAGTTGGTGCCGATGTAATTGCCAGCGATTGTATTCCATTCCGTGCCGACGCCGGACAAGTAAACGCCGTTATTGGAGTTCCCTGAGATAACATTGCGAGTTCCCGCACTCGAACCGCCGACGGTGTTGATCTTGGAGCTTTCAATATGCACCCCAAGGTTATTTGCTATGGCGCTGGTCCCTGCCGCGTTGGTTCCAATCAGGTTGCCGCTAATTGTGTTGCCCGCAAATCCACTTCCGTTCGCGCGGTAGATGGCCGTGACTTCGGATGAGCTGAGGGCACGCTCAAAAATCGCGAGTTCGTCGATGCGGCCATTGAAGTTATGGGTTCCGCCATCCTGGCCAAGAGTTACGGCTGCGGAATTTGTCTTGATGGCACCATTCATGGATTGCGTGCCGACTACCGTGCCATTTAAGAAAATGGTCATGGTATTCGTTGCGGTGTCCATCGTAGCGGCGATGTGATAGAAGCTTCCAGTGCTAACCAAACCAGCCGCGGAGGTCAAAATGATTTGTTGACTGGCTGCATTGTAGTACTGCAGTTCGATGGAACCATTGCTTTTGACAAACAGTCCGTAGTTTCGAGTAGATCCGTCCCACTTTGAGACAACCGTTTGATAGCCAGTTCCACCTGTAAGCGTATTGACATTGATCCAAGCGGATAGTGACAGGGCGTTTGCTAACTGAAGGCTTGGGGAATCGGCGATGGAGGCATATTGGGTGGAGCCATTGAAGCTGAATGCCGTATTTGCTGTTCCCGTCACGCCAGCGGCATAGGTGGCTCCGTTGAATAGAGTCGCATTGTGGACACCAAAGACGTCGGTGGAACTATTGTCACCTTTCCACCAGCCCACCATTCCGGTTTCGGCTCCGTTGCCGGTGATAAAGATACCGCTTGCGCCATTACCCGAGATTAAGTTTGCCTCGCCAGCGGTGTCACCGCCGATAAGGTTGCTACCAGTGTTCTGAAGATAAACGCCAACATTATTTCCAATTGCAGAAGTTCCAGCTGCATTGGTGCCAATGTAATTTCCTGCTACCACATTGTCGTATGCGGGTAGGTTGTAGATGTGGACACCCGAAGAAATGTTACCGCTGATCACATTCTTAAGGCCTACACCATCCAAACCAACTCCGATCGTATTTCTCGCTCCACCTTCGATCATCACTCCGTAACCATTGCTGACAGCCGCGGTGCCTGTAGCATTGGTACCGATATAGTTGCCCGAAATTAGGTTACCGTAGCTTGTGCTGTCGATGCGAATGCCGTAGACATCGTTGCCGCTAATGACGTTAGCTGCACTGGAAATCGTGCCGCCGATCAAATTACCTGATGAGCCGGAAATGCGGACACCGAACGAAGTGGTACCTGCATCCTTGGTGCCCGTGATATCCGTACCAATATAGTTTCCTTGAACAAAGTTGCTGTTCTTGGAACCTCCTCCACTTCGATAGATCGCCTGAATTTCATCTTGACTCATGGCGCGGCCGACAATCGCGATATCATCCATTTGGCCATTGAAGAAGTGGGCTCCATCTCCTCTACCCCCGATATAAACGTTTGCATTTCCTGTTCCGTAATCACGGCTTGCGCCAGAATTGGTAACGGAAGTTTGAAGTGCACCATCCACAAAAAACTGAATATCTTCGCTGGTGGTACGCGTATCGAAGACTGCGGCAAAATAGTGCCATTGGCCATCGGTGAGGGCGTTATTGGAACGAGCCGAAACGACGTTGGAACCACTCGAGTCCCAGAATATGGCTGCAAGTTTATTATCGCCTTCAATGCGCAGGCCCCACTGCCATTGTCCCGAGGAGCCTTTGGCTATGAGATGTTGATCGGTACCTGTAACGGACGTTTTGAACCAGCCATCTACGGTGAATTGTTGATTAGCAAAATCGAAATTGCTTTCGTTCGGTATATTGACGTAGTCGTTGATTCCGTCAAATGAAAATGCGGAACCACTCTTGCCATTGCTTACGATGGTGGCTCCATTGGTCAAGGTACCATTGTTACTGCCCAGCGTATCGTTGGCGTTTCCATCAGCTTTCCACCAGGAGATGGTACCAGAAGGAATGCCGTTGCCATTAATGAGAACGTTATTGGTGGTGTTGCCCGAGATAATGTTTCGTTCGGCCGTCGTGAGCCCTCCGATATCATTCCCCGAGGAATTTGAGATTTCAATTCCAGTGTTGTTTCCAACATCGGATCCCCGTAATCCACTAGCGTAAAGTTGGGCTACTTCGGCGTTTGTCAGTTGTCGATTAAATATTTGGGTTTCGTCGAGTGCACCTTGGTAGTCGTACCCGCCAATAATCCCAGCGCCTAGCTGCATATTTCCTGCAGTGCCGTTCGAGAAAGTTCCTGTAAAGCTGCTTGTGCTTAAAGTAGATCCATCGACCGACAATTGGATTTGGTTTGTGCTTTGGTTAAGTGTTAGAACGGCCAAGTGCCAGTTGTTGTCGTCTAAACCTGTTGAAACTTGCGATATCTGATTGACGGCTAGGTCTGTATCAACTCGAACTCGCAAGGAGCCATCGGGGCCCAAATGCAGCATATAGCCAAGGTCGTTGCTGAATTGACGTCCCAAGAGTGTGGGATAGTTGGTTGTGTCAGCGAGCTTGAACCACGTTGCATACGAAATCTGGGCTGAATCCAGTTTCGTGGGTGTGGTTGCGGTAACGGCGTCGCCAGCACCATCAAAAAGGAATGCCGTGCCCACTTTGCCAGCGGTGTAGGTCGTGTTGCCACTGGTGGTAAAGGTATTGATATTGCGAGTGTCTTGCGTATTGTTCTCAGATTGTAGGTAGGCAACTTGAGATGTCATCGCGGGTGTTTTTCCTGCGATACCTGCGTTGTATAAAGCGGTGATTTCGGTTGTCGAAATCGCTCTATTTTGAATTGCCAGATTATCGATCAAGCCATTGTAGTAGTTGCTGTTGCCGTATCTACCTATGTTGACCATTGACGTTCCCGTCATCGGGGCGTGGCCGCTTGATTGTGCATCGAGAACACCATTGATATAGGTTTCTTGAACGCCACCTGAGTATCGGAAGGCAACATGGTACCAGGTCCCCGCTGTGAGGGTCTGATTGCCTGCCGTGTCATTTCCGAAGAAGCCCATGTAGAGCTTGCTGTTGCGTATGTTGAGATGGAGCAACGTGCTGCCTGAGCCGGTATCCATTGCCAGAATACCGTAGTCGCCAGTGACGGCATTCGGCTTGATCCAAGCAGAAACAGTAAACTCCCCGTTAAGGCCCAACTTATCAGCTGTGTCAAGTGTCACGTAATCGTCGACACCGTCTAACGAGATGGCTTTACCTAGAACTCCATCGGCGAAAGTGGCACCATTGGTCAATGTTCCATGATGGTTTCCGACCGAATCAAGCACGTTGCCATCGCCCGTGTACCAAGCTGTCGTTCCACCGATAACGTTGGAGGTCGTTCCGTTGCCGACGGTACGGAGCCCGATAATATTACCCTCGACCGTGTTATTGCCTGCCGTTTCGAGTTTGATACCGTCGCCGCTGAAGTCGGTAATCGAGAAGCCACGCACGGTGCTGTTACCAGCAATAATGTGCAAGCCGTTAACGCTCGCGCCAGCTTGATCCCCCGCAATCTCGATGACCGGTGTGCCTACGTAGGTACTTTGTGTGGTTCCGTCCAAGATCACGGCGTCGGTGATGGTGGTCAGAGCGGACGTGGGGCGAATCAACCACTGTCCATTTTCGTTCTTCTGCCAATTTGAATCTGAAGTCTGAAGCTTGAAGTCGGAAGTCTGTATACCAGCGAGCGCGTTCGAGTTTTGAATAAACTGGCGTAGCGAACCCTGAACGGTTCGGTTGTTCGAAACGTCGTCATCACCATCGCCGGTACGAGTCACCGCGCTGAAGCTGAAACCACTATTGATGCCGGTCTGGTTCGCGCTGTTGACGATGACTCTTGTGACGTGTTCGCTAGTTGAAAGAGTAGTTGAGTCATCAGAAGATTCTAGATTGCGACCGCCATAGTGGACGCTAGAAACGGACTGGAATCCCAGGCTACCTACGGCTCCCACACTCTCATACGTCTGTTCGGCCCACACGTCGGCTTGGGTATAGCCAGCATTGAACGCCAAGCTGCTGGTGACCGTTTTCGAGTCGACCACGACCCAGTAGGTTCCGTTCTGCCCCAAGAACGAATATAGGCCACTTCCGTTGGTCGTCGTCGACCCAATCAACACATCGTCCGTGCCGCTGGCCAATCCATCGCCTCCATCGCGATAGATCTTGACGGTCGCACCAGCTCGCACCACATTGTTGACATCGCCAATCGCTTGCGATCCCGTAAGTCCATCCGCCCCCAAGTCTTCGAAGATTGTTCCACTGATTGTGTACAGCGAAGTATTCGCACCGAACTCCGATGTACCATACGCAGCAATTGTGGCTGTGGATGTCAGCGTGTCACCGCTGGATAGACCGACTCCAATTGGAAGACTGATCGATCCACTGAAGTTGCCGTTGGTAACGCTGCCTGTGATTGAGCCGAGGTAGGTTTGACCTTCGCCATATCCGCTTGCGTCGACGGCTGCTTTGAAGACCTCAATCGTTGCATTGGCAAAGTCGGTGTCACCTGCTGCGATGCCGATATATCCGCTGACCGTCAAGGTTGATCCATTAAGCACTGCGGAAGTAATAACGGGACTGTCAATACCGCTGTTCGGCTGCGTTCCCACGATGGTGCCATTGTTAATCGAAGAGATGGCATAATTGTCGATACCGAGTCCCGCGTTACCGTAGATGCTATTTCTGGTGACTGTCACAGCTTGGCTGTCGGTCGTCAGGTAGACGGCTCCGTTGGTACTCGTTACACCCGTGATCAAGTTGTAGCGAACGGTACCGGATGAGGTGCCTGAAAGATTAATCCCTTGCGCCGTATTCGAGATCGTGTTATGTTCAATCGTCTGATTGGCGAATGGCCCGTAAGCGCTGATGATTGAATAGTTTGTCAGATTATGAAAGTAGTTCCTGGTTGCAGTTGAATTCGCCGTATAGAAAGGAGTGGCATAGTTCATTACGCCCGTGAACTCGTTCGAATCCAACGTGATGTTTGTGGAACCAATATTCGGATAAATTCCAATGAGACTCCCCGCTTGGCTGGCGGCGGTAACGTAATTGTGCAGAACGGTGGCTCCTGTCACAGCCCCACCTAGATTGATAAATTGACTCTGCCCCGTCGCAAGTTGAGCTTGCGCTGTGCCTAGTGCATTGGCTCCAAAAAGATTGTCTTGAATCAAGTGACCACTTCCTGTGGTGACGGCCAGGCCAGAAGAGCTTACGCCACCGTGCCCCCACCATGATGTCCCCTTGAGTCCGAAGTTGTTTGCCGATACCGTGAGCATAGTTGCTGCGATTGCATTGCCGTTGACTTCAATCTCGGGTCGAGCGAATGCGTTTAAGATTTGGTCATCCGCCGTACCTGCGATGCCGTCGATGCCAACCCCCACGGTCATGCTCGCCGCACCGCCAACTCCCACCGTGCCGACATTCGTGTTCCCAACATTGGCTGTCTGTGTAGTCGCATCGATAATCGTGTTTATCGCGTTAGCGCCCGTGATACTTGGAAGGGCTGAGGCCAGTGTTATGACCGCTCTGGCATCTACGCCTACGGTACCTGTTAACAAATTGGTTAAGCCAGCGCGTAGACCTGCATGGGCTTGACCATCTGAGATCATAAAAATAGAGACTTCATTGCCGGCAGCTTGGCCAGCCTGCGCCAGATTCGCATTCGACAGGGAGACCGCATTGTTGATGAACTGTCGTAGGCTCCCTTGTCCGCTGTCATTGGTATTTACGACGGTACTAAAGTTGAAGCCGAAATCGACGTTCGCAATATTGCCTGAGATGGCAGTGATATTAGCGACGGATTGAGCGTCGATCCCAGTCTGAGAATCTAGGAAAGAGAGTGTTTGTGAACCATTGTTGGCGGCTGCGTCGACTTCACTTGGTGTATCACCGCCCACGTAATTCGTAATGGCTGTGGTTGATGTACCGTTCGCGCTGGCTTGGTATGTTTGAACTCCAATTAAACCTGCCCCTCCACGCACGCTGGAAACGGTGCTGTTTACGACACGGACAGAATAATTGACGCCCGTATTCACGTTAAATGAATAGTTCCCATTGGAGTCCGTTGTTGTGGCGACGATGAAATTGCCTGATGCATCATACAGTTCGACGGTCGCACCTGAGCGACCAATGGCACCTGCTGTAAAGCCACTGGACACGGCAGAACTGTCCGCGGTTGCGTAGTCCCGTCCTGCCCCACCGCCATAGTTCACATCGTCAAAGACTTTACCGCTAATAGTCGATAGGGAGGTAGTAGTGAAAGCCATTTCGCTGGTTCCACCATAGTTCGATCCACCTAGATTTTCGGTCGCGGTTGCACTTACAAAGCCACTCGCAGAAACTCCAGATAGAGTGGTGAGGTAAGTGGCAGCCCCTGAGCCATCGGTGGTTACGGTAGTGCTGCCAAGATAAGTAAGGGCTTCGTCATAACCTGATGAATCCGCAGCCGAGTTCGAGTAGAAATCGAGCGTATACGTTGTATTTGCTTTGCTGCTCAATGAACCACGAATGGTAGTATTGCCATTGGTTACGCTCACCGTATTGATGATGGGGTAGTTCTGTAAACCGTTTGGCCCTAGGTCGTTGTCGGGAGCAGCATCGTTGGCTGTTACTCCGTTGTTGGAGAGATCGATCGCCAAATCACCATTGCCGCTTATCACATTACCTCGGATGGCATTACTTTGAGAACCGATGGTCTTTCCATTGGTTCTTTGTTCAAAGATCGTTGTGATTTCCGCAGCCGTCAACGCACGCCCATAAACGCCGACATCATCGATAGCTCCCTTAAAAAATGCGGCGGGTGAACTACTTTCCGAGGCTCCAATCATTAATGGTGCGTTGTTCGCCACTAAGCCCCCTGGGGCGTTGGTAGAGGAAACTAGGGCACCATTGATGTAGAGTTTTACCGAGCTTGTTGTAGGATCGATCACAGACGCAATGTGCGCCCACGAACCGGCAGCAATCGCTGCGGAACTCGTTAGGCCAGCTGGTCCCAGTGTTCCTGCCCATTCGGTATAGAGTTGACCAGCGCTGTTGATCCATAAGCCGTAGTTTCGATCCGCAACAACCGAGCTTTTGACGATCACTGCATAGTAGTTGCCTGATGATGGCAAGTTCGTCATGTTCACCCAAGCATCCATCGTGACAGCGGTTGTCATATCGAGGGCAGAGCTGTCTGGGATACTGATGTACTGATTGATTCCATTTAGATTGAAGGCTGAAGCGCTGACTCCATCGACTCCCGTTGTATACGTGGGGCTGTTGACGCCTGTGGCTGTACCGCCGTTGATTTGGTCCACAAGGTCGTTGCCACGCCACCAACCTGCTTGCACGTCGAGTTGTCCAATACCCGTTACCGAAACACCGTCTCCCGTGTTGCCTCGAATGATGTTTGCTTCACCCGCAGCAGTTCCACCGATGATGTTTCCTGCAGAGTTGTACAATTCAATGCCGCTAGAGCCATTGGCAACATTGGCTGTGTTCGCTGCGTTTCGACCGATGATGTTTCCTTGAATCATATTACCATATTTGCTCATCGAGCCAGTCGTGTATTGTTTCGTTATTTCAGCAGTCGATAGATCGCGCGAATAGATGTTCAGTTCATCGATTTGGCCTACAAAGTTGAACGAACCGTTGCGCGAACCAACCATCAACGGATCATTGCCAGACGTGTTGTAATTTAAAGAGGCTCGAAGATCCGTAAACACCGAGGTTTGACTTTGGCCATCAAGAAACAGTTCGATGTTCTCGGTCGTGGTTCGAGTATCAAATTTTGCTGCGAAATGGTGCCATTGTCCATCGTTGACGGTGGTAGATGTGTACTTGGCATAAACGTTGTTGTTTGTTGGGCTGAGAAACACGGCGTAGAGCAAATTATCGGTGCCTATTTCAACGTCCCATTGATAGTTCGAAGCGCCATTTCCTTTATTGACAATCATTTGGCGCGAACCGCTCGCGGTAGTTTTGAACCAGCCTTCGACGGTGAAAACCTGATCTGAAAAGTCGAACACACTCTCGTTAGGTATCGTTATGTAATTCGAGCCGGTGAGATTGAGAGCATTGCCTATTTTGCCTGTTGTGTAAGAGGCTGTCCCAGTCCAGGTTCCCTGGTTTAATGAAATGAAATCTTGCGCGTTGTTTTCCGCACGCAGACTAGCAACAGCACTTGTGGAGACTCCAGAGTAATAGACGTAGATACCTCGGCTGTTGTTGCCCGATATGACGTTAGCCATACCAGCACCTGTCCCGCCTATAAAGTTTCCTGTTGCTCCCGCCATCAACGCGATGCCATAGCTATTGGGAAGGGAGACAGCACCTGTAACATCGACGCCGACATAATTGCCATAGACGACGTTGCTCGTAGCGGCATTACCGTGAATATAGATTCCTTCAGCGGTTCCACCTGAGATGATGTTGCGAGCGGAGGCAGTTGTGCCGCCGATGGTGTTACCGCTTCCCAACACGCCGATGCCGGCCCATGTGTTTCCAAGTGACGACGTGCCGTTGAAATTAGTTCCAATAAAGTTCCCTTGGACGGTGTTATTGTTTCCTTCGAGGCAAATGCCCCATAATCCGTTGCCGCTAATGAGGTTTCCGTCAGTGCCCAATGTTCCGCCAATGGTGTTGTACGAGGTGGTGCTGACCAGATAGATGCCGGAGGCGGCGTTTGCGACTTTGGCGGTACCCGAGCTATTTGTGCCGATATAATTGCTTTGAATGACGTTGAACGTGGAGGTTCCCGTGGCGAAAACACCCGAACCACTGTTTCCGGAAATGACATTTTTACTGGCGGAAGTTGTTCCGCCAATCGTATTGCCCGAGGAGTTCAATACATATATGCCGTGGGAACCATTTGAGCGACTTTGCGTCCCCGATTCATCGACGCCGATGTAATTACCGGCAATTGTGTTTCCACCTTTCGTGCCACCGCCGACCCGATAGATGGTAGAGATTTCTGTCGCTGTTAGAGCTCGTCGATATATGGCTAGATCATCAATTTTACCTTGGAAGTAATCCGTTCCACTGGTGTTTTGGCGACTTGCGATCCGGAATTCATTTAAGGCTGGATTCGCATCACCTATGGTGCTCGATGAGATCGTGCCTGAGTATACTTGCACGCCGTTCGCGAAAAGCTTGACAGTACCGTTATCAAAAGTGAGCGCCAAATGTGTCCAGGTGTTAGCTGGAGCGTTGTAGCCTGTACCAGTAAAGAACCAAGTGTTGCTCGAGTTGGCGATCGCCCAGCGTATTTCCCCGGTTGAGCCGACTCGCGCAAGTTCATATTCTCCCTCTCGGTTGAAAATCATGAAATCCCCGCCTGTTGTGTTATTGGGGTATATCCAAGTTTCAACCGTGAACATGTTCGTCATTGCCAGTGACGAGGAAGTTCCTACCTGAACGTAGTCATCGACACCATCAAATTGGAATGCCGATCCATTGACTCCGGTGCTGGTCGCTGTTGCACCATTGGTCAATGTTCCATTTAAGCTTCCAACTGAGTCATTGGCATTGCCATCGCTTTTCCACCAAGCTACCGCGTCTTTGGGGGTACCGTTTCCGCTGACCTGAATACCATACAATGTGTTGCCGGAAATAATGTTTCGTTCGGCTGCCGTAACGCCACCCACCTCATTCCCTGAACTGTTTACGAGGTTAATTCCAATATTGTTTCCGACGGTGCTTTGTGCGACGGATGAAAAGAGCGAACCGATTTCGGCAGCAGATAATGCACGGTTATAAATGACGGCCTCATCGATCCGTCCATCAAAGAACTGACTGGCACTCGATGCGCGACCGATGTTCAGATTGGCTGTACCACTACCGTAGATCGTTGAAAAGCCAGTGGTTGCGTTTGCAACTTGAACGCCATTGATGTAGAGAAGGGCTGTACCGCTATTGAAGGTTGCAGCAACATGATACCACGTGCCCGCAGTCAGCAGGCTGCTTGATGAAGTGAGTCCGTAGTAGGCTGTGCCGTCCGAGCTAAAATCGGCCCGAAGGGCTCCGTTCGGCGCAAGGCCAAGTTGATAAGCTCCATGCCCCGCTGAGCCAAATTTGCTGATAATTTGGCGGAAATTGGCAATGTCGTCAGCATTAATCCAAGCCGCGAGTGTGACCGCATTGGATACTTCGAGATTTGCATGGTCAGGCGCGGAAATGTAGCCTGAAGTTCCATCAAAATCAAAGGCCTTACCCGCGATACCCGAGACGTAGGTCACTCCTCCATTGAGTGTGCCTTCGTTGGTGCTCGTGAAATCGCTTTCATTTCCTTCCGCTTTATAGGAAGCGATCGGTGTTGCGACAAAGGTGTTCGTGTCAGTCGACTGATATTGGTAAAGATTGGCCACTTCCGTGGCTGTCAGTGCCCGATTGTATAAACTTACTTCATCGACTCTCCCGTCAAATGGTAGGCCATTGGAGGCATTGGAGTCTCCGATAAGGATATTACCATTTGAGTTAAACATAGAACCTGCATACGCAAGGGTTCCGCTAAGTTGGCCATTGATATAGACTCGGATTTCGGCACCGTCATAGGTTCCTACGACATGTTGCCAACTGCTTGCATTAAGGCTCAGGCTGCTTTGAATCGAATCATAATCCGTCCCACCATCACGACTGATGTAGAAGAGAATCTTCCCATTGGTGTTGAGCCGCATCATGAACGCGCGTTGTGTTGCTCCCGCATTCCATTGTGAAACGATGTCACGCGGATCGGTCGCGTCGATCAAATCGGGATTGACCCATGCGCTGACACTCATTACTCCCGTGTTACCGAAGGAGGACGAATCCGTTATAGAAACATAATCATCCACACCATCGAGGGAAAATGCACTAAACAGTTTCCCGCTGGCGGTAGTGGTAGCACCGTTGGTGAGTGTTCCGTTGTTAATCGATCTCGTATCGTTGGCATTGCCCTCACCGCTCCATGTGCTGACCAAGGGAATTTTGGCAGCTGACTTCCCATTCAGACCAGCGTTATAGGCTGCGTTGATCTCAGTTGTCGACAATGCGCGATTGTAGATCGCTACTTCATCAAGTAAACCGGTCATGCGGGAGGTAGTGCCGTTGGTGGCTCCACCTATTCGCAAATCGGATGTGCTGGTGATCATCGCGCCGCTGGTAGCTCCTGATTGTACGAGCGTACCGTTAACATACACTCCCATCGTTCCGCTTACGGTGTCAATGACGCCAACGATGTGATACCACTGGCCAGTCGAGATGACGCCGTCGACTGTGGTAACATTGACATTCGCTGCAGATGCGTTTCCATACGAAAGATGAATTGCTCCGTTTTGAGTTACCGAGATCAAGTAGTTTCTGGTGGCTACGCTGCTTTCCTTGGCTAAGATCGTGTTGTAAGGATTAGAAAGCGAGGAAAAATTGGCCCAGGCTTCTAGGGTAATAGCTTGAGGGATATCGAGCTGGATGTTGTCGGTAACTGATAGATGCCCGGTGCCATCGAAATGGAATGCGGTTCCAACTTTACCTGTTGCGTAGGTGACCCCGCCGGTAAGAGTGGCCGTATTGGTTGAGGTAGAATCATTCCCGTTACTCTCGCCTTTCCACCAAGCAACGGTTCCTTCAACACTATCGCTTCCGTTGGGGCGTAGGCCGATGAAATTCCCATCGATGTTGTTGAGTCCACTACCGTTAACATAGATACCGGAGCCTTCTGCGAATCCGTATATCGCGAAGCCTTTGATTGTCGTACCGCCTCCTGTAATATTGAAACCGTTCGCGGCAGCTCCGGCGTTGCTTCCATCTAATTCAATGACCGGTGAAGATACATATTGGGATTGTGTTGTAGCATTGATAATGACGGGATCGGTAATTGTTGGCAATGCGGTGGTGGGTTGTATGATAAAGTTGCCCGCGCCGCTTTTGTTGTAACCTGAATCGCTAGTGGCAATGTCAAACTGGATGGTATCGGTTCCTGCGATTCCGTTGGCATCCGTCATCGCCTGTCGCAATGAGCCGACACCAGAATCGTTGGTATTGGTAACGAGATTGCTGTTTGATGCAATCTTGGCGACAAATCCATCGTAGCCAGAGTTGTACGATGTTGTCGGCGTTCCCCAAGTTGCATTACTGTATCCACCGAGATAAACATTGCCACTTCCGTCGGTTGCGATTCCATTACCGACATCGGTCCCTGTGCCTCCGTAATAACCAATCGCCCCTCGGGTGCCATTGGTATTCAAAAAAGCGACAAATGCATCGGTCCCGCTGGTATAACTTCGCCAGGGAGAACCGATGCTTGCATCAGCCCCACCACTGACGATTAGATTGCTATTGGAATCGATGACGATTCCATACGCTGCATCATTGGCGCTACTACCGATAAATGTGTTCCATTGCAATGTGCCTGAACTGTTGAGTTTACTTACCGTACCATCGTAGCTTGCATTGTAGGCGGTAATTGGAGTACCCCAGGTTGCGTTACTGTAGCCAGTCACATAGCTATTGCCGCTACTATCGATTGCGATATCGCCGTTGTAGTCGATACCTGATCCACCAAGGAATGTGTTCCAGCTCAATGCGCCCGTATTCGTCAGTTTAAATGCAATTCCATCTTGGCCGCTCGAATAAGCACGAACCGGAGAGCCCCATGTAGCGGTGCTGTAGCCGACGCCGTAGACGTTGCCGCTGGCGTCGACCGCTAGGTCTTCAGCTCGATCATTGCCAGTTCCGCCGATAAAACTGTTCCAAGTCAATGAACCTGTGCTGCTGAGTTTTGCGATAAAACCGTCTTCACCGCTTGAATAAGCCCGTACAGGCGAACCCCAAGTGACATTACTGTTGCCTGAAACATAAACGTTGCCACTGGAATCGGTAACAATTCCATAAGTCGCATCAATACCGGTACCACCTACAAACGTATTCCATTGAAGGGTACCGCTCGTATTGATTTTTGCGACATAAGCATCGAACGAACCTCCAGCAAAACCGGTCACAGGGGTTCCCCAGGTTGCATTGCTCCAACCCGTTACAAATGCGTTGCCACTGGCGTCCACGGTGATCGCCGTGCCGACGTCAGAGTTACCAGATCCTCCCAAAAAAGTATTCCATTGCAGGGCACCGCTACCATTGAACTTTGCTACAAACGTATCGCTAGTGGTTGAATAAGCTCGAATTGGCGATCCCCACGTGGCCGAACTATCGCCGACAACATACACATTGCCACTGGAGTCGATCGCAATATCGCGGATATAATCATTCCCACTGCCACCCACGAAAGAATTCCAAGTCAAAGTGGGGTCGATGACCAGTTCATATTCTGCATCATAATCTCCGACAACAAATCCCAATTCATTGTCGCCAATCAATCGAAATGCCACCTCGATATAGTGTCGCATTCCATCGATGTCTTGCCAGGCGATCGGTGCTGACTCATTCATGGTACCGTTTTCAAAATGCATCACGAGATTGCCGGCTTCATCAATACTTAGCTGTTGATTGTATTGCAGATGAATGTTGTCGACACTTACTCCCGCATCAATGTAATAGGTGCTCTTGAGTAATGTGTTTGTGTCCGATTCAAAGACGACATCGATACCGGCCCAAAGATCTGTATACAGAACATTTCGATAGTCCGCTGATTGCGAATCCAGAGTGATTTGATCGCTATCAGCGCCTTGTTGAACAGGTAACGCAAGATTTGCACCAACAAAATCGACACGCAATAAATGGTCAGAGCCGCCGACGAGGTACTCGCTATCTGCGAATGCAACTCGTTGACCCGTTGAAGTAGTAAAAGCTAAGAGCTCATTCGGATCGGATGTAGTGTGGGGTTGAATAAGGGAATCGCTATACGAATTCGAAACAGAAATCGATTCCGAGTCTAATACGTTCGTGGCGAGCGGAAGCGATGCAATGGACTCTGCATTCGCAGAATTGATTTGCCAGTCGCTATCGATGTCCAAGTCGATGTCTTGGATAGGGTCAAATGTGTAGTGTGGTTGAGCGGGAGATAAGGCGATTTCTTCGGAGGCGAGTAAGTCGAATCGAAGAATGAGCGCGTCCGGGGGAGCCGACGCTACATCAACAGCGTCGGCAATTGGCATTTCGGCCGACGAGGATGGATCATTCGCCAGGGCATCGATCAGTGGTAAAGTGGGGGTATTGGAGGATTCCGCTCCATCCATCCAAGTTGCGGAGAGGAGAACGCGACGTTCCAAACCTTGCACACGAAAATGAGGTTTCGCCTTGCGATCCTTTTTGCTCATTGTCGCTACACTTCCGTGAAAACGCATCTAGGCACATGAGGATCTCTCTCCTTGAGACCCTCTTCCTTTTCCCCTATTTCGGGTCTTAATATTTCGGGATTGGGGTAAATGCGTAACGGTGGGGGATTTTTCCGCCTGGTTTGGATCGTCGCACGGTTTGTAACGACTGCACTGTTTTGCTAGGTCTTGTACAAGTAGAACGCGCGAAAATTGCGCACCAGAATACCTCTCAACGTAAATTCTGGATCTCGACGGAAGCGATTCCCCCTCACCAGGGCGTGTTTTTGAGGGGGCGTTGGTAGGATGGGAAATACTTACTTCGATTTAAGGGGTGGAGTTAGTCGTTAAGGTTTACCTCTACGGAATATGAGGATTAGCAATCAAAGGAACTTGCGTTTTAACCGTTGAAGGTGGTTGAGCCATTACAACCGGAATGCCGATGGTGGGGGTAAGGTTAGAACAATTGCGGTGTAGGGCTGCGCTAATACGACAACATGATGTGTAAACTAGCCAAGGTGGGCGAAATGTTTAAGCAATTCTACCAACAGCGAGGGATAAGGAGGGAGCGGAGTTTATCTTCGCGCAATGCCTCTGTACTTTCGTTGCTGTGTTGCCTTGGTTTGATGTTTTTCACCGTGGGATGTAAGGTGGGGCCCGATTTTTGTCGCCCTTCCGTGGCTCTTCCGGCCGATTGGGAAGTTCAGCCACAAAGTCTTTCGCCAGGCGAGCAACAAGAGATTTCCTGTTGGTGGAAGCAACTCAATGCACCAGAGCTCGACTTGATGATCGAGCATGTGGTCCGCAGCAACTTGTCATTAAAAGAAGCTTTGCATCGCATCGAAGAAGCTCGTGCGATTGAACGCGCTACTGCCGCACTCTCAAGACCTGATGCTAGTGCAACTGGCTCGTCGCTTTATAAGCAGTTCAGTAAAACAGGTAACGCCTTTATTCCACAGAGCAGCGCATTTCAGCTGCACTCCGTTGGGTTTGATACATCGTGGGAAATGGACTTGTGGGGCAAACTTAAACGGTTGAATGCAGCAGCCATTGCAGATAAAAACGCTTTGGTCGAGGCCTACCATGATTTGGTCGTATCGTTGTGTGCTGAAACGGCAAAGACGTTCGTAGAAGCACGAACCTTGCAAGCTCGATTGGCAATCGCCGACCGGAACCTTGCGATTCAATCTGAAACAGTAAAGCTAGCTGAGTCTAAACAGCAGGCTGGTTTGGTAACGTACTTAGATGTGGCCCAAGGGCTTTCTGAATTTCATACCACCGAAGCTTCGATCCCGTTGATGAGACAGCAATTGCAACAATCCGTGTTGCGGTTGTGTGTACTGCAAGGATATGTACCGACACTCCGTTCGATCGAACAATTAGGTGGTGGTCCTATTCCAGAAGTTCCGTTGGCTTTGAACTTTGGTATTCCGCAAGATCTTTTGCGACGACGCCCCGATATTCGCAAGGCCGAACAAGATATGATTCGCGAATGTGAACGCATTGGTGCAGCGACCGCAGACCTTTACCCTCAACTATCTTTGACAGGCGTTCTCTCCGTCGATTCCCGAAATATTGAGACATTGTTTACTGGGGAGAGTTTGGCACATAGCATTGGACCATCGCTACGTTGGAACATCTTGAGTTTTGGACGAATCAAAAACAAGATTGCTGCACAGGATGAAAAGTACCAAGCCGCTGTTGCCAAATACCGCGAAACGATCCTGTTAGCGGCTGAGGAAGCGCTTGGTTCTATGATTTCGTTCCACGAAGAAAACGAACGAAAAATAGCTCTAACCAATGCAACGATGGCAAGTCAGCAAGCTGTCGACTTGGCTCTTGAACAGTATCGTACAGGCCTTGTTAATTTCCAATCCGTTTTAGAAACGCAGCGTCAGTTGCTATCCACTGAAGAGTCGTTGGCATCGAGTCAAGGTCAAGTCGTACTGAACTTGATTCGTACTTACAAGGCAATCGGTGGTGGTTGGCAGTGTCCACTTGAGTACTGCATCGGCACTCCAACGGAAGTGGCCAATGCTCCGGGTACGTTCTCACCCAAGCAGATTGATGCCGAAGGAAATGTTTTGCGATAAGACTAAGGCGTGAATAATTATCATCGCCGGCGGACCGATGACACTGTTGCGGCATTACATATTGTCGGTTGACAAATCAGATGCTGATCTGCGATCAGTTGATTTGCAACATGGGCGACAGATGGCTTGGTGTTGCTTGGTATTGTCCCAGAGCAGGGATCGAAGGGGAATGAATCCAAGCCGAACCGCGAGGTTTGGGAAGTGTATTCTTCTTTGATTTGTTCTTGGTGTGTTGTGGCTGGCTAATGACCGAAGTCTTCGTGACGCTGTTCTTACGTCTTGTCCGAGTCGAAGACGTGTGCTGGCGTTCGAAAGGGAGCCCAAAATTGTCGAGAATCGTTTGACCGGCTGCCATGTCGGCAAAGATTCCTGCAAGACCTTTAGCACTAGCAGTTGTGGGACCAGTCCAACAGCCAATTCTCTGAACGATTAACGAATCACCCAGTTTTTCGAATAAGGGGTTCGCTGTCGATTGTTTCAGTGCAGCTCGTTCAATTCGCCCTTTCAGATTCTTCAGCTTTAGCGATTGCTTTCCTGAGCTAATCAGCCACCAAACTCGATGGCCACCGCAGACCATGGTGGAGCGAGGAGCATTTTTTCGAATCGTTTGATCGAGAATTCTCTGCGCCGATAAATCATCGTCACAGTATGAATCTTCGATGATCAGTGGGTGCCAAGTCACCAGGATCAGCTCAACTTGCTCATCGAGTCGAACGACCGGGTTGTTGGCAAGCCATCTGAGCGTTGCCGATAGCTTACTGCCGGTCCGATCACGTTCCGAAATATTCGCACGCTCGCTCGGCGTCGAGTTCTTTCGGTTTTTGGGAACTTGGATTACGGCAGTCATAGCAATGCGACAAATTTAACGCTGTGAAACGAAACACTGCGCCCGCTTGTGGGCGTCTGCGGGTAGTTTTCGGTTGAGGTAAAATTTTTCTCCGGCGTAATCTTGGCAATTGGATACAATTGTCATGGAGTAGTCCGGCTGCCTAGGCGATAAGGGCTTTACCGGTTGTAACAATGTCACAGAGCAATGGGATTAATTGAGTCTTTTCGATTGGTGATGCACTGATGAATGAGTCTAAACTCCGCTTGTCCCATTATGATGCGCGTTGGAAGCAAGAGTTTGAGCAAATGCGTTCCTGCGTTTTCGATGCGACACAGGGGTGGGTGACGGCTGTTGAACACATTGGCAGCACAGCGTTTTCGACCGCCATTGCCCAACCGCGAATCGACTTGATTGCAGGGCTTGTTGCTGATGGTGATTTTGATGAAACCGCAGCCAGTCTAGAGGGGCTTAACTTTCAGAGGCTTCCAACTCCCAAATGGGCCGCTGGAGCAAACGTTGGTTTTTTTCTGAAAGATGGACACAAGGCTTTGTCCTACCAAGTCATTCTGACGGATTGGAAAGGACCATTGTGGTATCGATTATTGAGAATGAAGATGTGGTTCGAGCGGCGCCCACATGATCTGAAACGTTTGGTTCAGGCAAAGCTGCACTTATTGGAATCAGAGGCGGACACCAACGAATATGCACGTGGAAAAGGCATCTTCTTTTCTGCGTTGGAAGATCAGATCGAAGCAGCCGAAGAGAAGCAATAAAGGGTGCCTGCAGTCACATTTGCAAGCAAATCGACGGATCTAAGGGAGTCGTCCTAATTCGTATTGGCGTGTGATGGGTGTTCTGCTAATTTACCCGTCGTGCGAATGAGGAGATTCGCCCCACTTTGCAGGCACGAAGTGGAGATTGGCACGAAGGAGTTCGGCATGACAAACATCGAGAAAGCGGTATCTTGTATCCACATTCGTTGGATGATTCGCCGCGATATGGCCTCAGTCTTGGATATCGAGCAGGCATGTTTCGAATTTCCTTGGGGAGAAGATGATTTCATTCGCTGCCTTCGCCAAAGAAACTGCATTGGCATGGTGGCCGAAGTGGGGGATCAGGTCGTAGGTTTTATGATCTACGAATTGCATAAGACGCGCCTCCACATCTTGAACTTTTGTGTGCATCCCGAATGGCGGCGACAAGGTGTTGGGCGGGTGATGGTCGAGAAGTTGGTAAGCAAACTCTCGTACCAGCGTCGAACACGAGTCATGCTAGAAGTGCGTGAAACGAATTTGGCCGCTCAGTTATTCTTCAAATCGATGGGCTTCAGAGCGATCACCGTTTTGCACGAATTCTACGACGATACTCCAGAGGATGCCTATTTGATGCAGTTCCGATATCGTCCAAGTGCGGCTGAACTAGAAGGTACAGATACCGAGCGTCGGGCTGCGTAATGGAAACCAGGGATGTGAGATCTGCAACAGAAGATCTACACAGTTAGTCCCGGATAGGCATCGGAGATAGGTATGCCGCACGCAACCGTGCTTAAAGTCTTGTTCAATGCGTTGCGTTTTCGTGTCGAGGAAGTTGAGCAAATCGATGACGATGGCGCACGGCACATAAAACATGTAGCTCGACATCCCGGCGCATGCGTGCTGATCCCTTTAGTTTCACCCACTGAAATTTGTTTAATTGAAAATTTTCGAGCTGCAGTAAATCGAACTCTATTGGAATTGCCAGCTGGCACATTAGAGCCACCAGAGCCACCACATGAGACAGCGCTGCGCGAACTGGCCGAAGAAACGGGTTATGAAGCCGGGCAGTTGCGGTTGATACACCGCTTTTTTATGTCGCCCGGAATCCTGGATGAGGCGATGTATGTCTACGTTGCCAGTGAGTTAACACCAGGAGAGTCTAGTCTTGAAGCGGGAGAGCAGATTCAAACGCGAGTCTGCTCCCTGGCGGAAATCGATCGCTTGCTGCGTATCGGCGAAATCCAGGACGCTAAAACCATCGCTGCTCTGAGTTACTACCTAAGGTACTTAGCTTAATTCCAAATCTTTCATGAAGACTTGGGCGGTTCTGATTCCAGATGAAACTTCCAACTCGATTGCATGTGCTTGAGCAGTGATTCTTTGGTGAGATCAAACTTAAGTGGTGTGATCGTCACATGTCCTTCTGCCAAGGCGGTTAGATCGGTTTCATGTTCGGTCTTGCGTGGCGGTGGATCGGTTGTGGACCAATAGTAATCGCGTCCTTTGGGATCTTGACGCTTGATGTAATGGTCGCCGTAACGCTCGACACCCATGGGAACGATGTGAACTTCAGGCCATTGACCTTGACGGCAACGAGCCAAGGCGGCCGTTGGAATGTTGAGATTGATCAATTCTGGGCCAGCCGATTTCTGTTTCAAGATTTGGGCAATCAACTGCGTGGCAATTTGTGCTGCCGTATCGAAATCGGCATGCGGATCGTATTCGAGAGAAACGGCCACGCTGGTAACTTGAAAAAAGGCACCCTCAATAGCTGCGGCCACTGTCCCTGAGTACAAAACATTGATGCCGGCATTGAGACCACCGTTAATGCCACTAACTACTAAATCGATCGGCTTCGGAAGCAATTGGCTAATACCGAGTTTGACACAATCGGCAGGGCTACCTTCAACCGCATAGCCGCGGAAGCGGGTGCCGTCAAAAATCTCTTTGCAGACGAGTGGACTGAGATAGGTAATCGAATGCCCGACACCGCTTTGTTCGGTGGCGGGGGCGACTAGATGGACTTCACCAAGCTTTTGTAAATGTCGCTCGAGTGCAGCGAGGCCGGGAGCATAAATCCCATCGTCATTTGTGAGCAAGATTCGCATGTGTGTAGCGCCGTGTTACAGTTGGCTCAAAGGGTTTGAGGATAGTGTCCTCGATTATTGGACACGCAGCAGAGCATAGTTCTTTTTGCCGGAGCGTAGAACCATAACCGTTTCGCTAGCGAGGTCGTTGAGGGTGAGAACTCGATCGATCGATTCGACTCGACGATTGTTGACGTTGGCAGCACCTTGTTCGACGGCTCGTCGCGCGTCACCCTTGCTTTTGGCGAGTCCGGTCAAGACAAAAGCATCGACAATGGAGAGACCTGCTTCCAGTTTACTGCGTTCGACCTGTCCGCTTGGTACATCGGCGAAGATGTCCAATAACTGAGAATCATCGAGCGATTCGATGGCAGCACCAAAAAAGATCTCGGTGGCCCGCAACGCAGCCTTCAAACCTTCTTCGCCATGCACGAATTGTGTCAGCCATTGGGCTAAGCGTTTTTGTGCAGCCCGAAGATGTGGTTCTGTTTGCAACGAAGTTTGAAGTGCGTTGATTTCTTCTGGTGGCAGTTCCGTAAGAAAACGAAGGCACATAAGCACATCAGCGTCGGAGACATTGATCCAATACTGATAAAAGGCGTATGGGCTGGTACGTTTGGGATCAAGCCACAATGCACCTCGTTCAGATTTGCCCATTTTTTTGCCGTCGCTAGTGAGCAGCAGCGGGCAGGTTAAACCGAAGAGCTCTTTCCCCAACATGCGGCGCCCGAGGTCGATTCCCGCAGTGATATTTCCCCATTGGTCGCTACCGCCAGCTTGGAGAAAACAATTGGCTGTACGAGCTAAATGAACGAAGTCATACGCTTGGAGAAGCATATAACTGAACTCGGTGTAACTAATGCCACTGTCTGGGCGTTCAATGCGGCCTTTGATGGAGTCTTTCGAGAGCATAACGTTTACGGTGACGTTTTTGCCAACATCGCGAAGGAAATCGAGAAACGAGAATTTCTCCATCCACTCAAAGTTATTCACGATTTTCGCGGCGCTGGCTCCCGTAAAGTCGAGGAACTGCTCCATCTGTCGTCGCATACCGGCAACATTCTGTGCCAAGGTTTCCTTGGAGAGCAGGTTGCGTTCATCGCTTTTGCCGCTGGGATCGCCAATCATGCCGGTTGCTCCGCCGACGAGAGCGATCGGATGATGGCCTGCTTTTTGAAATCTTCGCAGCAACATCAAGGGGATCAAGCTTCCCACATGCAATGATTCGGCGGTGGGGTCAAAGCCGACATAGACGACTCGTGGTTGCGACAGGAATTTGCGAAGTTCTTCGCGATCTGTGGTTTGATGAAGAAGACCGCGCCATTCAAGTTCGGCAATGATGTCGTGATGGACTGTATTCACCCAGGGACTCCCACTAAACAGATTTCGAGCGATTTCGTTGGCTTATCATACCAATGGAGAGCCGTTTCTAGAACGGTGTTCATAAATGTCGGAATGCAATTCCCGGCCGAGAATTTTCGGGAACTTCGCAAGATGGATCGGCAGCTTGCCTGCGGTGCTGCGAAACAGATCTAAAACGGGAAGCCTTTGGCTTTGGGGAGTGCCTTGAGCAACTGTTCAGCAAGTTTAAGGTCTTCTTTGGTGGTGATCTTCAGGTTCATTGGGCTGCTGGGAACCAGAGAAACTTGGCGCCCCGCCTTTTCCATGAGTTGAGCGTCGTCGGTAACTTCTAGGTGTTGAAACTTGGCATAACCGTCACTGAGCCAATCTTTGCGAAATACTTGTGGCGTTTGGGCGAGCCACAAACCGTCTCGAGGTACGGTTTCCACAATCTTCAATTTGTCGTTTGCTCTTTTTACGGTACTTGTCACTTGTTCGGCTAAGATTGCGGCTCCGGTTTCTTCGGCTTTGGCAAACAACGCGTCGACCCACTTGCTGGCGAGACAAGGACGAGCGGCATCATGTACGGCCACAAAGTCGATATCTTTACGGACTTTTTCTAAACCGCGCATTACGCTGTCACTGCGACGAGCTCCGCCAAATGTCACTTCAACCGAGAGCATGGCGGCCACACCGGCATACTTTTCGGAGAACATTTCGCGATCTTCGGCATCGATAACCAGAATGATCTGTTTGACATCAGGACGATTATTGAAGAACTCCGCGCTGTAAACCCATACAGGTCGGCCTGCGAGAGGAGCGTAGACCTTTTTGTAGAACAGGTCGCCAAAGCGAGTACTTTTCCCTGCAGCTGCCAAGATTACGGCGAAATTGGCCACGACGATGATCCCCCGACACGAAGCCCATGAAGTGTGCACCTGGAGCATAATAGGGAAACAAGTTGGTGCCTTGTGATGGCACAACCTTACCCATTAAACAACGACCAGGATACCATGCCAAGCGTTCATGCACAGCGGACTACAATTACGCGGCCCGTTTGTAATCGGCAAGGACCTCGTTAATCTTCGGCTGTGGCAGCGGATGGGCCAGCGGTTGATCATCGCTGGTAATTGCCTGGCAACCAATCCGACGAGTTGCGTTGATAATCAACGGGCTCTTCAAGTTGATCGTGAGTGCCAAATTGGTCTTACTGAGAATGCCCAAAATGTAAACTTCGTCTGTGTTTCGAAGTTGAAGTTGGGTTAATTGACGCCGTGGCACGCATGCTTTGTAACTGGGTACAAAACGACGTGGGCTGACAACCGGAACGGCCACATGCCCAAGAGCGACGGCTTGCAACCAAGCCACATGTTCGCTGGAAGGATCTGGCAACAAGAGCCAGTGTCGGCATGTTTCAAAACCAATCAATCCGCCTGGAAACAAAAGCAAGTCCCCTGGATCTGCTTCCAATGTGCCGAAACGAGTGGTGGTAAGTTGCATAGCATCCCTCCTGGCTAGAAACCCATCTTCTCGTATCGGTCAATCTGTGGACCAGCTTGAGTGAAATCGATTGCAACGCGCAATTACGGCAAATGTGGGGGGAATGTTAAGATATGTTCAGCTTCTGGGTGGGGAATTTAGAGATAGTTCCAAACGGAGAGTTGAGCTGTGGTGCCAATCAAGTTGAGCGAAGCTTGCAGGGCA
>JAFLCP010000023.1:0-27947 GCA_017303505.1 Planctomycetota bacterium | reverse complement strand
GAGCCTGCAAGTCTGATATCGCTTGGGCGAGGTCAACATCGAGTTCTTTGGATTCGGCGGCGGAGAGTGCAATCTGCTGATCGTCCGTTTGGACAATCAGTTTGTCGATGCGTTGTTGGCGCATCCCCAATTCACCGCGGGCTAACCCCATTCGCTCCACGTCCTCATTGACAACATTGGTGAGACGTTCAATTTCGGAGAGGTCGAATTTTTCTACTGCAGCTTTCAGTTTAAGAATGGTGTTGATCGCCCCTTTTACTTCCTGACCAGAGACATCTCGACCTTGCAACAATAAGTTGGCACCGCTGGGCGTGAGAGTCGCGGAGTCTTGCCCACGAGGAACTAAGCCGAGATCCCAGGCAGCTTGGCTGCCTCCACCCGTGCTGATGGTAACCGATTCCGCTCCTGGAAGGGCTGTCAGGACAATCCCATTTCCGGTTGTGGCTAAGGAGGCGGTTATCTTGGTCGCCGCCGTCTGGTTATTGGGATCGTTGTTGATTTTGTTGATGATGTCGGTAACGGTAGTCGAACCGTTCAGGTCAATCTCCAGATTTGTTCCGTCAGATCGTTTGAAAACCAGGTCCGCGCCGGGGCCAAAAGTAACCCCTTGTCCATAGTTGAGTTTTGATAGAGCCGTTGTTCCCGCAAAGGTCCGGATACCTAATGCGTTAGCAACGCTGCCGCCGTTTTCACCGATACTGAAGTCGGTTCCACTTTCGATCGATTGAATGCGAATGGTTTTACCATTGTCCGCGATTTCGGTCAGAACCTTTGCACCTGATGCTTTGACGGCATTGAACAAATCTTCAACCGTAGTTAGTGCAGAGGTGTTGATGGTGTAGGTCTTGGTACCCTGAGTGATTCGAAAGCCAGCAGCCAGGTTGATACCTGCACCGTTATTGAGCGAATCGAGACGGGTCGTTTCACGCAAGATGGGGTTTAAGTCAGTACCGTTGATGGGCGTACTGGCTCCCAGAGGTTGGGTGCGCAATCCCAATTGCCGAGCAGTTGTGCCGGTACCAATATCGAGGATTCGCAAATTACCACCGAAACCGTCGGCGTAGTTCACGCGGACACCCGTCGGGGTCAAGTTGGCCGTCAGTGTTCGATTGCCCAACTGAATTCCGTTGATTGTCTGCACCACATCGTCAAGTTCGTAGGCGTCGGTGAAGTCGAGTTCGACCGTGTTGGTACCGTTCGAAAATGAGATCAAGCCTTTGCCAACGCCCTGCCCCAAGTTGAGATCGGCTAACGGTGTAGAAGGAGAAATACCTGGGTTTAAGTCGGTACTGCCAATGACACCTTCCGAGAGGACGCCCAGTGCATCTTGCGCCGAAGCGTTGATCTCAATCGATGTGTGGAAGTCCACCATCGTATTCAATGCGTTGAAGTCCCCTTTATAGATAATGCCCCCATCTGCTGTGGTTTCAAAGGGAGGTGTTTTTACAGCTCCACCGGCAAGAAGATAGCGATCGCGGAACTTCGAATTGGATAGTTGGACCAGACGATCAATCGAGTTGCTGAGCTCCAGTGAAATCGCTTCACGTTGCGCATCAGATAACGTGCTGTCCACCGATTGTACTGCGGTCGCGCGCGCTTCCGTCAGCAAGTCATGAATGTTGGACATGGTAGTATCGCTAACGCCCAGAAAGCTTTGTGTTGTTTCTAGGTTTTCTCGAAACTGCGTCTTGCGTTCGTTGTTGGCTTGAATGGTAATGGCGCGAAGAGCAGCAGGCACATCTTCGCTCGGTTTGCTTACTCGGCGGCCTGTGGAGATTTGCGTTTGGATACGCTGAATAGAGGCATTGTCCGTAGACAACTGATAAAGCATACGGAAACGAACTTGTGGATTGCTGGTTCGCCCAGCAACCATCGGGTAAAACGATCCCAGCATTGTCATAGGATCTGTTCCTCAGCCAACAATCGATTCACTTTATAGTTCCATTAGGTAACCAAGCAATTCATTGGAGGTCGCTATCACGCGACTGCTCGCTTGGTATGCTCTTTGGTAATTAATTAGCTTCACAGCTTCTTCGTCCAAGTTCACACCGGAGATGCTCAAGTGTTTGGATTCAAGTGTGGAGTAATAGTTTCTGTAGCCTTCATTGCGCGTCGTCACCGCGCTCGCTTCTTGGGTGAGTCGAACTGCCATCCCTTCGTAGAGATCGCGCACCGACTTTCCTCCCCATTCGGCAACGGGGGCGTCGAGCGCTTCGGAGAGTTTCACGGCGTTGCCGGTCGTTCGGCCCACTCCTTCATTGCTTGCGGCCAGCAGAGTAGGGTCTTTCTTGATGACATCATTGACGGCGATATTGAAAGAGTCTTCGCCGGTGAAGAACGTGTTCATTCCCAGTGCATTCAGAATGCCAGACGTATCATTCTGAAAGCTAAAGGTGATCGTTTCGCTTTCGGAGGTTATTGAAAGGCGATTGTCTTCAGTCACTGCAGCGGTGAGCCCGCCCACGCCGTTATTGATAGAATCTACCAACATGAGCAAGTTGGTATCCGACCCTAATCCGTCCATATCGATTGGAATGTTGTATGTTTTTGATTGTCCGGATACCGAGTCATGCGTCTGGATTTGGAACGAACCATTTTCCACGGGCCGCGGAAGCCCTGCGTTTTCCAGTTCCGTACTTGAGGATGATACTTTGCGTGTACTGGTGATTTCAGAGAAACCCTTGGTACCCTGGCCTTGAGAGTGAATCGCATTGACGCGATCGATCATCTGAGCCACGTAATCATCGAATTCGTCGAGCGTTCCTTGGATTACCTTGTCGCGTGATTCGATGAGGCCACCGACTGTGCCACCTTTTACTTGCAACGGGGCATCGGTATCGACCATGATCAATTGTGTGTTGAATTTTCCTTCGTTCACAGATTGTTCGGCGCGAACATCGCGCGAGATACCATCGGAAACCAAATAGTCACCTCCAAGAAACACTGTTGCCGTTCCTGTAGGCGATTCTTGAACGCGAATATCTAGATACGTGGCGAGTTCGTTGAGTAACGTCAAACGGTCGTCTCGTAAACCAACCGCTTCGGTTCCCGTTGTTCCCCCCGCTTCAATCGATGCCACGCGGGTGTTGATCGCCGCGATTTCGCGGGTGAGGCGGTTGACTTCATCGGCGGCAACTCGAATCTTTTTATCGAAATCGTTTCCTACGTCGAGCATTCGCTGACGAAAGTCCTTAATGTCACCAGCCAGACTGTTGCCACGTTCGATTACCAGCGACCGCAAGGAGTCGCTTCCCGGTTGATTCGCCAGATCGCTAAACGCATTGGTGAAGTTTGACATCGATGTACTGATGTCTTCCGAAGAGAGCTCTTGGAAGATATTCTCGTATTCTGAATACGTATCCGCGAGCTGTTGCGACCGGGATAGTTCGCTTAACGCCTGACGCATTTGTTCCGTGAGGTAGTTGTCAACTTTTCCAACAACGCCCGTGGCGCGGACACCATATCCGAGAGTCAGGTGTCCAATCTTCAGACCGATAGCGGTTTGTTGGACTAGTTCCTGTCGGATGTAGCCAGGAGTGTTAACGTTGGCTACGTTATTTCCAACAATCTGCATTCCAATTTCGGCAACACGCAATGCAGCCGCAGATTGTTGAATAAAGCCGAATATCGTCATGCGCTTTCATCCATGAGGATGCCTCCCTCAAGATGACGTCTTTCGTTGGCGCTGTACGTCGCTTCCGCTGACGATCCCGTTGCAATCAGACGGATCATTCCTTCTACCGTTTCGTCACAAAGTCGCAAATGGGTCCAAGCGGCCAACATTCGCGCATAGCTGCGATGAAAGCGGTTTTGAAGGCTCCGGAGTTGGCGAGTTCCGCCTTTGAGCCCCAGGAAATCGACTAGACGTGTGAGCGATGAGGCTGGAAGACCGAGCGCATTGGCTTCCGAAAGTAGTTGGTCTCGCAGTTCTTGAACTCGAACGAGCAACTTAAGCGACTCTTCGGCGAGTAAAGGGAAGTGGTTGAGTTTTTCAAACTCTCCCGCTAACAGAATTTCTTCCAGGGTATCCAATGACTCTTCCCATTCGCTGATTGCGTTTGTAGCTTCTACATACCAAGCATCAAGCCGATCGTTTGGGAAAGCGACCATGTTGCGACTCAACTCGATGGAAATTGGGAATGGGGCGAATGTCATTCACTTTCCAACCCGTTGAAAGGTTGGCCATCGAAAATCATCGGTTAGGATCGTAACGGTGATTAGGATTTTGACGAATTCATCGATAAAGAGCTTTTGGTATTTTCGTCCGCTGCTATTCTGGGTGGACTGCTTAGACTTTGCGGGGGTGGTGCTGCTTTTAGGCCTGGAATCACAAGCGATGTGCGTTCTGAAATCGTGCGTCAGATTTTCCAGATATTTTTCGCGGAATGATTAAAGATTTGAGTTACGGACAAAAGGTTGGGCTATGAAGTCGTCGTTTCGCGACACTCGATTAATTCAGGATACCCGAGAAGCTGGTGAGTTACTGGCTCGAGGTATGCTGGTCGCTTTTCCCACCGAAACCGTTTACGGGCTTGGTGGTGCCATTGATCAGCCGGGGGCTGTCGAAGGCATCTTCGCTGCTAAAGGAAGGCCCGCTGATAATCCGTTAATTGTCCATTTGGTGGAACGGTCCGTTTTAGAAAAGGTCGTGTTGGCAATTCCGCCGATGGCTCAAGAGTTGATGGACCAATTTTGGCCGGGCCCCTTAACACTAGTCTTCAAAAAACAAGCATGGGTTTCATCGCTGGTGACTGCCGGACTTGATAGTGTTGCGGTCCGCTCGCCAGCGAATCCCATCGCCCGAGAAATATTGCTTGAATGTAAATGTCCCGTTGCGGCGCCATCCGCAAACCGATCAGGACGGCCGTCGGCGACTACTTGGCAGTCGGTTCTCGAAGATTTGAATGGGAAAGTCGATGCTATTTTCCAAGGAGAATCATGCGCGGTTGGGATCGAGTCCACGGTCGTGGATTGCACCGGTAGTCAACCCGAACTATTGCGCGCTGGGGCCGTGACGCTGGAGCAATTGCGGAGTATTCGGCCGGATACTGTCGTACTAAAAAGAACGCACGCGGCAGTTAATTCGCCTGGGTTGCGTCACAAACATTATCAGCCGCAAGCGAAGGTGATTCTGGTGAATGACCTAAGCCGCATTGAACCTAAAAAAGACGCGGGGATGATTTGCATGACACCGCACGCCAGCGCGGCGGGGTTTGGGCTCTACGTTCAGGTATCCGAAATGGAACGATATGCCTCCCAGCTTTACGAGTTTTTTCGCGAGGCTGATCGGAAACAGCTCGCTGAGATTTATTGCGAAGGTGTGCCGACAAGTGGGCTCGGGGCTGCCTTAATGGATCGACTTTCCAGGGCTGCCGAGTCCTGAAATGGGGTGTTTTGACTCGAATATCTTGGGCTGTACACCCGTGTGCCGTTGAAATGGTGCAGACCGCGAAACTAGATTGGTATTACGAGAACCACATCTGGAAGCCAAAGGTCGCCCCCCCATGAACGTAGCCTGCTCATTTTGTTATCGCTTGTTGATTGCTCTAGCGGTTGCGTATAGCGCGTCGTTGCAAGTCATGGCCCAGGGGGCACCATCGATGAGGGATTGGATCGATCGGTCGCAAGCGGATCTCAACACGTTGGAGCATCGATATCGCGTTCCCGGAGATGAGGCCGCCCGCAATCGACGACATACCGTGTTGCAACAATGGCTTCTCGATTTACAGAACATCAGTTACTCCACACTGAACTTCGACGAGCAAGTCGACTACCAACTCTTGAAGTATGATCTGCAAAGAAAGTTATCACAACTTCAACGCGAGCGAACGGCAGATGCTGCGGCCATGGTCTTTCTTCCCTATGGTCCAGCTTTGATTGATTTGTGCTTGATGCGAGAAAATGTCGACGCATTCGTGCCAGCCGCCTTAGCAGGCAAAATGGAACAGCTCGCTGAGGAAATGGAGCAAGTGAAACGCGAGCATAGTCGTCTCGACAAAGCTCAAATTGAAGAACAAAAGTTAGATCGTATTGCCGCATTGCGAGCCGCAGATTTAATTGATCAATGGCGGCGAACCTTGGCGGAGTTGGATCGATTTTATACGGGCTACGATCCGATGTATTCTTGGTGGTGCGAGGCACCGATAAAGAAAATGCAAGCCAGTTTGGCAGACCACGGTCGCGTGATTCGCCGTCAAATTGTCGGTGTGCCCGAAGAGGATAAAGACACGATCATCGGTTTCCCATTAGGGGACGCTGCTCTGCGCGAAGAGCTCAAGTACGAATGGATTGCTCATACGCCTGAAGAGTTGATTCGAATTGCGGAACGAGAATTCGCGTGGTGCGATGCCCAGGGTGAAATTGCGTCACGTGAGCTGGGCTTCGATGGTGATTGGAAGAAAGCGTTAGAGCATGTGAAGGGATTGCATGTCGAACCTGGCAAGCAACCGGAGATGATCCGCGACCTTGCCTGGGAAGCGATTCGATTTTTGGAAACTCATGATTTGGTGACCGTTCCTAACTTAGCTCAAACCGGTTGGCGAATGGACATGATGTCGCCGGAACGACAGCGGGTAAGTCCCTATTTTCTAGGTGGCCCTACCATCATTGTTTCCTTCCCCACCAATACGATGTCGCACGATGAAAAATTGATGAGCTTGCGCAGCAACAATATCCATTTCTCAAGAGCTACAGTACAACATGAGCTGATACCCGGTCACCATTTGCAATACTATATGACCGCGCGTTATCACCCCTATCGAAATACGTTCTCAACACCCTTTTGGGTTGAAGGATGGGCTCTATATTGGGAAATGTTGTTGTGGGATCTCGGATTTCCAAAGACGCCAGAGGATCGTATTGGTATGCTTTTTTGGAGAAAACACCGTTGTGCCCGAATCATTTTTTCTTTGGGATATCATTTAGGAAAAATGACTCCAGAACAATGTGTTGATTTCTTGGTCGAGCGAGTGGGGCACGAACGGTCGGCTGCTGCCGCCGAAGTACGACGGTCCATCATGGGCAATTATGGTCCACTCTACCAGGCAGCCTATATGTTGGGGGGCTTGCAGATACGGTCCATGCACAAAGAATTCGTACAATCGGGACAAATGACGAACAGAGAGTTCCACGATCGGATTCTCCAGGAGAATTCACTCCCGATTGAATTGCTAAGATTACGATTGAAGAATGAAGGGATTCCACAGCAAGCCGCGCCAGCTTGGCGTTTCGCAGATCCACTTCCCTAAGGCTTCGCAGTGAGCGTGGGCGGTGTGTGATGTTATTGCAAATGTTGTGCAATAGATGGCGAGTAGTGGGGAAGATGTGATCTGAATTGATGTCACCGCGTGGACGGATCAAACGAGATATGAAGAGTTTGATGAGGGAGCGATGGGAGTGTTGAGGGAGATTCGAGAATTCCGCAACACGGATCCGCGTCAATTAGCGGCGGTATGGCAAGCCTATCACGCTCATTCGGGTATTTCTGCGCCTATGAATGCGGCGGTTTTTGAAAACTGCGTCGCTTCGAAAGTCTATTTTGAATCCCAGGGCTTATTTGTGTCGGTGGGTGAGCGTGGGATTGATGGGTTCGTGCACATTGGCTTTGGAAGCCGGCCTGATGGTGCGGAGATTTCGTATCATCGCGCATTCTTATCCGCGTTATGTGTTGCCCCGTCGGATACGAGCAACGAGGTAGCGGCCTTGTTGTTTGAAACTGCGGAAAACTATGCACTCAGCCGGGGTGCTAAGGACATCGTCGCGGTTGGTGAACCACCTGAAGTCCCGTTTTATTTGGGACTTGCACCCGGCGATGGCATGTTGGGCGTGTTAGCTGAAGAGCGTCAGTTGCAGGCATGGTTGACTAAGTTTGGTTTTGCTCCCAGCAGCGTAAGTGAAAGTTGGGAGTTGGTTTTGGGACAATATCGTCAGCCAATGGATCGCAACCAAATGCAGATCCGGAGGCAAACGTATGTCAATAAGATGCTCAGCGAACCAGAGATACCTTGGTGGTATTCATGTGTTCTAGGGCACGCAGAAATGTTTGCGTTTCAATTAACGCTGCGCGAAGAAAACCGAATCCATTCTCGCGTTGTGTTCTGGCAACATGATCCAATGATCTTGGGAACTGCGGGAGCACCACTTCGGTTATGGCCGTTGGAGATACCGACCGAACTTGAGGATCGCGAACGACTGTTGTATTTGTTAGCCGAATCGTTGCGACAATTGCAAATGGATCGATACACGGCTGTTCGTTATTGTGCTGATGCCCTGGAACCAACGACGGCCGGCATTTTGCAGCGACTTGGATTTCGGTTGCGGCAAAATGGAATGCGATTTCGCAAGCCTCTTTCTGCTTAGTCAATGGCAAGGCCTAGCGTCGTCGTGAGTTCGAAGGTGAGAATCGATCTGTAATCAGGAACGGGTGCTAAAATGCAAATCATTTGGGTCACCGATCCACATTTGAATTTTGCACGCCACGATGTTTGGGAAGCATGGATCAATTCCATGCGGTTGATTGCCGGTGATCGCCTCTTGATCACAGGCGATATCTCTGAGTCCGACGATATCAGTTGGCAACTAGCCCGGATTCAAGAATCCTTATCGATACCAGTCCATTTTGTGCTTGGTAATCATGATTTTTACGGAAGTCAAGTCGCGACCGTGCGCGCTGAGATGCAGATGCTCTGCGGGGAGCGACCGCAACTATCTTACTTGCATGACGGAATCTTGGTGCCACTCGAGGATGGCTGGGTATTGATCGGAAATGATGGTTGGGCTGATGGGGGATTTGGCGACGCGCTTTCCTCGCCAGTTAGACTTAACGACTTCAAACGCATAAAGGATTATTCTGGATTGGATCTCACTGCGGATCTCGCGATAATGAAGGAACTTGCCCAGAAGTGTGCTTCGACGTTTCGCGAAACTCTGTCACGGGCCTGCGAAAAATATGATCGCCTTCTCATTGCTACCCATGTGCCACCGTTTCGAGAAGCATGTTGGTATGAGGGGCAATTGACCGATGATCATTGGGCTCCGTATTTCGTGAGTCGTGTTATGGGAGAAGTTCTGCTCGAATTCTCGACACAATACGAGGGGCATCTGTTTCACGTTTTATGTGGTCATACGCATCATGCGGGAACCGCTCGCTTGACCAGGAACTTAACGGTATGGACCGGTGCTGCTGAGTATGGTCGACCGTGTATGCAAGATGTGATTGATACGACCACTCTGGTTTCCTTGCTTCGATGTTAGAGAGTGCTATTCCAGCGCGACAGGCATTGTGAATACTGTGGGATAGGTCAATAATTCGTCAGCCAGAGTGAGGGCTATGAATCCCTGTAGCGTTTTTTGGATCGATAATTCTGCAAAGGTAAGCGACGGATCGTGGAACTTCCTGAAGTAAGTGAATTCGTAAAAGATCTATTGATCATTCTCAGCGCTGGATTGGTGGCAGGGATTGTTTGTCGCAAATTGAAGCTGTCGCTGTTGATCGGCTATCTAGTGGTTGGTTCCGTGATCGGTGTCGGTGGTTTGAATTGGATCCCAGCTGAAGATCATCAGATGGAATTGTTGGCGGAAACAGGCGCTCTGTTTTTGCTCTTCGCCGTAGGGATTGAATTTTCAAGAAGCGAACTCGCTAAGCTTGGAAAGTTCCTTGTTACAGCCGGGCCCGTTCAAATGTTGGCGGTTGCCATTCCGTTGACTTTGATGGCTCGCTGGATGGGGCTGGAATGGAACGCTGCCGTCTTAGCAGGGTGCGCCGGCGCTTTGAGTTCCACCGTTTTGGTCTTTCGCGCCTTGATCGAAATTGGCCAAACCGCTACTCCGCACGGTCTCAGAGCGCTGGGCGTGTTGTTATTTCAGGACATTGCTTTGGTTCCACTTCTATTGTTGGTTCCATTGTTGATAGGGGGAGGAGATCCACCCACAGTTCTTGATTACGTAGAACTTGGACTTAAGTCCCTCTTGTTTATTGCAACGGTTGTGATTGTGCGCAGCTTTATGCACCGGTTTGTCATTGCGATGATGGCCGAACTTCGCAGCGTGGAAATAGTAGTGCTATTTGCATTGTGCGTACTGGGTGGTACATGTTGGGGTGCATATCTGCTGGGTTTGCCACCAGCTATTGGAGCTTTAGCGGCCGGAGTCACTCTCAGCGGCACCCGCTTGACCAAGCAAATTGATACGATCCTGCTTCCGTATCGTGAAACTTTCGCAGCCGTGTTCTTCGTCACGCTAGGTACTTTGTTGCGGCCTGCTGCATTTCTCTACGAGCCTGTTCTCCTCACACTAGGCGTGGTTGGTATGCTCACGCTGAAAACTTGTGGAGCTGCGTTGGCACTGCGCGTGTCAGGATTAAATTGGAAAGCCGCTTTCGGGATGGGGCTTGGACTGGCGCAGTTGGGTGAGTTCTCTTTCTTGTTGGTTTCAAAGGGGGTAAGCGAAGGCATCATCAGCCACGAAGATTACAACCGCATGTTGTTTATCGCTTTGGGGACACTGATACTCACTCCGTTGTTGCTCAAATTCGGTTTGCAGTGGACCAATGTGGATGGTGTTGTCGTCAACGATAAGATTCGTAGTAAGACGGAACGGGGTGATAGACGTCGAGCGGTCGTGATTGGGATTGGCCCGATCGGGCGTCAATTAGCGAATCGCTTGAATAATCTGGGTGTCGAGTTAGTACTGGTGGACTTGAGTCCGATCAACCTTCATCCTTTTGCACAGCAGGGAATTAGCACATTGGCGGGAGATGCTCGCGATGCAAGTGTGCTTGAAAAGGCATTGATCGACGAAAGTGGTTTAGTTGTGATTGCCATACCGACCGACGATCTTGCGCTCCAAGTGTTGCGGAATGTTCGCAAGGTTAATCGAACGGTTAAGGTATTGGTACGCTGCCGATTCGAAGCGTGCATAAGTCAATTGATTAGTGCAGGAGCGTCCCAGGTAGTGAGCGAAGAACAAGAAGCATCCGGTCCGTTGCTGCGTTGGTGCGAACAGCATTTTGAGACACTGGAACAGGAAACAGTGAAGAGCTGATAACGTAGATGCAACGCTGATGCATGTGGGCCGAACGTGAATGGGGAGAGCGTAAAGAGGCTTGGGTTTGGAATGCGTTTTGTTGCTCGTGAGGTTTCAGCAGATCTCGTACCGTAAGTGGAACTAAACGACGATTTGGCTTGGATTTCGAGCAAAATCGGCCGTTCTTTCTGGGGGTGTGAGTCGGTTTCAGGCGAGTTTTGGCTGGTCGCAGCCGCTGAATTGGTTACCATTAAAACGTCGAGTCGTTTCCTCTCACTTGCCGGAGTTTCCTGCCGTGTATTCTCGCCGTCGTTTTCTCTCTCAAACCATGATCGCTGGGGCAGCTGTTGCCACTCTTCCATCTTTCCTGTCGCGCGTTGCCGTTGGGGCCACACCGGCATCGAAGCTAAAGTTAGGAATTCAGCTCTATTCGCTGCGCGGCTTTGATGTGGATAAGGCCTTGAAGTCCGCGAAAGAACTTGGATTCGAACAAGTCGAATTCTATAGCGGCATGTTCCCGCTGGAGTCGAGCGCCGAAGCGATCGCTGCGATGCGCAAGAAAGTGGAAGATTTAGGTTTGACCATTTCGGCGCACGGTGTTAACGGTTTCGGTATGGATCAAGCTGCCAATCGAAAAGTATTTGAATTTGCTAAAGCGGCAGGTATCCGCAATATCTCGGCAGATCCAGATCCCAAAGCTATGGGTTTGTTGGATGAGTTGGTGAAGGAATTTGATATTCGCATTGCGATTCATAACCATGGCCCACGTCATCGCTACAACAAAGTGGTTGACACTTTGCGAGCCATTGAAGGACACGATCCACGCATCGGTGCCTGCGCTGACTTGGGGCATTACATTCGTTCGGGTGAAAAACCTGTTGAGGTGATTCGTGCACTCAAGGGACGCTTGTATGGCATTCACTTGAAGGACTTTGCCGATGAGAAGGATGTCACCAAGGGTGTGATTTTGGGCAAAGGGCATTTGGACGTTCGAGGCGTATTCGAAGCGTTGCTGTCGACCGACTTCCCTGCAGACGGCGCGATGTCTTTGGAATATGAAGAGAATCCAGAAAACCCAGTGGAAGACATCCGCGAATGCGTCGCTGTTGCCAAGAAAGCCTTGGCGGACCTCGGCTAAACCTAATGTTGTTGGTTAAGTTATAGATATTGCAGCTCGGAGTTTTCTCTGAGCTGCGTTTCTTTTGGAACACGAAGATGCTGCCAGTTACTGCTCGACCTTTGTTTCATGATGAATCAGCCGTAGAGCAATTTCGTAAGTTGCATCGTATTGATCCGGATCGCATTCGTCGGACTCGATACGCTCTGTATCAGATGTTTGATAGTTTCGAGACGGCTTTCGTCAAGCTAGGAGAAGCGGAACGAGAAGCGGCCCTCAAGCACTTTGATCGTTTAACGCTTGCGGTAGTCGAGAGACATAATTCGAACCTTGATGGCTCTACCAAGTTAGTCCTGCAAACACCTGATGGATATCGCATTGAAACCGTGGTTATTCGGGCGGAAACATCGCGGACTGCCGTTTGTGTTTCAACGCAAGTGGGCTGCCAAGCGGGATGCCCATTCTGTGCAACCGCACGAATGAAGCTGCATCGCAGCCTGAACGCCTTTGAAATTGCCGAGCAAGTGTTGTTGGCTGCGTGGGAAGCACGCGAAAGTGGTCGACGCTTGCGAAACGTTGTCTTCATGGGAATGGGTGAGCCCCTGCACAACGAAGAGAATGTCTATCCGGCTTTGGACCTCTTGATGTCACCCAATGCTTTTCGAATTCCTCCACGCCGCATCACGGTTTCGACGGTGGGGATTCCAGATGCCATGATTCGGCTTGCGGATCGATTTCCGGGAATTCAAATCGCGCTGAGTTTGCACAGTGCCATTCCTGAAAAACGACAGAAGCTTGTTCCATGGACCAGGCAAATCACTTGGGATGGTCTGCATTCTGCCTTGCGAGATATTGCGAATCGCCCGCGACTGTTCCGCGAGCAAGGTCCGGTCATGATTGAACACATCTTGATCCATGAGTTGAATGATGGAGTCGAAGATGCGGAAGCATTGATTGAGTACTTGCAAGGAATTCCCTGCATCGTGAATTTGATTCCCTACAACCCGATACCGACGATTGGAGCGTGGGAATCTACACCGCGCGAGAGACGGGAAGTGTTTTGGCGCAAGTTGCGAGAAGCAGGTATTTTCACCACGTTCCGATATTCAATGGGAAGTGATGTTCAAGCTGCTTGCGGGCAACTCGCGCAGCCAGTGACACAAGTTGGAACCTAGATCTCAGGAGTCGGGCGTTCCAACAATTTACTTCTTCAACTTGTCTTTGAATACTTTTTCGAATTTTTCCAGTTTGGGTGTGATGACCAAACGGCAATAACCTTGGTTCGGATTATCGTTGAAGTAATTCTGGTGATAACCTTCAGCGACATAAAATTCAGAGGCGGGACTGATTTCGGTCACGATGGGATCGGGATAGATCTTGGCTTCATCGAGTTTCTTCTTGTAGAGTTCCGCTTCTTCTTGCTGGGCTTTGGAGTGGAAGAAAACCACAGAACGATATTGCGTTCCTTCATCAGCTCCTTGTCGGTTCAGAGTAGTTGGATCATGTGTTTTCCAAAAGACTTCTAAAAGTTCCGCGAACGAGACAACAGAAGGATCGTATTGAACTTGGATGACTTCGGCGTGACCGGTTAGGCCGGTGCAGACGTCCTTATAGGTTGGATTCTTGGTTTTACCACCCATGTAGCCGGATGCTACTTTTTCAACACCCTTGACTCGTTGAAAAACGGCTTCCGTACACCAAAAACAACCCGATCCGAAAGTTGCAGTTTCCAATTTTTTCTCCTTCTCGTTCTCAGCCTTCTCTGCAGTTGAGGTTCCTTTTTCCTGCGGAGCAGCCCAGCTCATGCCAGTCAAAACCATAGACCAGCAACATGTCAACAATGTCAGGCTGAGCCAAGAGAGCTGGCGGGTGAGGGAAACAGACTGAGTGGTTTTCATATTACTTCCTTTATTGTCACTAATAGGCAAGCGGGGGCCGATTTCGAGGCGGGAGCGAATGGAATAGAATAGGATGGTTATATGGCACGCATTGACCTAACGGATTGCCTCATGGGCATTGCCGAGGTTCTAAGCTTTTCGTTTTCTATCGGCTCATGTCCCACCGGAGGCGGTTTATCAACCGACGATCGAATGCCTCGCAAACTCCTCTCCATTCGCGTACCCCTTTATTGTACAGCAATCGCACAATTTGTCACATTTGGAATGCTGATCACGCCCTTTAATCGAACGAGCGCTGCTGAAGTGCAGTTCAAAAAGCATGTTCTAAACCAGGAGTTTTTCGCGGAAGGGGCGGCTGCTGCCGATTTTGATGCCGATGGGCAGGGGGATATAGTCGCTGGCCCTTGGATCTATTGGGGGCCTACATTCCAAGAAAAAACGGCCATTTATGAACCCAAGCCGTACTCGGTGAATGGCTATTCGGACAACTTTTTCGCATTTACCGACGATGTCGACAACGATGGGGACAAAGATGTTGTCTACGTTGGTTTTCCTGGTGCCCCAGGTTGGTGGCAGAAGAACCCCGGAGCGGGAAATAGTCGCAAAGGCCCCTGGGAACGTTTTGAAACGATTCCAATTGTTGATAATGAGTCACCGATTTGGGGTGATCTTACAGGCGATGGAAAACCTGAATTGATTTGTGCGATGAATGGAGCTTATGGCTATACAGAAGTTGGTGCCGATCCAACCAAGCCGTGGACATTTCGCGCCATCACTCCAGTACGCGGGTATCAGCGTTTCACCCACGGTCTAGGAATTGGAGATGTGAACAATGATGGTCGTATGGACGTGCTTGAAAAAGATGGCTGGTGGGAACAGCCTGCAGACCGAACGCAAAGCCCATGGCCTTTTCATCAAGTTGCATTCTCAGGGCCAGGTGGCGCCCAAATGTATGCCGTCGATTTGGATGGCGACGGGAAGAATGAAGTTGTCACCAGCCTAGCTGCCCACGGCTTCGGTTTGGCGTATTACAAACAAACCGACGACAAGGGAGATCAATTCAAGCGATATGACATCATGACCGAGAAAGTGGAAACGAGTCCAACTGGCTTAGCTGTTTCCCAACTCCATGCAGTTGATATTGCGGATATCAATCGCGATGGTATCCCCGATATTGTCACTGGAAAACGTTGGTGGGCTCACAACGGTGGTGATGCGGGAGAAAACGAACCTGCCTTATTGATTTGGTTTGAAACGGCGCGCACTCCATCCGGCCTGCGATTTATTCCACATGTTATTGATCGAAATAGTGGCGTGGGTACCGAGGTGATGGTGAACGATGTCAATAACGACGGTCGAGGTGATATCGTAGTTGGCAATAAACGTGGAGTATTTGTGCATGTGCAGGTAGAGGATGCCTCTCAGTTACCTGTCGCAGCGAGCGAACAGCCAACAGCAACTATGTTTGTGGCCATCGATGATAGCCTGGGTGGATTTAGACCGAGTGCTGATGGGAAAGTACCACTTAATTTTGATTTTGAAGCGGGTGATCTGCGCGATTGGGATGCGGACGGAGGCGCGATGATTCGCCAACCTGCAAATATGGAAGAGCTCAAAGTGGCTCAACCCAATTTGGTTGCGGGGCAACAAGGCAAGCACTGGATTGCCACCGAGAAGTTTGTGGGAGATAAAACGGTCGGTGAATTGACAAGCCGATCTTTCAAGGTCACTCATCCTTGGGCCTCATTCTTAATCGGTGGTGGCGAAAGTGATTCTACTTTTGTCGAACTGCGCGAATCGAAAAGCGGGACTGTACTTTTTATGGCCACCGGTAAGAACCAAGATCAGCTGCGCCGCGTCGTGGTAGATCTTTCCGCTTATCAAGGTAAAGATGTCACGCTTCATATCGTCGACAAGAAGGATAACGAATGGGGACATGTGGCATTCGATGATTTTCGTTTTCATTCAAGTGAACCTAAGGTTGAATAACAGGTAAGGATATTGAGTTCATGAGTCATGTGAAAAAAGGTGAGTCCGACTACAGTGTGATGCCCGAAATGCTCGAACGCTGGAGTCCGTATTGTTTCGACGATCAACCAGTGCCTGGCGATTTGTTGTTACAGTGTCTCGAAGCGACTCGCTGGGCAGCGTCGAGTTATAACGAGCAGCCGTGGTATTTCGTGTTGGCGGAAAAGAGCAACCCAGCAGCCTTTGAAAAAATGTTAGGTTGTTTATTGGAAGCGAATCAAGTGTGGGCCAAGTTTGCCGGTGCGTTATTGATTGCAGTGAGCAAAGAGAATTTCTCTCACAACGGGACTCCAAATCGCGCTCATGCGTATGACTTAGGACAGGCAGTGGCCCAATTGAGTTTACAAGCGACTGCAGTTGGATTGCACGTCCATCAGATGGCGGGTATTAACTTGAGTCGCATTCGGCAGGAGTACGCCATTCCTGATGGATACGTTCCGCAGACTGCGATTGCCATAGGTTATGCGGCCACTGAGCCGATGCCTGGACAAGAGGGACTAGTGGGACGCGACACCAAGGCGCGGACTCGCAAGAAGATAGCGGAGTATGTCTTTAGCGATAAATGGGGGACTTCGTTTACCACGAAGTAACTCGCATCGATGACGTCCGCTGGGGCTGAATGGCAGAAGTATTGGGAAGCCGAGCTCGAAGAGCTAGAGTCGGAAGGGCGACGACGTCGTCTCCGGCACTTCGTGCGCCGACCAGAAGCGGCCGGTGAAATCGAATCGAATGGTCGTCGTATCGCAAACTTTGGTTCCAATGATTATCTCAATCTCTCTTGTCACCCGACGATTGCTCGAAGGGTTCAGGAGAGTGTTGAGATGTATGGTTGGGGGAGCGGCGCAAGTCCACTTGTCTCGGGTCGCACCCCAGCCCATTTTGAACTAGAGAAAACCATTTCAGAGTTTGAGGCCACTGAAGCGGCTTTGCTCTTCTCGACTGGCTATGCGGCCAATGTCGCCGCCGTTGTGACACTCGTAGCTCGGGGTGACGGCATCTATAGCGATCAACTCAATCATGCTAGTTTGATTGATGGTTGTCGTTTGTCGGGCGCAGAGATCTGTCGTTATCGGCATGTCGACGTAGCAGATTTGGCAGAACAATTGGCCGCCCATCGCAGTCGCTTTCGGCGGGCCATCATCGTAACCGATTCGCTGTTTAGCATGGATGGAGATTTGGCACCGCTCAAAGAGATTTGCGACCTCGCCGATCGATTTGATTGTTTAGTGGTGGCCGATGAAGCACATGCCACCGGAGTGTACGGCGAAAATGGCGAAGGGTGGGTACAAGAATCAGGCTGCAAGGAGCGTGTTCGCGTTCGAACGGGAACGATGAGCAAAGCTGTCGGTGGGCTTGGTGGCTTCTTAGTTGGGCCACAGTCATTCATTGACTTAGCGATGCATCGCGGGCGAGGCTATATGTTCTCAACGTCGATGCCAGCTGTAATCGCGCAGACGGCCTTGGCTTCATTTGAGCTTATCAAGACCATGTCACAGGAACGAAAGGAACTAAGGAACAGGGCGGTTCAGCTACGAAAAGCTTTGCGCGAGCAGGGTTGGAATGTTGGTGGTACCGATAGTCCAATTGTTCCGATTTTTGTGGGAGACGCGAATCTTTGTGTGGCCTATTCCATGGCACTAATGACCAAGGATTGTTACGTTCCTGGGATTCGGCCACCTACTGTACCGGCTGGTAAATCTTTATTGAGAATTAGTTTGACAACAGCTCATACAGACGAGCATATCCAACAGCTTTTGCGAGCCCTGCGTGAGCTCATGCAGGCAGATCACTTCAGCATGCAATCTGCTTCGACGGCGGTTGAGAGGGATGCATGAAGCCGCGGGTACCGCTGGTTGATCAACCAACTCTATTGATACCGATCTTATGGCTAGCTTGGCCCGTGTTTCTTGAGCAACTGTTGGTGCTGATGGTTGGCCTAGTTGATACGATGCTCACTGGCCAATACCTCGAAACATATCATATGGCCGCGATGGGGCAGATGGCCTATCTGTTGTGGATGATTCCCGCATTAATGAGCGTGGTGAGTATCGGTACCACCGCCGTTGTCGCGAGAGAAGTGGGAGGTGGTGATCGTCAAGCCGCAAATTGGGTTGCCAATCAAGCCATTGTCATTGGCTTCTTCTTTTCCATGCTGATGCTGGTTTGTTTTTGGTTCGGGAGCGACACCCTTTTGTCCTGGTTGCAACTCAGCGAAGAGTCTCGCATCGCAGCCGGGCAATATTTGCGTTGGATTATTCCGATCATCCCGCTCATGGCATTTCAACAAGTAGGTGTAGCGGCGTTGAGAGGGGCAGGGAACACCGTTAGTGGTCTGTGGGTTATGGGGACGGTCAATATTGTTAACACTCTGTTGAGTTTTCTGCTTGTTTCCGGTTCGTTAGGAATGCCCAAGTACGGTTGGGAAGGATTGGCGATCGGCACGGCTGCGGGTTATGTGGTTGGATCCGCTTTGGTTGCTTGGGGGCTCTTGTCAGGAATATTCGGACTGAAATTGAGTCTGCAGAGCATGATTCCGAATCAGATTCAAATGACAAGAATCTTGAAAGTCGGGTTGCCTGGTGGCACCGATATGATGGCCACCGTGTTTTGCCATCTGTGGTTTGTCGGAATCATCAATAGTTTGGGAACGCTGGCTGCAGCCGCACATGGTTTGGCGATTCGGGTTGAAGCGATTGCCTATGCACCCGGGACTGCCTTTCAAGTTTCTGCGGCAACCTTGGCTGGACAGTTCCTCGGCGCCAAACAATATCAACGCGCTAGCCAAGCCATTTGGATTACCTGTCTGCTCAGTTGTCTTACGATGTCCTTGGCTGTGATTCTCTTTTTGACTTCTAGTGAATTTGTTGTCGGCCTGTTTGTTGCCGATAAGGATCGACAATTGGTTGTGGAATCTGCCACATTGTTGCGAATCGTAAGCCTGGGACTCTTACCTTTGGCAGTTGTTCTTGCGTTCTCAGGTGCCTTGCGCGGTGCGGGAGATACAAAGGGACCTTTAGCGATTACGTTTATATGTTTTGTGCTCATTCGTATCCCGCTCACTTATGTATTGGCCTGTAGCGAGCTCCCCTGGCTATCGGAGCACTGGCGCGGATTAGGCTGGGGCGTGCAAGGTGCTTGGTGCGCGATGGTAAGTGATCTGGTGGTCAGAGCAACGCTACTGACCGCACGTTTTTTGCATGGGAAATGGAAGAAGCTCAAGGTTTAGGCTGTTGGATGATAGGCGCTGTAGCCAATCTGTTGGTTTATGCGTCCGCTTCAATAGCCGCCATTCTCTCGCGATATTCTTTTTCAGAAATACGCTCCATAAGAAAGTCGTGGCTTAAAATGTAGCGACTGATTCGCCGTGAATCTTCCTCATGATGTCCATCTCGAAATGCGACCCGACTCAAGCGATAGTTGTCGTTGAGGTCTGCAAGCTTACTGGCTTTGGCCAGTGAATTCCTTGACAAGCGAACGACATAATCGGCATAGCTGTCGGTGGATTTGTGAGTCAATAGTTCGAGCGCTTCAATCACGGATTGTGACATTCCCGCCAGCTTGAGGTCCCCTGCGGTCCACTCAGTATCTTCAAGTAAATCGTGCAGTAGAGCGACTTGTCGAAGTGAAGAACCTTCGACCGATAACATGACTCGCAGCAGATGATAAAGATATGGTTCACCCGCTTTGTCACGTTGTCCTGAATGAGCGGCTACCGCAATTGCGATAGCCCGCTCTTCTGGGCATTCTATGGATCGATATCGACTGGGGTCAGTGCCAGGTTGGGTCATTTCAATCTTTCTATCGATCGATAGGGAAATCGTTCAGAGCCGTGCCTAAGGTCGGTTCCGCTTGAACGCTATTTGCGCGTTAGAAATTTGATACAAACTGGCATTCCAACTTCAATGCTTTCGCCTGTCGGTTTGAGTTTGCCTGTCTTGGAATCGAATTCAAACGAATGAATGGAATCGCTGTCTTGATTTTCTGCTAACAAATATTTGCCGGTGGGATCAAAGCGGAAATTGCGAGGCACTTTGCCGCGAGTCGATTCATGGCCCAGTGGAATGAGTTTTCCTTGCGTGCGATCCACTTTGAAGATGGCAATGCTGTTATGGCCGCGATTGGAAACATAAGCAAAGCTGCCGTCAGGACTGAATAGAGCTTCGGCCGTGCTATTGCCAGGTTCTTTGTAATCTGCTGGTAAGGTGCTTTGCAGGTCTTTGGAGGTGAATGAACCCTTCTCTGAATCCCAGGCGGCTAAGGTTACCGATGAAGTGAGTTCGTTGTTGATAATGGCCCATTTACCATCGGGTGAAAAATCAAGGTGACGCGGGCCAGCACCAGCAGGTTGTTGCAAAAATGGTACGGGAGCTGGGACCAATTTGTTCTTGTCTCGATCCACGCGGTAAGTCAGAACTTTGTCGATTCCTAGGTCGGCTGAGCAGAGCCACTTTTCCGAACGATCGAACAAAATGCTGTGGGCATGAGGTCCCATTTGACGTTGTTGGTTCACGCTCGAACCTTCATGCTGAACCACTGAAACAGCTGCTTTGAGCGAGCCATCGTTATTGATGGGTAACATCGCAAGGCTGCCGTTGCCATAGTTGGCAACAAAAGCAAGTTTGCCCTCTTTGTCGGTCGATACGTAACAGGGAATGTCACCTTCCGCACGTTGTGAATTGATGAGCGTCAGGTCGCCATTGGCTTCGATCTTATAAGCCATCACGCGAGCATCTTCTCCGCCAGCACCTCGAACCGTTTCGGTTACCGCATAAAGATAATTTCCACTGGGATGAATACAGAGATACGAAGGGTTGGTCAGTTTGGCTACTAACTTGGGAGGAGCCATCTTACCTGTAGCTGTATCGAGTTCCGATCGATAGATTCCTTGACTGGTTCGGGCAGTGTAGGTGCCCACATAAAATGGGATCGAATCTTTCGAAGTTTGTGCTTGAATATCCTTGGTGCATGCGAGAAGCGTCACAGCTACCAGGGATAGAATGCACCAAAATCTGCTGCCGGATTTCATGATGTATGCCAACCTGTTGAGGAGGAGAGAAATGGGTCTAGGTCATGATATCGTGGATGACACGGCCATGTATATCGGTGAGACGGAAATCGCGTCCGCCGTAATGAAACGTAAGTTTTTCATGGTCCAAACCGAGCAAATGGAGCAGCGTGGCATGGTAGTCATGGACGTGCACTTTTTGATCTACCGCATAAAACCCATAATCATCGCTGTTGCCGTAGCTGAAACCGGGTTTTACTCCACCGCCGGCAAACCAATAGGTAAAAGCGTGGGGATTATGATCGCGGCCGTTGTTGCCTTGCGCCGTTGGCGTGCGGCCAAATTCGGCTCCCCAAATCACCAGCGTTTCATCCAGTAGCCCGCGTTGTTTCAGATCTTTTAGTAGACCTGCTATGGGACGGTCGACCTGTGCAGCTAACTCCGAGTGTTTTTCTTTGAGTTCGGAATGCTGATCCCAATAAGCATGACTTACCTGGACAAATCGAACTCCCGCTTCGCTGAGGCGGCGAGCGAGCAAGCACTCGCGGCCAAAGTTTTCTGTGTGGGGTTGGTCAATTCCATAGAGCTGATGTGTGGCGGAAGTTTCTTGATTTAGATCGAGAACATCAGGGGCTTCCATTTGCATTCTGAATGCAAGTTCCAGCGATTCAATTCGGGCGTCAAGTTCTGGCGAATGTTCGTATCGATTTAGTTGATGATGGTTGAGTTTTTGTACGAAGTCGAGTTGTTTTCTTTGATCGTAGCGTTTGGCGTTCGGCGGTGTTAGATTCGCGATTGTTGCGTTCTTCATCGCAGCACCGCTGGAACCTATGCAAGTGGCTTGGTGTTCGGGTGGGAGAAAGCCAGAACCAAAGTTCTGTACTCCACCATGACCTAAAGTTGGGTTGATGGTCACGAAGGCGGGAAGATTGGTATTTTCAGTGCCGAGGCCGTAAGAAACCCATGCACCTTTACTGGGGCGTACAAAGGTATCGCTACCGGTGTGAATTTTGAGCAACGCTCCGCCATGGGCTTCATTAGAGCCGTGCATCGATTTGATGAAGCAAAGGTCATCGACACATCGGCCGACTTCGGGAAATAGATCGCTCACCCATGCGCCGCTTTGGCCATACTGTCGAAACTTCCACGGACTGCGCAACAGGTTGCCTGTTTGGGCGAATTGAATTCTCGGTTTTTCGAATGGCAAAGGTTTACCATTATCGCGTTCGAGCAGCGGTTTATAGTCGAACGTATCAATAGCCGATGGGCCACCATGCATGAAAAGAAAAATGACTCGTTTGGCGCGTGGCGCAAAATGTGGTGACTTGAGCGACCGCTCACTCCCCTCCCCTTCTCGCGCAAGGATATCGGCCAGGGCAATCGCGCCAAAACCTAAGGCTGATTTTTTGAGAAGGCTTCGCCGTGAAAACCCAGCAGCAGAATCGAATGAGGCAGCTTGATAGGGCATAGGGTGCATCTTTCGAATCTAAGGAATGTACATGAATTCGTTGGTTGTGATCAACGCATGACCATATTCGGTCCAAGCTTGTGTTTGTGCGGTGACTGTAGCGTTTTCCAGAATGGTGTCAGGTGATTCAGCGGAAACGACTTGTTGCAGAAACTCTTGGCCGAACTTCACTTCCACATCGTCGGGAAGTCTCCCGAACAATTCGAGATACATGATTTGTATCCTTGCAATAGTCGCATCTGACGCTAACCGCGAATCACCTAGTAAAGGATGTATGGAGATGCGACGAACCAGTTCGCTGGCTTGTTGTCTAGCCAAGGGATGATTCATCAAGAACAACATTTGGTGCGGAACGACTGTCGAATTGCGTTTGCCGACAGATACTCCCGATTCGACATAGTCAAACGTCGCTAGTAGTTCATGCAACGCGGCTCGGTTTACAGGCAGGTAGATGGTTCTGCGCAAAGCATCGAATTCGTTTTTTCCTCGTCCATCTTCACTATAGTTGCCACCATAAATGGATGCAGCTTGGCCACCCATTTGTCGATCGAGGTTTCCGCCGATACTCAATAGGCTGTCTCGTAGCGGTTCGATCTCCAAGCGGCGCATTGGATAGTGCGTCCAGTGTCGATTGTCTGGATCAGCTATAGCCGCATCAGACGCTGGAATACTACTGAGGCGGAACGTGCGCGACAAAACAAGTTTGCGTTGCATAGCTTTGAGTGACCAGTCTTGGTGCATCATTTCGGCTGCGAGCCAATCGAGCAATTCAGGATGACTCGGAGTATCGCCTTTGATACCGAAGTTGGAAACCGACCGCACGATTCCTTGTCCGTAGAGCCAAGCCCACAGTCGGTTTACGATCACACGCGAGGTGAGAGGATTTTGAGAATGAAAAAGAGAATGCGCTAGTTCCAGGCGGCCGCTTCGTTGTTCTGGCATAGTGGGGTGCGGCATAGAGTTCTCAAAAAGAGAAGGTAGTCGGCGCGCTACGGGATCACCTTTCAATTGCAGGTGGTTTCCGCGTACATGGATAGGAACGAGTTTAACAGCGGCCTCGTCGACGGCCATCACTTGTGGAAGAGATGGGGCGTTTTTCTTGAGAGCCTCTAAGTTTTGTTTGGCTTTTTCGATGGCTTGCTTCTCTTCTTCCGTTCGCTCCTTCTCGGCTTTCATCGAGAGTTGAATAAGTTCGGCTTCGGCTTTCGCAATCACTTCTTGGTGAGCCTGTACTTGGGCTTCGATGACCGGGTCGGGCAACGTACGAGTATTCCATTGACTGACAAAATCGAGATTGGCCATCGATTTGGTACTGTGCATGATACCGGCCAATGCGTAGTAATCTTCGGTCGAGACGGGGTCGAACTTATGGTCATGGCAACGGGCACAACCAACGGTCATGGCAAGTAGCGATTGGCCAAGCGTATCGAGCTGTTCATCGACCAAGTCGGCGATCATTTTCGGCTTGTCTTGCTCGGCCAACATCTTAGGACCAAGAACAAGAAAGCCCGTCGCTGTGAGTTGGTCTCGGCGTTCATCCAACGAGTCGGCTTCAAGTAAATCTCCCGCGAGCTGTTGGGTGACGAACTCGTCGTACGGCAAGTCGGCATTGAGTTGTCGAACGACATAATCGCGATATCGCCAGGCGACAGGGTAGCTGTGGTTTTCATCCGCACCATTACTATCTGCGTATCGCGCTAGATCCAACCAGTATCGTCCCCAGCGTTCACCGTAGTGTGGAGATGCCAACAAGCGATCGACGACACGTTCGACCGCATCGGGGTTATCATCACTCACAAAATCGAGAACTTCGGCTGCGGTGGGTGGAAGGCCAATTAAGTTTAAGTACAGGCGTCGGAGCAAGGTGGCTTTATCAGCATCTGGTCCGGGGACTCGTCGAAGTGTGGCGGCTTGAGTTTGAATGAATGAGTCAACGACTGTCGTCGGCCAATCGGACGAGACATTCGGTACTTCGGGACGTTGTATGGGTTGATAAGCCCAGTGAGATTTGCTGAGTTCTTTTCGGTCGCTGTTGGACGTCGGGAGTGCGGTGGCTACTTCGGGGCGAGGATCGATCGCGCCGTCGGCAATCCATTTTCGAAAGTTGGCGATGATGGGATCGGGCAACTTACCCGTGGGTGGCATCTGCCAATGCTCATATTCGAGCGCTTGGAGCAACGTACTTTCGTCAGGTTGATGAGGGACTACCGCAGGACCCGAATCACCACCACGTCTAAGAGCGGCAGGCGAATCGACCAACAGATTACCTTGCAATGTTTTGGCGTTAACGGAATGACACGTATAACATTGCTCAACCAAAATGGGCCGTATATTGTTTTCGAAGAAAGTCTCTCGTTCATCCGCGAATCCGGATGAAGTAATGAAGCTAACCAATGTCGCGAAAGTCGCAACGAAGATGCTGCGATGCGCGGGCTTTGCGAATGTTGCTGGCTTGTTAGTTTTCATCCGTGAATCTCCTCTTCGGTAGAGGCTTTCTCGGTCGAATCGAGATAATGAAGTGCGGCGATCGCCTTATGGCTTGTTGGAAACGACTTCAAGCACGTTTGATAATAGTTGCGAGCTTGTTCGCGCTGGTTTAATTGGACATACGAAAAACCGATCGAGACGAGAGCCATCTCGATGTAAGAATGCCCGGAGGACAACATCGTGATACCACGGTATTGGTCAATCCATGCATGACGCTCGAAGAATGCTAAGCTCCGTTTGAACTCGTCAATCGCATCTGCGAAATTTCCACTCTTGCACAGGACAACACCTTTGCGATGATGACTTGCCAACAGAGCGCGGAGCGATGCGGAGAGGAATAAAAACAATGCCGCAGCGAAGAGAACCCCATTGCTTCCCCCAAGCCAAAAGCCGATACCGCAAAACGACGTAAGCACAAGAATATTGAGGCCTGCATGGCGCCAATCGACCGGCTTATGTACGGGGAGTTTCGACATGGTGGGAGCACATTAAGGTATCGTATTGCGCAGCTCCGCAAAGCACGGAGCGGTCAACGTCCGTTGAACGATCTATGCCCGTTGAACGGAAGATACTCGTTGAACGGTACATGTCCGTGGAGCGGCAGGAAGGATAATGGCTGGGGCGGGAAAGGTATCGTGTATTGTACCTAGCGGTAAAGCTAAATGTAACCCTGCGAGTTTAAGCCGTAAGAGGCATAACGATCGACAGTGCCCAAGTAATTAACAAACCACCCAGACTAAGCAGGGCCAACATAATGGTCCAACTGCGCAGTGCTTCCCCTTCGGTGAGTCCACCCATTTTGGCATAGACCCAAAAGCCACTATCGTTCATCCAGCTTCCCATTAGCGAACCGGTCCCTACTGCCATCGCAATGTAGACTGGATGGTACGGGAGTGTGCCGCGACTCATTAAAGCTACCATCATCCCGGAGGCGACAATCATAGCCACGGTGCTTGAACCTTGTGCGACCTTCAAGAAAGCGGAGATACCCCACGCCAAGAAAATCAAAACAGTGCCAGATAACGCTACGTCAGCACCACCCGATCCTTGAAGAATCTGTTTGATGGCGTCAGCGATTTGTGTTTCTTGGAGCATCTTACCAAATGCTCCACCTGCGGCTGTGATTAGAATAATGACCCCAGCGCTTAAGAGCGATTCTTCCATTGCCGCCGCAAGCTGAACGAGAGTCTTGCCTTGAGACTTATACAAAACCCACAGCGATGCCAAAGCCGCCAAGATCAAAGCCACATTAGGATCGCCGGGAAGGCTCATCCAATCCGACCAGCGACGCATCGAAGTGTTCCAATCGTGATCGGCAATCAATGCGGGATAAGCGGACTCCAGCACAACTCGATTGTAGCGTTCGACATCGATGGCTTTGGAACGCAAACCGGGGGCAGGAAGCGGTTTGCCGTCAACAGCTTTCAGCTTAAGCGTTGCAAAATCATCCGCTTTGAAAAACTGTTTGCTGCGGAGGGCAACGTTGAGTTCTGTGACGAATTGTTGTCGAGCCGATTCAGAATCGGAGGCTGCGATGACACCTTCGAGCGTCGAGTTTTGCAAAAGCTGTTGTTGAGCTAGTGATTTGAAAATCGACTTGTCGGGGCTCGCAAGTTCGGTCTTGAGTTGAGTGGAAAACTCGGACCAACTCTTGATGTCGGTGGCTGCTAGATGAGCACGTTGTTCATTATCAGCGAGCAACGTGAGCACAGTGGAGAGCGAGATTAGAACAACGGGCAACAAAACGGGAAGCATCGACATAAAAAGCGATGGTAGTTGTGTGGGTAGTTCTTCATCGGAACGAACCACACCCCCGACAGGCCGCATCGGCACGGGGCCCGTTTTGTCAGCCCACCAAGCATAGAGTAGGCCAATAGCTGCGCTGGGGGCTGCAACGAGCAGTCCCATCAAGATCATCGTTCCCATGTTAACGTCGAGATTGTTGGCTACGAAAAGTGGACCAGGTGTCGGTGGTACCAAGGTGTGCGTGACGGCGCCACCTGCTCCCACAGCCATCAAATACTGCAGATAATTTTTATTCGTCTTGCGATGCAAAGAACGAGCGAGGGGAACAAGGAGGTAAAAGACGGTATCGAAAAATACGGGGATCGCTAAGAGGTAGGCGCTGCTCAAAAGAGCCAGTGAGGCGCGTTTCGCGCCCAAGATTTTGAGCATCCACTGAACGATGCGGTCGGCCGCGCCGCTATCGAGCATACATTTTCCAATAACCGCCGCCATTCCAATGACGATGCCGATTCCGCCTGCAGAGGCACCAAACTCACGGGCCACGCGTTGAACAGGTTCCGCACCACCTCCACCGATCAGTAAGCTGATAAAAATGGAAGAGAGAATCAGCGCGATAAAGGCATGAAACTTAAGTGCGATCATCATGAACAGAACGGAGACGACCCCTAAGACAACTAAACCAACGGAACGCCATGGGGATGGGGTGGCCGTTGAGTTGGGAGCGGGCGGAGTCGATGACTGAGTCGTTGGGGCTGCGGCTGTTGGATTGGATTCGGCTTGAGTTGGCGCTGTCGGGGTCGTGGCGTCAGGTTGTGGGGTGGGTTGTTGAGTCGTGGCGGTTGAGCCTGCTTCATTTTGCCCAAACGAGGCTTCACCAGCAAAGACCAAGGCCAACACCAAAAGGGAGGAGATGATTCTGAGAGCAAACATGGAGAGAGGTTTGAATAAGAGAGGATTTTGGTCGCTATAGGTAATGTGTGCGCATGTTGTGTGTTTTTTTGTGCGCTGGTTGGAGTGGGCAGCGAACGGATCGTCGCGAGGCGGGACACCCCTTCGCATGAGAATCGCACAATGTGCAGTGACATGCAAGTAAAAAGGAGGGTAAGTCGGGTGGATTCAGCATGGGAATGCCCCTCTTTTCTTGGTAAACTGGGCGAACCAGTGGAAGAATACCAA
>JAFLCP010000229.1 GCA_017303505.1 Planctomycetota bacterium | reverse complement strand
GCAAAAGAGTTGAATTGCGGGACTCTAAGATGCCCAGCGATAAGGCAGGGGCATCTGCCTGGGGCAAAAGCCAAGAAGTAAGAGCGCATCAACACGCTCACTCATGCCCTCGGTCATTTTCGAGAGCAGTGTCGCATTCTATACAGCAATTAACATTCACTCTCCCACTCTCCTTGAAGGTGAACATGTGGGATCGCTAGGGTTCTGCACCTAGAGTGGGAAAAAGAGCGGCATGCAGTCTCTTGGGATCGCAAAAAAAGGCTGTGTCAGGCAAATCATGCCAAGCAAGCCCTTTCTGTAAAGTCAAAATGGCCTCTGACAATGCTGGCAAGAGCGAAATTGAGGCAAAAAACGACAAGATGCGTGGCACCTAGCAGTGGCACCTAGCAGCAAGATGCGTGGCACCTTGGGGAAAATGCGTGGCACCCTGAGGGGACGAAAAAAGGCATTGCCGGTTGGGGCAATGCCTTTTGAGATTTGCGCTGCGGTGTGGCTGTTAAGACCACAATCGATTACTGACCTTGGTTTGGAACGCGGAGACGCTTTTGGATGTCGGTTTCCAAAACGCCGAATACCGCTTCGTGTCGTTGAACTGACATCTGAAGAGCTGCCAACAAACGCTTGGCAGTGAAAAAGTTCATGATAACGCGCTGTTTGACTTGGATTGGATCCTTAGGCACACCAACTGGTTGTGGATTCAAACCAAAATCAACAATCAGTTCTTCTGGTGAACCGGTAACGCGGCAGAAGTTTGCATAGCAAGCAATTGCATCATCGTCCTTAACATGAACCTGAACAGGTTGAACAACAGGGCGCTGTGCACCTTCTGCTTGAGCTGCAACAGCTCCGTTCTCAACTTCGTTTGACATCTCTTTTACTCCGTAACACTCATTCCAAAATGAAAAGTCGACACAATTTGCAAAGGTAATCTCCAGCACGTCCATCGATCATAGATCGAAATGGAAAGTCCTGGAAAGGAATCGATATAATCTCCAGCCCAATGATCGCCACCTTACATACACTCTCGCTTGTCCACGATAACCTGCTCGGAAGACTTCTGACTGTCCATCGAGAGGAACCATCGCTTGGTAAGAGGTACTTGTCGGTCGCAATTGGCCGGACTCATCCATCGTCGAATCAAGACGACCGCCGGTTTGGCTAGTCATATTCGGTGACGCGACTTCCATTTCGGTCTCCGCAATCAAGCTGATCTTGCCAGTAAAAGTTTCCAATCGGGAGGCATCGAGTTTGATGTCGACTTCGTTTCCGACTCCAACCAAATCAATGTCCGCTTGATCAATTACCAATACCGCTTCGGATTTGTCAGGATTACCCACAAAACAAATCAAATCAGATTCAGCTAAATAGGCACCTTCATTTTCGGCAGAAAACAGGTTACCACTCCACGACGGCAACCGGGCCGTACCATCTTTTTTCGCGTCTTTGGATGGTGGTGGGAGGATTGTACCGCTTACAGGACTACGAATCTCCAACAATGCTGTTCGCTCTTCAACGCTGCGAAGTTTTTGGGCTGCGGCGTCCCGAACTTCACGTTGCGCCCCAAGCTGCGAACGAATCTCACCATTAACTACGCTCTGTTTTTCCATTATGTCCAGGCGAACTTGCGCAACCCGAAATTCGCCTTCATAAGCAACTCTCTTAAGTTGCAAATCTACATTCTCCAGAGTTGCAATAAGCTCACCCTCAGCCACCGGATCGCCTGGCTTTTTGTGCCATTGTATGACTCGCCCAGGCACCACCGAATAAATGCTGTAAGCATTCGCAGGGCGAATTTCCACTACGGTATCGATGTGGAATGGGAATGGCACAAAGGCCACAATGGCGATTGCAGCAATGGCCACAAAAGCGGTAGCCGTAACACGAGAGCGTTTCATTTTGCTGGCCTTTCCCGGCGTTTTGAAAAACTTGTACGTTGCCATCATCGGAGGAACCATCATTCCGATTAAGCCAGAGAACGCCGCAATCTGTCCTAATCTCTTAAGGCCATACGGTTCCAAGACCTTATTGAGGAACATGAAAATCCCAATGACTACCACCCAACGATAAATACCTGCAGCAACCGTAAATGCCGCAAACCAAAACTTATTGCGTTGGGGTAGAAACGGATTTTCTTGAAGCTCTAAACCGAGACAAAAACTCTGGAACCAGCGTTTCAGAACTTCGGTGCTCTTCTGACGCAGGTTTGGAATTTCCAGGATGTCCATCAAGATGTAGTAACCGTCGAATCGCAGCAACGGGTTTCCATTGAAGACAACTGTCGACACCGAACATATGAAAATGACCGCCAATGCCAGATAGTTGACGAAGCCAGGCGCGCTGTACCACCAAACGAAAGTGGCGATCGACGCCAATATCAACTCCACGTACATACCAGCAGCGCCAATGAAGACTCGCTGCCATTTATTGGGCAGCATCCAAGAGTCAGATACGTTGCAATACAAGCAAGGTGTAAACACGAGGAGCATCAAGCCCATCTCGTGGCATTCTCCACCAAACTTCTTGCAACTCAGTCCATGTCCGAACTCGTGAATGATCTTCACAACGGCCATCGTAATGCCGAGCCAAATCCAATTTTCGGCCGCGAAGAATTGTTCAAACGTAGGCAATTTGGCTTGAAACTTTTTGAACTGTAGCAGCACTAACATCAAGGCAGATAATGCCAAGCAAAGCACTCCTACCAAGGCTGCTGGTGTAAACAGCCAACCGAACCAAGGTAGCAAGCGGTTTAGAATTCGTTCAGGGTCAATACCGCGAAATCGCAACGCAAAAACATTGGCGAATTTGCCTAGTATCTCTTTACGCCGCCGCTGATCGCCACGTCGTCGCAGTTGTTGGCCCTGCCCATTCATTTGCGAAATGACAAGCCCGCTACGATGCAGCATCCCGATAAATTGCTGTAGATCCTGTAGTGTTATGCGTTGTGGCGCAAATTGCCGTTGGAATTCTTCTTTAATAGTCTGCAGACTTGTATTGCCATCCAGCATATTCAGGATGGCATATTCTTCTTCGTGGAAGCGAAAATAATTCAGACCAACAGGCTCTTTGACAACCCAATACGAGCGGCCATGATAGCGATGTCGACGCGCTTCAAGATCAGGCCGCTTGCGAATACGCAACGGCCTGGAAGCGCTGTTGACCAAACTTTCAGCCATCGTGGTCATAGGGGTTATTACTCTTTACTGTTTATCTATTGCCTAGTATTACGCAACTAAGTCTAAATCTAAGTCTGAAGGGCCTGATCAATCGCTTGTTCCGAAGATTGAAATTGTTCGAGGATTAGATGAATACATCCATCAAAGGTTCCATGAAATCAATTGGAAGCGGCAGGTATTGCAGCCTTCGCTCCACCGACTTTGATCTTCATGGTGGCGCTCATTCCTTCTCGCAAAATCCATTGTCCATTGACCATTTGATTTTTCACTTTCGCCCAAACCTTGACACCAGTAATTTGTTGCACTGGATTAACAAAACCAATGGTGCTTTCGATAATTACTGGGGGCTTATCTTTTGCAACAATAACTTCGATTGTTACTGGAGCGCCGAGAAGTTCGTGGGGAGCAACAACTTCTAAACCTTCTGCGGCGTTACCTTCTACTCGCAATTCTTCCATGGCCACGAGGGTCAAGATCTTATCTCCCTCTTTCGCCCATGCATCCTGTTTGAGAAATACGTGTGCGACTTCACCGTCAAATGGGGCAGTAATTTTTCGCAGCGCCAATTGTACTTCCGCCGCTTTCACTTTTTCGTTGGTCACCAATGCCGATGCGATATTCTTCGCTTGTTCTAGTTCAGCAACGCGAATAGAGAGTTTCGATTTCTCGGCTTCTAATTTTTTGCGTCGAAGTTCGGCTGCGGTAGTGGCTGCTTTGCGAAGTAATTCGAGGTAATTTTCGTACTCCGCATTCGCTACTTCAGAAACTTTATTGGCATAGAGAATGTTCGAGTTGTCGTCAGCTTGCTTCTTGGCAGCGATCGACTCCTGAATGGCAACTTCATATTCCGCCTTCGCAATGCGTTGGTCCAGATTGACCATTACATCGCCTTTGACGACATGGTTTCCTTCTTCGATCGTCAATTCCGAAATTAGGCCGCTAGCAGGTGCCGAGATATCGACATTTCTTTCATACTTCACGGCGCTGTTGTTCGCGTAGACAATCGTTGGCGTCTGGGCTTGGCTTTCCGCAGAGAATGCAACTAAGCAACATATTGCAAGTGGAGCAAAGGTTCGATTCATACGCGTCACCTAACGGAAAACAGTGGACTAGAACAATTCGCTTCGACCGACTTCACTAACCTAAAACAAAAGGTTGGCGTAGGCCCATTCAACAACTTCGTGGAACCAAACAAAGGCAGCGTTTCTCTTGCCGCACTTCACGTTGGCAGTAACACGTGCACCTGCTCGCAAGCTCAGGCCATCCATCGTTTCAGGGATCACCTTTAGCTTGACAACAGCCCCTTCATCGGGATGGACTTCCGCTCGCTGATGGATTTCCTCAGGGCTTAGTGTGCCGTTGAAGCGGACGCTAGGATTCGTGGTTTGGATAAACTCTACATTTAGCGGTTTACCATCATTGGTATTCTTCGCGCCATCCAAATACATCATTCGTTTTTCGGGCATTTCCAATTCAAGATGCCATTGTTTCGTTGGGTCAGCAATCGCCATCAACACTTGACCGGTAACCACGGGTCTAGCGCGGAGAACATTTTTGACATCCCAAGTCACCACAACACCATCGATGGGAGCCGTGCGAATCAAGGCTTCTTTCTTCTCCTTGAGCAACTTCATCTCCGCTTCATAGCTGCGAAGTTGTTCGTCCACTTCCGCTTCTTCACCAGCCAAACGGTTTCGATCGAGGTCGGTCATAGCGCTGGAAGAAAGGCGTTGAAAGCTTAGGCTTTGTTTTTGCTTAATCGCTGCTTGTCTTTTGCCAGTTACTTCTTCCAATTGAACTTCGAGATTCGTATCCTTCAATCGAACGAGTGGATCGCCGGCCTTTACCACGCTGCCGTGATCGACAAACACTTCTTCAACTTCACCATCGGTGAGGGCAAAAACCTGTCGTTCGACCGTGGGCTTCAACTCGCCGTTGGCTCTCAATTCAAAATCAATTTGCACGATGAACATCGCGATGATCGCAACGGCTGCCAAAGCAAGTACCGCGAGCGTTTTTTGGCGAGTGTCCCCGCGGAACATCCATGTCGCTCGCCCCAACGCTCGCCACACAGGCATCAAAAATAAGTTGTTATACGACAGAGAGTTCGACAAAGCTCGGCATGAATGCTCATACACAAGGTCGACACGCGACTGCAACGTCTCGCGCGAAAGCTGCGTTTCAATTTGTTCGACGATCAAGGCACCAATGATGGGACGCAGCGAGCTGTCTTCGCGTTGTGTTTGTTTTTTGGATTGAATATCCCCTTCCACCACTTGTTCGGGGCGTCGAATGGGCAATACCGTTACAGTGCGGCCGTGCGATAAGTCGACGTATTCTTCGATGGCTTCTTCCAACTGTGGCGGTAGATCTTCGGTTGTGCCGTCGTACCAAAGCGGTTCGCCCGCAGCCACCACGCGTGTTGCCAGCCGATTTAAGGCGGTAACAATATTCGATCGATTTTCAATCGTATCTTGGCCGCTGATCGCAACCACTTTAGTGCTTCGACCGTGGCAGGTCGCGACGCTAACTCGGTCGCATTCAATCAACCGTCGCCCTTCGTTGGCAATCGTAAACGCAGTATCTCGAAGATCGAGATTGTTGTGAACCAAGCGAGCGAATTGGTCAGCTTGTTGCCAAAGTTGTTGCCGCCCGGCAACTCGTTGCAATGTTTGCGATTTTAGCCAACCACCGATGAGTTGGCACATTTGTTCTAAGAAGCGAAGGTAACCGCGTTGTGTTGGAGGTGGTGCTTCGGGACGTTGAAAAACCTCGATCATCCCCACAACTTCTTTGTTGCTGGACAACGGAGAGAGGACCAGTAAAAACTTAGACGGGTTGCCTTCTAGTTGTTCTTCGCCGATCATCGCCCCCGGTGGAATCAGCTCCGAGGAGCGATTGCTCAGCATTCGCATCAACAACCGACCATGTTTTTGGGCATCTTCGCCCTCTTGATCCATCAAGTTCTCCGCCATGTTCAGCTGATAGCTGAGGCGAAGACGCTTTTGTTCATCGAGCAACCATATCGCTCCGCCGATAGCAGCCAATGCCTGCACAATTCGCTGCAATACGCCTGGGTAAAATTGGTCCGCAGGAATATCCGACTTCGATAAGTCTGAAATCTCATTGACCAAGGTTTTGATCAATGATTTCGTTTGTTCGAGCGTCTCTTGACTTACGGATGCCTGATTGGTCGACATAGTCATTCCCAAAATCTGCTAATGCTGTATTCGCTAACCCCAATGGCCGGAAGCCATTTTTTGGTACTCACCCGAGGGGTGGAATACAACTTGAACTACAAGCCAACCCAACACTTCTGGTCTTGAGGAACGTTGCCAGCCCAAGTTCATACACACAACTACACCGAAATCGGCGCTTTGACGCACCTACTGAAAAATTCCTTCGGCGCGGTGTGCTGGCTATCCCTAGCCCTTGGATACCGAATCTCGCAACAAGTTCCCCATGTCTAAACAAAAAGTATAAACAAAACAATCGGAATTCCTTACCACATTTCCTGATTTTTTTGTAGATTATGCTCAACATCATCCAATAATTCGTGCAAAACGGGGAACCTTCCGTCCCCAATATTCGTCGAACTCCGCGTAATCGTCACGATGCGTTTTCAAAAGAGAGGGAATGGGAAGAATGGGCTGAATCTGACGTTTTTCGTTTCGGTTCACCGCTTCGACTATTGAAAATGAGTCTTGCCGTGATGTATCGCCCGGAGAAGTTGAAGTTAATCCGATTAGCGGATTTGTTGGGGCCAAATCGCCCCAGCAACGGATGGATGATTTTTTGAAAATGGTCGCTGGAAACGTTTGTTTCGGCACAATCGGAGAATATTGCTCCGTTTCACAGAGACCAAGTATTGTCGGCAAATGGAAAATTTGAGATATCGATTCGGGTGCGAATCGATTCCGCCTCGCTTTATAAAGTTGAAATTGATGACATCGACACGCCCAGTCAGGGATTCTGCCAGCAACGAACCGCGAACCCGTGGTTCTGTTGCCGCTACAGGGCGGAACCGTGTCGATGAAACACTCAGCAATCAAAGTCGCAGCGAAGAAACTCTGAATTCGGATGGACTGAATCCCGAAACAGCGTGCGATGAATCTGGTCCGAATGAACAAAATCCCAATCAACCGATTGAGGAAGAAGCGAAGCCGCAACTCTCTCAACGCTTGCAGGCCACCGGCTGGCTTAAGAAGTTTCAAAAGGTAATGGCCAGCGATATCACCTTGCAGCCATTTCTCGAACAAGTGCTCCCAATCATCGTTGGGCATTTTGGCGCGCTGGGTGGTTTGGTTTGGTTGCGTCCGCAAGGTGGTCATGGAGCATGGTTTGCACTTCGTCATCAAATGGAGCCCATCACATTCGGCCCTGCTGAAACTCGCAAACACGAGCGTTTGGTTCAATTCGCTTGGCAACAGCGCAGTCCGCTATTGGTAGCACCAAAATCGAAGAATGTGGGACAGCCAGGAAACCCCGTCAATTATTCACTCGCTTTTGCTCCGGTGATTCATTGGGGTGATACGGTGGCGTTGCTCGAACTCGTTTTTCGAGCTGATGCTGCACCTCCAACAGCCTTGTATCAGCGGGTGATGTTGCAAACTTTGCAAGTTGCTGCCGAGCACTTGCATCATGGCTTACACGCTCGGTTGAATCTTCCTGCAGCTACGATTGCTCAAGCGACAATGGCGGTGGATCAGCTCAAAGAAGAAATAAAGAGCTATGAAGAATCGCTACGGCGAAGTATGGAAGCTCGGTTGAGACAGTTTCAAGGTTGGGCGTTTGGTTCCTTAGCTGAGAACCAAGCGTTTGCGAAAATGGTGCATGAGTTGTTGGATCAGCATGGGCTGCGAGTGCGTTGCCCAGAGTGCGGGAACGCAGCCATATTAAGGTGTATTAAGGCTGGAAATTCGCGGCACGGCGTTTTTGTTTACGATCATTATTTGCCGACTGGTAGAACTTTTCACGGCGGCCCAACAACGGTTCCGGTGTTGACGCTGTTGCCCAAACCCCAACGTCGGGTCAATTTGCCTGAGGCTTGAGGTCGTAGCACGGGGCTCCGACCTTGTCTTTACCCACATGTCGTACTGAGCTAATTGGGGACTGCGGCATCGAAAGTGTTTTTGCTGTAAGGAGTTGCGGCATTTTCGTGCTTTGAGCTTACATTGATCTTTCGCGATAGACTTGC
>JAFLCP010000228.1 GCA_017303505.1 Planctomycetota bacterium | reverse complement strand
GGACTGACCTCGCAAGATAATGAGTCTTGCACGGCCTAGCCTTCGGCGTACGGGTTAAACGAGCGCGTAGGCTAGGCGCGTTGGATTGGCCATTTTGCGCGACCACAATTGCGCGTTTGATATCACATCAGGCGCTGGAATGAGACCGCGCAAGATAGAGAGTCTTGCACGGCCTAGCCTACGGCGTACGGGTTAAACGAGCGCTGCTAAAGCAGCACACTACACTTACACGCGATCTTGCACGCGGCGTTCGCGTTTCTGACGACTGCAATCGTCACACACACCTTGAATAATCAAACGGTGACCACGCACGCGAAACCGATGTTCGCGGGCAATCGCATCTCGCAATTGCAATAACTCATCGCTCTGAAACTCGATGAGCTTATGACACTTTGTGCAATAGAAATGATCATGCTGCGGATAACCGTAATCATGTTCATAAACGCTGCGGCCATTTAACTCGAACTTGCGCAGTAAACCCGCTTCCACAAATTCGTTCAGCGTTCGATAAACCGTCGGCCGACTCACGTGGTTCTCATGCCCCTTACGCGGCAATTGATCAATCAATTGATCAGCATCAAAATGCTCGTGATGTTTGAAGACCTGCTCAATAAGAAAACGGCGTTGATCGGTATTGCGCAATCCACGACTTTGCAAATACTCTTCGAATCGCTCCTGCGGCGACATCGATACTTCGACTTTTCCCAGCGACGATTCTTCGCTCGTACTCATTCCCTATCCGTTTCTAACACAGCCCGTTTCTTACACCGTCCGACTCTTTCGCAGTCCGACTCGGGCGGTGTGGTCGCCCCGACGAATTTGACGCTCACTTATTTACCGAATGGCTTTTCTTATTTTAGCGCATTGTTAGCCGTTTTCCGCCAAAAACGGTGTTAATCCCCCCGATTTGCGGCAGAATTCTCGGGTTTCTTACCACTTTCGAGGACTGAATATCGCTCGCTTTGGTCTACACAAACACTTGTGCGTCCATTTCCGTTTGCACTCGATACTTTTTCAGTAACGGTGCGACAACTTCCGAGACAAAATCGTCGACCTGTTCGGGGGCACGCCCCACATACGCGAGCGGATCCAAGACCTCGCTGAGCGATATCTTCGCGAACGCTGGATCGGCTGCGAGACGTTGCATCAAGTCGTTGGATGCCCCTTCTTGCTTCACTTGAAGTGCGGCCGCTTGACTATGTTGCCGGATGAGTTCGTGCAATTCTTGGCGGTCACCGCCAGCAGCCACACCCGCCATCATAATCGACTCGGTGGCCATAAATGGCAGCTCTTCGTTCAAGTTGCGAGCGATGGTCTTGGGGTAAACAACCAATCCTGATCCAACGTTTTGCAACAATACCAGGCAAGCATCAATTGCCAAAAATGCTTGAGGAATCACCAAGCGACGATTCGCGCTGTCATCCAAAGTTCTTTCGAACCATTGAGTCGCCGCAGTCATTGCCGTATTCGCTGGAAGGCTCATCGCATAGCGAGCCAGAGAACAGATGCGTTCGCTGCGCATAGGGTTGCGTTTATAGGCCATCGCGGAAGAACCGATTTGTTTATCTTCAAAGGGTTCTTCGATTTCTTTACGGTTCGCCAACAATCGCAAATCGGTCGCGATCTTGTGCAGCGATTGACCAACACCAGCTAATGATTCCAAGATTTGACTATCAACTTTGCGTGAATAGGTTTGACCACTCACCGCATAACTCGAATCAAAGCCCATCTTCTGTGCGATCATCGATTCTAGTTTGCGAACCTTAACATGATCGCCATCAAAAAGTTGCAAGAAGCTGGCTTGCGTCCCAGTCGTTCCTTTCGCGCTCCGCGCCTTCAGCGAATCAAGTCGATGAATGATCTCTTCTGCGTCGAGCACAAGATCATAGATCCACAAACAGGCTCGCTTGCCAACCGTGGTCGGTTGCGCGGGTTGGAAGTGGGTGTAGGCGAGGCAGGGGAGTGCGCGATGCGTTTGGGCGAACTGGCTCAAGGTGGCAATGCACTGCAGCAAGCGTTGCAACGTCAATTGAAGCGCATCGCGAATCATCATCAGGTCACCATTGTCAGTGACATAGCAGCTCGTCGCTCCGAGATGGATGATCGGCTTGGCTTCCGGGCACTTATCGGCATAAGCGTGGACGTGGGCCATCACGTCATGTCGCAATTCTTTCTCGTAGGCGGCAGCCGCCTTAAAGTCGATGTCGTGCTGCGTCGCTTTCATCTGGGCAATTTGAGATTCGGTGATCGACAGCCCCAATTCTTTTTCCGATTCCGCCAACCAAATCCACAATTGTCGCCAGAGGGAAATCCGACGGTGGCTACTCCAAAGTCGGGCCATTTCTTTGCTGGCATAACGCGTAATGAGCGGATTTTCGTACAGTTGATCGTTCGACATGTTGGATCTAGTAGTTTTGGTGTAGTATTAAGAGGTTATTGTGTTGGTGTGAGGGTGGAGATGGTGTACGTTGTGGGAAAGTTTAGCGAAAACAACTGCTGTATCGCCATGGGGTGGACAACGGTAAAAGACGATTGCAGCGTAGGTGCAAGTTTCCAAGTTTTCGCAACCGATAACGATCGGGTAAGATGGTCGACTTAGTCCACCGCTCCGTCGTGGTCGGCATGGTTCGGCTACTGCCACTATAGGAGACACTTGAGTGTCTTTTAGCTTGTCAAAGATCCCCTCCGTCAAGCGTTTTTGCCTTCTCAGCTTAGTTTATATCTTGAACGTTGTGTTCTTAGGATATGGACAAGGCGTAATTGGCCAAGAAACGACTAGTGTAATCACCTTATTGCCGAAAGCGGCCCAAGGCTATGTTCGCGTGATCGATATGCCCAGACTCCGCGAACGATGGGACACTACTGAATTGGCAAAGTTTGCCAAAGATCCGGCCCTCAAGAGCTTTTGGGAAGATCAACGTCAGGATATCGAAACTCGGCTAGCCGATGCGGGCTGGCAATTGAATATTGAAGCCGCCAGATTGGTGGATGTTGCTTCGGGTGAAGCTGTTTTGAGTTGGATCGCGAATCCTGAAAATCGCCGCAAGCCTTACGCGTTGGCTTTGATCGTCGATGTAGCGGGTCGCACCAAGGACACCGAAGAAATGTTGGCTTCGGTCGACAAACAGCTCAAGGGTAAAGGGGCTACTGCCAAGTCACTAAAGGTTGGAGCTGAAACGGTTCTGCAATACACGCTACCTCGCAAGCCAGGTGAGCTATTGTTGCAAGAGACGTTCTATTCGATTGCCAAAGATCGGCTTATTGCGAGTGACGATTTGGCTTTGGTCGAAAAGATGTTGGCCGCACAGGTGAAGCCTTCCGCAGACAGTCTCGTCGAAGACACCGATTATCAAACAGCCATCAAGCGAGTGGATGGTTTGTTGAATCGAGGTGAAATCGAATACTTTGTGCGACCAATCGGGTTGGCACGTGTGATTCGTGAGATTTCTGGCAAGCGAGAAGGAAGTCGCAGTACAGACGTGTTGAAGGTTTTAGAAGATCAAGGCTTCGGTCATTTCCGTGCAGTTGCCGGTCGTGTCGAGGTCGGTGCTGACGGGATGGATATGTTGCATCAAGGTGCGGTCATCGCTCCTAAGCCATTGCCTGGTTCTGCCGCGATTGTAAACACGCCGAACGAAGTTTCTTGGAAGCTGCCTGATTGGATTGGCGGCGATGTTTCCGCGATGATCAACATTTGTTGGAACATTCAGGAATCGTTCTGGAAGAGCGAAGGCTTGATGGATGGTTTGGCAGATTCGCCCGGTGTATTCAAGCAATTCGTTAAGGGTATGGCAGAAAACGAAACGGGTCCGAAAGTGGACATCGCGAAAGAAGTTCTACCCTATCTAACCAACGACATTATCTCGTTGAGCGATTGCAAGGAGCCTATCACCGTCGATAGCCGTCGCACAATGATTGCCTTGCGAGTGCTCGAACCAGAGAAGTTATTCAAAGTGCTTGAGCGCGTCATGAACAACGAACCCGATGCGAAGTTGGTCGAGTTCGAAGGTCACAAGCTATGGAAAGTGGTTCGCGAAGACAGCGCAGAGGGATTAGAGATTGATGCAGGTGATTTGGGTGCGGACTTTGGTGAATTCGGCGATCAGCCCATGCAAAGCAAGCCCGAAGATGAACCTTGGTTGAGCAACTGGGCGATTACCATTTATGGTGATCAGTTAATGTTCGCATCGCATGCTGAATTGATCCAAGATTGCATTTTGCAAGCGAAGTCAGGCAAGCCAAGTCCGTTGGCCAGCGATGTCGAATATGTACGTGCTCGCAAAGCGATCGAGCAATTGGCGAATGGTCGCACAGGTTGCAGCTGGCAGGTATTGCGAAGTGATCTTTCATACCGAGTGCAATATGAGTTGTTCCGCGAAGGGAAGTTGCCTCAGTCACAAAGCATGGCGGCAACCATTATGGAACGCCTCACGCAACCCAAGAAAGAATTGCGCGGCAAAGAGAAACAGCAAATTGACGGCACGAAGTTGCCTCCGTTCGATCAGATTCGCGGTTACCTGCAACCAGGTGGTATGATGTTCGAATCGACCGACGACGGTTGGGTTTACACGGGATTTTTGCTCTCGGCACCTAAGTAACCAGCGCTTCTACTTCAATTGAAAACGCTAGACCCGTAGCCGTGATGTTAACGCGGCTGCGGGTTTTTTTATTGGTTCATCATATTGCGGTGTTGGCGGAATCCACCGAACTGCGTTCTCTTCGCTGGTGGAGCTATGTATCATGGATCGCGCGAAGCCAGCGATTCGGTAAGTGGGCTTGGGGTGTGGATGTGCTGATAGGTGCTGATTGCTATGAAGTCGTCTAGGAAATCACTTTCGAAAACGCGTTCCTTGGCGTTCGATGAAGTGATTCAAGGGGATTGCTATGATGTGGTCGCCACGTGGGCTGACGAGTGCATCGACTTGATCTATCTCGACCCACCTTTTTTGACTCAGAAGCGACACCGTTCCACCAATCGAGACCGTTCTCGCACCTTTGCGTTTGATGATTTGTGGAAGTCTCATCACGACTATGCAAAGTTCATTTACGAGCGTATCGAATCGTTGCATCGTGTCCTAAAGCGTACAGGCTCCCTCTTCTTTCATTGCGATCGAAATGCGATCCACATCGCTCGAGCGGTTTTGGATGATATTTTTGGGGTCGAAAATTTTCGATCCGAGATTATCTGGACGTACCGACGTTGGGCCAATAGCAAGAATGGGTTGTTATCCTCACATCAGAACATTCTCTATTACTCCAAGTCCGATCACTACACCTTTCATCAAATCTACACCGATTACTCACCTGCGACCAATGTCGACCAGATCTTGCAGCAGCGCGCAAGAGATGCGCAGGGCAAATCGATTTATCGTCGAGGTGGAGATGGGAAGGTTGTTTCTAATGGCGTTAAGAAAGGTGTGCCGTTGGGCGATGTTTGGGATATTCCTTACCTCAACCCTAAAGCGCAAGAGCGAGTGGGGTACCCAACACAAAAGCCGGTTCTATTGTTGGAGCGAATCGTCGAGTTGAGCACCAACCCGGGTGATGTGGTTCTCGATCCGTTTTGCGGAAGTGGGACGACGCTGGTGGCCGCTGTTCTAAGTGATCGTCGTTTCATTGGAATCGATATTTCTGAAGAAGCTTGTGAATTATCTCGCTCAAGATTGGAGTCACCTAGCAAGACCGAGTCGGCTTTGGTTCAGGCGGGGCGAGATACCTATGCGAACGCCGACTTGTCGTTGTTGCAATCACTGGCGGGTTGTGATTATGTCCCCGTGCAACGCAATCGAGGCATTGATGCGATTATCAATATGTCCCAATTGAATTCGATTGTACTGGTGCGAATACAACGGCTTGGGGAGGCATTGAGTGAGACGATTCGAGCCATCGTTCAGGCGTCAAAAGGTAAGAACGCTGCCATGTTATTGGTCGTTCAGACCCACGATCATGGTGAAGAAAGGACTGAGCGGAAGTTGCCACAAAGTGTGCGCGTTGTTGAGGCAACAAGTTATGCGATTAAAAAAGTGTTGCAAAAATTATAGCGACACTCAGCGCTGCGCGAGAGAGTAGATGTGGGCGATTGTTTGACCCGTACGCCGTAGGCTAGGCTGGAGTTGACTTAACTTCTTGTACCAACGTCTGCGCTGTACCAGATGTCTTGCGTGACGCATCAAACGGCGCGTATGAGTCGATCAAGACGGAGAGTCCAACACACCTAGCCTACGGCGATCGTTTAACCCGTACGCCGAAGGCTAGGCCGGAGTTGACTCAATCTCTTGTGTCAGCATCTGCGCTATACTAGATGCCTTGCGTGACACATCAAACGACGCGATTGACGGGAATAAGATAGAGAGTCCAACGCACCTAGCCTACGGCGATCGTTTAACCCGTATGCCGAAGGCTAGTTGGACAGCGCCAACTCTCGTACCTTGATTTGTCGTAACTCATTTGGCATCAAGTGTTTATTGCCCTTGACGCAGGATACGAAAAAAGGCGACCCTCCGTGTTCAACAATTGTTTCAAAAAGAAACCACGGAAGGTCGCCCCTATGTCGGTACATGATATCGCAAAACTCGGAACTATGCTCGGTCGATTTTTGCTTTTGTTCGCTGATTGTTTCGCGCGCATTGAAGGACAAAGATTGCTGAGGGTATACGTTAACGGCTTGCTATCAAATGTGCAAAGAAAAAACGTGGAGGCGATGGCTTTATTTCAAGGGATCGCTCCTCGCACGCTGCAGCGTTTTCTCGAATCGATTGTTTGGGATGAATATCTGCTTCGGGATAAGTGCCAGAAATTCGTTGCTAAAAATTACACGCACCCCGAAGCGATCGGAACGATTGACGAAACTGGCATCGCTAAAACGGGCTGCCATACTTGTGGAGTCAAACGACAGTACAACGGTAATCGTGGAAAAGTTGAAAACTGTGTTAACAGTGTTGCGATAGCCTACACGATTAACGGCTTTAGTTGTTTAGTCGACGCTCAGTTGTATCTGCCGAGAGAATGGGCGGAGGATGGCGCTCTCCGAAAAAAAACTTGATCCCGGACGAAGTGACTTTCAAAAGCAAACCAGAAATTGCCATCGAGCAAATTGATCGTCTATTGAAAAATGGCATTCGCGTAATGGCTTGGAACGCGGATGAGGCATACGGACGTGATGGCTTCTTCCTCGATGCATTGGACGCTCGCCATCAGGCATTTGTGTGCGAGGCTCCTGGCACTTTCACCGTTTGGCTAAAGTATCCAAAAGTTGGGCGAAAATCGGAAAAAAGAGACTATCGCCGAATTAAGAGACTCAGAGAAAGCGATGAAAAGCCTACTCGAATTCGCGATGTCGTAGTGACGTCTCCGATGTTCAAGCATCAATCTCCCCAGCGCTACATCGTGAGGATTTCGAACAAGGGTGAAGAGGTTTGGGAAATCCGTTGGGCAATCTGTTGGAGAAAAACGCATACGATGAAGATGGTAAGTAATCCATGCACACTAGTAGTTGCTAGAAATGTACTTACCAACGAAACAAAGTTCTTCATCTCTAACCGAGTCCCTGGTTCAAACGGATGGAGCTTACGCAAAACGCTCAAAGTTGCCTTTAGTCGTTGGCCCGTTGAAGATTGCTTCCGAGAAGCAAAGGAAGAGCTGGGATTGGATCATTTCGAGTGCCGGAGCTGGAAGTGCATTCATCGACATTACTTCGTAACGTTGCTCGGGCATCTGTTCTGTGCACACACTCGAAAGAAACTCTCCAAAACGGAAGATGTAACATCGGATGAATATCTAACGGTCGAGCAGATTCGACGTGCAGTCAACGCTAACCTTGGTGCGACTACAGATCCTCCGCGTGTACGGGCGTCGAAGTACAAAGCAGAATATGACATTCAAAGCTACTATCAGAAACGAAATGCCTACGCGATAAAATCTCATCGCAAAAAACGTCGAGCTGCGTTCAAGGCTTTGGGAATAAATATCCACACTACAAAGTCAATATACGACACAAAAAAACGACGCTCGAAGCCGCGGAAGTTGGCGCTGTCCAACTAGGCCGGAGTTGACTCAATCTCTTGTGTCAGCATCTGCGCATATACTAGATGCCCTGCGTGACGCATCAAACGGCGCGATTGGGTCGAGCAAGATAGAGAGTCCTGCGCGGCCTAGCCTACGGCGATCGTTTAACCCGTATGCCGAAGGCTAGGCCGGAGTTGACTCAATCTCTTGTGTCAACATTTGCGCGATACTAGATGCCTTGCGTGACACATCAAACGGCGCGATTGGGTCGAGCAAGATGGAGAGTCTTGCGTACCTAGCCTACGGCGATCGTTTAACCCGTACGCCGAAGGCTAGGCCGGAGTTGACTTAACTTCTTGTACCAACGTCTGCGCTATACTAGATGCCTTACGTGACACACCAAACGGCGCGATTGGGTCGAGCAAGATGGAGAGTCCAACGCACCTAGCCTACGGCGATCGAACAACAGGCGCCCGTCGAGTTCTCCGTTGGCGCCTGTTGCTGCGTTTCCTGGCCAAC
>JAFLCP010000227.1 GCA_017303505.1 Planctomycetota bacterium | reverse complement strand
GGGAAAGGGACAAAGCGTTGAGGGGGCGGGGAGGTCGGTTCACAAAAAAACCCCGGCGAACAATGGTTCGTCGAGGTCTTATGAATCGAAAGGGTGAATGACGGGGGTCGAACCCGCGACAACTGGAGCCACAATCCAGTGCTCTACCAACTGAGCTACATCCACCATCTAGGTTAACACCAAACAACTACGCTCGGTCGGGTGCCCCGTCACCGAAAATCGCTGCTGGAATTTTGCCAGAAATCAAAATGTAATCTTCCTTTTTCCGGTCGTCAACGTGCACCTGAAAACAGAATTGACGAATACCTGCCTGAATTGGTTTGCCCAGTCAACACTACCCGCAGTTTTGTTGCCAAGCCTGCCGGCACACGCCCACGGCTTCGCTACGCCCAATCTAGCCCGTACTTTGCCAATCCCGGAAGCTTGGCTAACTGTGAATACTCTTGTATCGGAAACGACGCGGTTCGTCCTCTTTGATCCCAAGGCGTTCGCGGCGCTGCTCTTCATAAACTTGGTAGTTTCCTTCACACCAGTGAACATACCCATCTCCCTCAAAGGCAAGAATGTGGGTCGCCACTCGGTCGAGGAACCAGCGGTCGTGGCTGATCACCACGGCACAGCCGGCAAAGTTAATGATCGCTTCTTCCAAGGCTCGTAAAGTATCGACATCCAAATCGTTTGTCGGTTCGTCCAATAGCAGCAGATTGCAACCTTTTCTGAGGAGTTTTGCTAAATGGACACGATTGCGTTCCCCACCGGAAAGATCACCAACTTTTTTCTCTTGATCAGGTCCGCGAAAATTGAAACGGGAGACATAGGCGCGGGCGTTGATTTTTCGCCCCCCCATTTCCAACAAGTCGTTCCCGCCACTGATCTCTTGATAGACCGTGTTTTCACCTTTTAGCGAATCACGATTTTGATCGACGTAGCCGAACTCCACCGTTGTGCCAACCTTCATGGTGCCGCCGTCTAATTTTTCTTGGCCGGTCATCAAGCGGAACAGCGTTGTCTTGCCGGCACCGTTGGGACCAATGACCCCGACAATACCCCCGGCAGGCAAACGGAACGTGAGATTTTCAAAAATCACGCGATCACCGTAAACTTTTCGCAGCTTGTCGGCTTCGATTACCAATTCACCTAAATGTTTCCCAGGTGGAATTTGAATTTCAAGTTCGTCGGGGCGTTCTTCAAATTGCTCCGCGGCCAACTTCTCATAAGCAGCCAGACGAGCCTTGCTCTTAGCTTGTCGCGCGCGCGGGGCCATACGAATCCATTCCAATTCGCGAGCCAAGGTCTTCTGGCGGGCTGCTGCTTGTTTCTGTTCCAACTGCAAACGCTTCTGCTTCTGTTCCAACCAGGAAGAGTAGTTCCCTTCCCATGGAATCCCCTGACCACGATCCAACTCCAAAATCCACTTCGCGACATTGTCCAAGAAGTAACGATCGTGGGTCACCGCCACCACCGTCCCTGGATACTGCGCAAGATGTTGCTCGAGCCACTGAATCGATTCAGCATCTAAATGGTTCGTTGGTTCGTCGAGCAACAACAAATCTGGTTGACGAATCAAAAGTTGACAGAGCGCTACACGACGGCGTTCACCACCGGAGAGCTTGGTAACATCGGCATCACCTGGTGGAAGATTCATGACCGACATCGCCAACTCCACTTGGCGATCGAGATCCCAAAGATTGGCCGTATCAATAATATCTTGAAGCTTGGCCATTTCATCGCACAGCTTCTGCATTTCATTGTCGTCGGTAACTTCACCGAGCTTCATGGAGATTTCGTTGTATCGGTCCAAAATTGCCCGACGCTCGGCGACCGCTTCCGCCACATTACCTTGCACATCTTTGTTGGGATTTAGCTGAGGCTCTTGCGAAAGGTAGCCAACCGTGAAACCTGGCGAAAGTCGTGCGACTCCATCAAAGTTCTTATCAACGCCCGCCATAATGCGCAAGAGCGTACTTTTACCTGCACCGTTATTACCGAGCACACCGATCTTTGCGCCTGGATAAAACGCCAACCAGATGTCCTTAAGAACTTCTTTTTGACCATGCTTCTTGGTCAGCTGTTCAATCGAAAAAATATACTGTCGACTCATAGATATTTATTCCCACTCGATCGTGGCTGGTGGTTTGGAACTGATGTCATAACAGACGCGATTGACGCCGCGTACTTCGTTAATAATTCGAGTGCTAATGCGTCCTAACAAATCATACGGCAAACGACTCCAATCTGCGGTCATGAAGTCATCCGTGTTGACAGAGCGGATAACTACAGCGCTATCGTACGTTCGTGCATCTCCCATGACCCCCACGCTTTGCACTGGCAAAAGGACCGCAAACACTTGCGATGTTTGGCGATATAAACCAGCGTTGCGAATTTCCTCGAGCAAAATTTCATCGGCATCTCGAAGTATATCGAGTCGAGGTCTGGTCACTTCCCCTAGGCAACGCACAGCGAGCCCTGGACCTGGGAAAGGATGTCGCCATACTAAATGTTCTGGAAGCCCAAGTTCGATTCCAAGCTTACGGACTTCATCCTTAAACAGATCGCGCAGTGGTTCGACAAGTTCAAAGCCGAGTTCTTTTGGCAACCCGCCGACATTGTGATGCAATTTGATCGTTGCTGCTGGCCCATCGGGAGCCGCACCACTTTCAATCACGTCAGGATACAACGTTCCCTGCGCGAGATACTTTGCATCCTTAATTTTTCGGGCTTCATCTTTGAAGCACTCGATGAAATCATGGCCGATTCGACGTCGTTTTTCCTGAGGATCAGTGATCCCTGCCAACGAAGTCAAGAAACGCGATTCACCTTGCACCACATGCAAGTCCGCTTTGAAATGATTGGTGAATTCGCCAATAACGGCACGCTGCTCATCTTTGCGGAGCAAACCATTATCGACCAAGATACAAGACAACTGAGAACCGATCGCACGATAGAGCAGGGCTGCTGTCACGGCACTATCTACACCACCGGATAGTCCGCAAATAACGCGATCGGTACCGATTCGCTCACGCATCGAGTCGATAGCATGAGCGGCGAAATCACCGATATGCCAAGTACCTTCACAATGACAAATCTTGTAGAGGAAGTTATGCAGCAACGCGCTGCCTAGCGGCGTATGTGTGACTTCAGGATGAAACTGCAAACCATAGACGGGCTTCGATTCATGCTTCATCGCCGCATACGGGCAAGTAGACGTCTTAGCAATGGCCTGAAATCCAGGAGGCAATTCGACGACCTTGTCGCCGTGTGACATCCAAACTTCCATTTCGTCGGGGAGGCCATCGGTCAAACCATTCTTGCCGAATACTTCACAGCTCGCCCGACCGAATTCGCGATGAGCAGAATTTTGTACCTGGCCACCCAACAGATGACAGGTCAACTGCATCCCGTAACAGATACCAAGGATGGGAATATCCAAATCGAGCAGTTCGCGATGGCAACGCGGCGAACCTGTTTCATAGACGCTCGAGGGACTCCCAGAGAAAATAATCCCCTTTGGATTACGACGTCGAATGGCCTCGATCGAAATGTCGGCACGAACGATTTCGCAATAGACGTTATGTTCGCGAACGCGACGAGCGATAAGCTGAGCGTATTGCGAACCAAAATCAAGAACCAAGATGCGTTCATCGTTCATCTTCGAGAACTCCCACTCATATTCATGATGGAAATGAGAATCCCGAATTGTAGAGTGCGGCGATGAAAATCGGTAGGGCTCATCCCCGCTTCAGGCCAGTAGATTTGCGACTATCGCTTGCCAAGCGGAACGAATGGGCGAATCGTCGGACCTGTATAAATTTGACGGGGTCGGCAAATCTTCTTGCCCGGCGAGCGGTGCATTTCCAACCAGTGCGCAATCCAGCCCGGCAATCGTCCCATCGCAAACAACACTGTGAACATCTGCTCCGGAATACCCATCGCACGGTAGATCACACCCGAATAAAAATCGACGTTCGGGTAGAGCTTACGTTCGACAAAATAGGGGTCCTTCAGAGCGACTTCTTCCAACTGCTGGGCAACATCGAACAATGGATCCTTCAAATGCAACTTGGCCAACAAACGATCGCAGGCCGCCTTGATAATCTTGGCTCGTGGATCGTAGTTTTTATAAACTCGGTGACCAAAGCCCATAAGCCGGAAGTTGCTCTTCTTATCCTTGGCCATATCAACGTACTTCTTCACATTGCCGCCATCGTCGGCAATCTGTTGAAGCATTTGCACACACGCTTCGTTGGCGCCACCGTGCAGTGGTCCCCATAAGGCACAAATACCAGCCGAGATGGAAGCAAACAGGTTCGCATTGGAGGAACCAACCATACGCACCGTCGAAGTGCTGCAGTTCTGCTCGTGATCGGCATGCACCACCAACAACAGGTTCAACGCCGAAACAAAATCAGGGTCTGGCTCGTATGGTTCACTTGGTACAGCAAACATCATACGCAAAAAGTTCTCGCAATAGCCGAGACTGTTTTGCGGATAGACGAAAGGTTGTCCGGTGTGCTTCTTGAAGCTATAAGCAGCGATCGTGGGCAGCTTCGCCATCAAGCGTTGAATCGAAATACCTACCTGAGCCGGATCATGTACGTCGAGTGAATCTTGATAAAAGGTCGACAATGCACCTACCACAGACGAAAGGATCGCCATCGGATGGGCGTCGCGAGGAAAGCCGTTGTAAAAGCTTCGCATATCTTCGTGGAGCATCGTGTGCCGACGAATGCTCTCTTTGAAATCTTCCAATTGCGATTTGTCCGGTAGCTCACCGTAGATCAGCAAATAGCTGACTTCGACAAAGTCGCAATGCACGGCAAGCTCCTCGATAGGATAGCCGCGATAGCGAAGAATCCCCTTATCTCCGTCCAAGAAGGTGATATCGCTGGTCGTTGCCCCAGTATTGACATAACCTTCGTCTAGGGTGACATATCCGGTGTTTTTCAAAAGCGCCGAGATATCGATCGCTTTCTCATTTTCCGTCCCAATAATGGTTGGGAATTCAAAGCTCTTGTCCTCCAAAGTCAACCGGGCAGCAGGAAGCGATTGGTTTTCCTTGGAACTGGTATTCGACATGAGTTAGAACTCCAAACGGTCTTGGAAGGAAACGCGAGGGCAAGAGAAAAAGGTGAGCAAAACTCGCTCCACGCAAGAGTGTATTCTCTTAGTCGTCTATCGACAATTGACCCTAGCAGAACTTTGGGATCTGTATTTTGATTCTGTTAGTCGGATTATGTCGCATGGTCAACGAATGTGAACCTTTGTTCCTATCCATCCACGAAAGATGCAAAAATAGGAAAGCCTCGTCCGAATTGACTTTTTTGGCCGCACCCAAACCCGACATTACAGACAATTCACCATCGAGCTAACCACACACCCGATGATCGTTACGACTCCTACAGAATCGCTCGCTATTGCGAAACTGTTGCACTTAGAATGGAACCGCACACCTTCTTGCAGGTTAATTCGTCGGCGAGAAACGCCCCAACTATTACGGGCTGGAATCAGACAACTTCATCTCGATCAGCTGCCATCAAATCAATCTGCTGGGGAGTCAAATGAAAGTACGCAAGATACTTGGCTTCCGCTGCTCGCATCTGCTTGCGAAGATGTGGTTCAATATCATCCATGCCCACTAAATGCAGCATGCCATGAATGACATACAACAACAGTTCATCCTGCGGGGACCAGCCACCGGCACTCGCTTCCCGCATAGCCGTGTCCGTACTGACGATGATTTCCCCCTCTAATTCGCCATCCTCAGCCGTGAAAACAAAGCTGATGACGTCTGTTGGGTAATCGTGCTGCAGATGATCGCGATTAATTTGATGAATGGTCGGGTCATCAACGATCACGATCCCCACTTCGCCAACCTGAAAGCCATGATCCAAGGCCACTTTTCGAATCGCCTCGGCTAATCGCGTTTCATCAATAGCGAGTGCAGATTGCCTATCCTGGATATCGATTTCTAGCATGGCGTCTTTACGCTGTCTGTTGACCAGGATATTTCAATCGACCGTGGTAAATTGCGGTCAAACTCTTAACCAAACTCTGCTTCACCAAACCGAGCTGACTCAGCGTCATGCCGCACTCCTCGAACTGTCCATCGAGAAGGCGCTTGGTAGCAATATCATTGACCAAGTTTTGCAAACGTGCAGAGGTTGGCTCTACCAAGGTTCGGGAAGCACTTTCCACAGCATCGGCCAACATCAAGACAGCCGCTTCGAGCGATTGAGGCTTTGGTCCCGGATATCGGAAACCATGCTCCGATACCTCTTCGCCATTCGGATCTTCCTCGGACTTCTTGGTCGCTTGCCGGAAAAAGTACTCCACTAAGGTCGTACCATGATGCTGTTCAATAAAATCGATAAGCGATTGCGGCAAACGGTACTGACGCGCCAAGTCAGCTCCATCTTTTACGTGAGCAATAATCACCAATGTACTCATCGCTGGCTGCAATGAATCATGTCGATTGCCACCACTTTGATTTTCCACGAAGTACGTCGGCTTGAACATTTTGCCGATATCGTGGAAATAGGCCCCCACTCGAGTCAACAACCCATTACCACCGATGGCTTCTGCCGCAGGCTCGGCAATCGCAGCGACGTTAATCGAATGATTGAATGTACCCGGAGCACGTTGAGCCAACTGTCGCAATAACGGATGGGCCGTATCACCCAACTCCAACAAACTCAAATCGGTTTGCACTCCAAATAATCGCTCGACAATCGGCAACAACCCCGTCATCAAAAGACATGCGGTTACAACATAGATCCCCGTTCGGCCAGCCTCTGATACCAATTGCGTTAACAAGCCGAGAATCATAGAACCGGTAATCGAATTAGTGCCCAACGTAGGAACCATATCCACGGTTTGTCCCACCATAACACCAACGCCAATCAAGGTGGTGGAGGTAATGAGAGCTGAGCCAAGACCAACATAGATAAGTCGCGTTCGACTGCGAATTCGCCCCAAGAACAAGATCGCCGAACAAGCCGCAGCCCCTAACACTACTAACGAATCGAGACCAAGGCCTAGAGAAAGTGTGATTGTAATAATCATGGTCGTCAGCAAAACCAACGCCAACGGACGACCATAGGCAATCGTCGCTGTGATCGCACAAATCACGATCGGAATGACTTCAGCTCGCCATACATCATTGGCAGCGAACCAACATCCCCAACAAACCACGAACACCAACATCATCAAACGTACGAAACGCCCGGTATCGCGAATCAAGCTAGAATCATACTGGAAGTAAATGTAAAGCCCGACCAGCAAATACATCGCGGCGATCATGCCAAAAAACGCAACCAAGCGGATCAACTCTTCGCTCAATGGCAACTGGTTGATCCACGCAGTGTGTTCGGCACGCAACACTTGCAGTTCGTTAAGCCCCAGCGGCTTGCCACCTGCAGCTAGGACACTTTCGCCCGGCAAATAAGGCGTAGTGATAGGCGGGAGCTCTTCCAAAATCTTTTTGCGAATCGCCTCACTGAGATTACTGTCGTATCTCAGCGTTACAGGCAGTCCCGTTTCCGATACGAAGTTGAAAACCATTTTACCAACGACGTCGGACTTCGACGCCGGAAACGTTCGCTTGATCTCATTTTGCAGATTGCTAAGGAGTGTCTTCTTGACTTCAGGAATTCGAACGCTGGCCACTTCAACAACCTTGGCTTCATCGACCTTGTCGCCGACATAAACCTTGATCTTCTCTTGGTTGCCTTGCGCTAAATCATGCGACAACAGATCCAAGAGCCCATTTTCTTCAAGTGGTTGAAAAACGGCTCGCATCGTTTGATCGAACTTATCGAGTTGCTTGTCCTCGATCAACATTTCGCGAATCGCTTGCAACGATTCTTTAGGATCGATCTTCTCTCCGATGTTCGGGTTGGTGAATACTCCCAGAGTGGTCAACGCTTTGCTATTGAGACTCGCCAAATCGACCTCTTCATCGCTGGCCGTGGTACCTTCCATCAATGCAAAAACCGCATCCTTTAAAGCAGCTCGAAGCTGCGTTAAAGGTTGCGGTCGGTTCTCATAAAAGTTCAGAATCTCTTGCGTCTTCTGCGTGACATTGGCTTGTGTTTTTACTGAATCGACGACTTCAAACCGAACCCGCGCAATGATCGCTCTAGGTGGGATGTAGCCCGTACGATAAGCAAAAGGTGGGTTCCATCCTTGGATGATAAATGCCAACACAATCGCCACACCGAGTGCGATGGCGAATCTGAGTAGCGATGGAGTCGTGATGACTACATCCAACCAACGACGCCAGCGAGGCTGCTCTGAACTTAATGCGGCAACCCGTTCACTGCGAGTTCGAACACTCGAGCTAGAATTGGACATTGGCTTGCCTTGGATTGACTCCTAAATTCGACAGCGAAGGGGCGCCGTTACCGGCCAACTGGACCACTTCTCGGCCCAGGATCATATGCCCGCACAATCTGTTGTACCAATTTATGGCGGACAATATCACCCTCTCCTAGCTGTACAAAACCAATTCCTTGGATTCCCGCTAAACGGTGAAGGGCATCCTTCAAACCGCTCGTAACTCCTGACGGCAAATCCACTTGCGACACGTCACCGGACACCACAATCTTCGAGCCCTCCCCCATTCGGGTCAGGAACATTTTCATTTGGGCGACCGTGGTATTCTGGGCTT
>JAFLCP010000226.1 GCA_017303505.1 Planctomycetota bacterium | reverse complement strand
TTCGATGCTGAAACGAGGTCAGAAAAAGGGCGAAAGTATTGTGGGACGAATGGAAATGGCTGCCTACAATACGGACATACTTGAGCAAGTCCTTTGTGGGCAATAACTTAATTGTGCGCTGGCCGTGTACGGCAACCATGTCAGGAATGCTCATTCAAAACGAACTTCGCTGATATCTGTGCCTTCAGGCAGGTCTTTAATTTGTCGATGGATCTGCCCACTGATACTGACGTGAACAACGACGTCGACGGCGGCAATATTATCCACCGAGTCGTCTCCACCAAGTGCAAGAGGGTGTGAGTAGCTATACACTTCACCCGGTCCCAACTCGATCCCCGCTTTGCGGTATTTCAATACGAGTGCGGGATACATTTTGGAGGTAACAAAATTTGCGTTACGCAACAGATTTTGAAATTCATCGCCGTTCTCAGCCACCTTTTCAATTTGCCCAGTGGATGTATCGATGAAGAAGATTCTACGTGTTTCACCTTGCGCAAATACATCTCCCATCGCCGTAATTAACACGGGAGTCATCGATTCGCCCATCGCCCATTCCCAATCTGCAAGAAGAGTGGAGAGGTCGACTTCACTGGGACTGATCGTTAAGTCATTAAGCGTAATTGGCACGGAACGAATTCCTGTAGAACGTACGCAGCAATGGAAATGTATCGGGTGACGAAGTTTAGCCACCGCGACGAAAGGTTGCTCGGCCCATACTAACGCTTAATGCGTATCGATTCGATTCAGAATCGGCGGTTTTCACGAAAAGATCAACTTAATTGAGTTTTAGTCATGGCTAAGATTTGAAAAAATCCCCAGAGAGAAGGGTTTTTGTGTCAGTACTCAAACGCGAAACAGCCTGCATGTCATTGCAAGGCTCGGATTGGTTCAGCTTAAAGAAAAAGTAAGATGACCATGAGTTACTAGACATCGCGAAATACAGTAGAAGAGTTCTGCGCGCTGATCACTATCAATGCGCGATGGTGATTTTCGTCCGAACAGAATTGGCAATAAAACAATGCTCGTGTGAAAGCTCATGAAGTCTGGCTACGTCGGATACTTCCGGAACCCTTTCACCACTCCAGTTGATCTTGGGGTTGAGTTGCACTTTAGAGACAACCATTTTTCCTTCTTCATTCTTCTCCATCGTGCCTATGGGCTGATCTACATATTGATCGACCACCCATTTCTCTTTGGCGGCAAAGGACAAGAACCAGAGCATGTGGCAGCTAGAGATGGACGCAACGAAAGCTTCTTCTGGATCAACAGCGGCGGCATCCGAAAGCGGAATCGGGACAACATGCGGCGACGATGAGGCTCGGATGTTCTGCCCACCATCGAACGACCATTGATGTCCACGAGAGTAACGATTGTCGGTGAATACCGCCCCATCTCTATTCCACTGAACCTTAGCTTCAATCTTGATCATTGGTTGCGCCTTTCGCAATAATTAGTGGCGTTCCGGACCTTGAGAAGATTCGTTCCCGGCAAGTGGTTTTCGCCAATTCACCACAAACAAAATTAGGACGCCAAATCCAAGCGACAAAAGTAAGAGCATCAAGCCCATGAGGCTGGTGATAAGAAATCCACCTAACTCTGTGGTGATGCCTGGTCCCGAATCATCGGAGATGTCGATCGCCTGTCCTAGTTCGACGGTGATCCCAAACGCGATGAGGCCAAAGATAAAGTGGACAATGGGAAAGACTTGCAGAATCGCTGTAAATATTGCTCCAATGGACATTCGAGTGGCGAAGGCTGGCCACACATAAAATAGAACCCAGCCGAGGAGAAGCAGTAGCAACGAAGCGAGTCCAGCACCAATCGCACCAACTTCGGCGATCATTTCCCAGCCCACAAGCAACGGGATAATCATGTTGGCGCCGAAAATAAATGGCCACACGATCAGTAAGGTATTTTGCAGCCAACCCGTGCTGGTTCGCTTTCCGATCCGTGCATTTTCTATCGCAGGGGGCTGAAATGGATTCGCTTCAGTGACCATTTAGGAATGCCAGTCTGGCTGGCTAAAGGAATGGCTTCGTATCCAAAGACCGCAACGATGCAACTCAAGATACGTTTTCTACAACGGGGGCCCGATCCAGGTCCGAATAAGGATAATGCCCTTTGGATTTTAACAAATCGAGGAGAACTTGACTGCCAAGTTTGCGGGCCAATTCCATTTCTTCACGATAAACTTCGATCAGCACGAGCAGACCAAAGTCGGTTTCGTCTTCACGATCTCGGTAGGCATCAAAAATCAAACAGCCTCCGCCGAGTTCTTCCATTTCCTCTGGGAATTCACACGTTTCGCCGGGGTTGAGGGTCGCCTCAGCGCTATACCGAGCCATACAGTTTAGGATGCCGTTCATCCGTCGATGTATTTTTCCAAAGGGATGATTCTCATTGTTTGCTTGCTCTAAATCGAGTGGCAATTTGGTGAACATGACCAGTTCATAGTTTTGGTACCATTCATTGCTCGAACCTTCGCCCGGTAATTCCGAAAGTTCCTTGGTTGCGATGCCCGTACCCGGTATTCCATTTGGATAATAGTACAAATCCAATGCGCCACCCAAAGCATAGGGAAAGAGGGAGTGCATGACGGTGTCATGTGATTTGCCCAGCATCTCTTCCATTTGCGCAGTCTTCTCATCGTACCATTTCAGGCCCATCTCTTCGTGATTCGTTTCATCGAACTCGGACATGTCAGAATTCCTTAGGATTTCAGAACTAATTTTTAGTGATGTTGGCGTTTTGCAAGATGCAAAAGAGGGAACGGTTGGCCAAAGCCATCTTTTTCGGACCGGCCCAGCATTTCAAAACCGTGAGATAGATAAAACTGCACGGCGGATGGATTCTGCTCATTCACGTCGACGCGGAGTTCGCCCTTCAGCGTTTCAGCATGGGATAACAGTATGGTTCCGAGCCCAGCGCGAAAATAAGGTGGATCAACAAACAACGCTTCGACAGAGTTTGCCGAGAGCCCCATAAATGCCATGATGACATTGGCATCCGACGTAACCACCCAAAGTTCAAGTTGGTCTAACACGCCTCCTTGAATTAACTCACGTAGCGATTTTATATCTTGTTCGGAAAGGAAGTGATGTGAAGCGCGAACGCTTCGTTCCCAGATTTCAATGACGGTCGGGTATTCTTCAGCGATGGCAAGTCGAATCATGAGCTTTAACGGTTTAAGATCATTTTTTGGGGCGCGTGATGGAGAGGCCGCAGCTCGTCGCAACTTGACGAAGTCCCAAAAAAGTGATGGTAGTGACAATGAGTAAGGTGAAACAGAAAGTCATGCCTGCGGCCGCATTGATCCCATTGCGACGACTTAACAACCATCCAGCGAATCCGGCGACAGCTCCACCAATCAATAAGGCAATAAGGCTTATCAACCAGCCGACCAAGGTGAAGCTACTGAAGTCGATATCGAGTTCGTTCAGCGAACGCCCCAGCTTTTCGGGTAAATCGGGTTTGTGATTCATGTTTTGCCGCCAATGGAGAGGTATGTTGGCAGCAATAAAGAGACAATAACTAGGTCGTCAATGCAAGCCCCCGTTTGTGTGGTTATTGTGCACGCGACCCATCTTGGTGCTGACAAGGCGTTGCGTGCAAGACATGCCACATAACACTCACATCCAAAATGCGACTCGGCAAGGAAAAGGAAGGGACTAAGCCTTATAGTCTCTACGGTTATGATGCTAGGAACCGTGAGTGCTCAATTGTCTTGCTCAGGTTCTGCATAAACAATCGCGTTCCCCTCTTGATCGACGTGCACATGGATAATGTTTGCCCGACAACAAACGGGGCAATCTTCAACATAGCTTTGTTGCGAGCCTTCTGTTAAGTCGAGTGGGACAACAATTTCTTCACCGCACGCATCGCAAATGTAGGTAGCTTCTTCGCCAATATTTGCTCGAGGACGAGTATTCTGAACCAGATCCTCGTCGAGCGAAGGAACTTCAGCACCCGAGGCCGCGATCTGACAGGCCCATAACAGAACAGACAGTGATTCTGGATCGGCTAAGCGATGGTCCACGCCTACTTCGATCAAAGAAGATTGAGAGATTTGCGCGAGTTCCACCGAGTTCTCAAAAGGGATTACTTCATCGGCTGGGCTGTGCAAAATGATGGTACCCGCTTTGGTTGATTTGGCCGTACCCCAACGCTTCCATGCCGGACAGAGAAGTATCAATTTGGAATGACGGGAGTCGATATTCATTGCCACAGCACCTCCGCGCGAACTGCCGACCACTACATCGGGTTGATGTAAATCATACGCAGCTTGCGCCGTCTGAATGGCTGCAGCAAAGTCATCGTCGTCGAGCTTAGGGTTAATGACCTCGAGCCCATGGCTCTTGAGATAGCTGGGTTTAACACCCCCTGGAACACTATGCCATCCATGTAGAAACAGAATCTTCATCGCATTACCGTTCGTAGGCGAACGCCAAAACTGCTTACCGCCCAAAACGTTTGGCTTCTTCCAAGGTGATCGCTCCATCACCATTCGAATCGAGCCTCATGATTCGCGCTCGCTGAGCTTCGGGAATCTCGCTTTCCACAACTTTACCATTGTTGTCTTTGTCCAAGCGTTTGAATATCGCTTCTACATTCGCGCCGTTTCCAACATTGGGGAGCAAGCGCGTCCGGAGCGATTGAGAACTACCCGGTTGCTCGTTCGGCAGATAATACTCAACGTAACCGAGATGCATTTCATCTTCGGTTTGAGCTCCCCAACGAACCGTCTTGGATGGATCGGGATTGGCTGGGTTATTAGGGCTGTTGTCATACCAGGCAATGAACTTGATCTTGTCACCGGGCGAAACAGATAAAGGTTCGTAATAGTTGTAAAGGAGTTGCCAGTTAAAGTCATAACGTGGAACGTCCAATAAGGTTCCCACTGTGCCATCGGCTCGCGTGATTTCATAACGACAAGCTTTACCCCGCAAATGCATATGCGGTAGATAGCCCAGTACTTTGGCTTCGGCAGGTACGGTTAGGGTTGCCTCTGCTCGATGATTGGGAGCTCCTGGCGGAATGTTCAAACGTGGATCGACAATTCCAACTACTTTCACTTCATGTTTGGGGGGCTCTTTAGCGTAAATCAAACCGATTTTGGTTTGGTCCGAAGTCGCTTTGCCGTTTGGTGTATAGTGCATTTGAAAACGGAGTTTGGCACCTTTGGGCAAGCGACGAGCAAAATCGGGCCGATAGACCACATGATTGTTCCCTGGCACGTAGATGGCCCAATAACCACTTCTCTCATCGGCTGCATCGTTGCCAGTTCCATTTTCAGGATCACCGCTATCTAACGCGAAAACGAGAACATGATGCACGACCGCTGGGTTGCTAGGACGAATTTCAATCGCTTGAACCCACTTTTCTTCCGTTAGATTTGTTTCCACGATCACATTTTGATAGGGCATTGTGCCTTTGGCTTTGATCGCGACGGGCTCGGCAAATTCAAAAACTTGATCGGGTGTGCCAATTGCCCAATCATCCACCCGTTGTACCGCTTCAACACCGTCTGTTGCATCGCCAAGGGGCTTGTCGCTCGCCAGCCATTTCAAGAGCTCTGACTTCTCGGTCTCACCCATCGAGCGGTCGTTGGCCCATGGCGAATGTAGCTTATGCGTTTTTTCCGTATCCGTCGATTTCGCCGCAAACCACGGAGGCATGGTACCTTGATCGACCACTTGCGCAATCATACCAGCGTGTGCCACCACATCTTCATAAGTATCTAATTTGAAGGGGCCAACGCCACCATCGCGATGACATTCAACACAATGACGATTCACGATGCGCGAGATTCGATTGTGATAGGTGATATTATCAGTCGACGGACTCTTTTCAGTTTTCTCCAACGTGCAGCCTGGCGCGGTTGTGGCCGACACATAGGGTGTTTCATTGGACAAAACAGCTTTTAACGCATCGGCGAGATAGCGATTGCGCGGTTCATCAATCGAATATCCAAATCCATATTGATCATCGATGGCACCGTGGTAGGCAATGGTTTGATTGGCCGACAAAATGAAACTGTCGGTCGTTGTGTTCGCTCCAAAATGTGTCGACAGAGTCCCCTCTTTATCGTGCACATAGATGATTTTTCTGTCGAACTGCGCAATGACCTCTTTCATCTCATCTTGCTTGTCTGTCGCTACCGGGTTGACCAAGACCCACACAACATTGTCGGGCGAATCCTTGATCAAGTCGATCAAGGTTGGAATGTACTTTTTAGAAATCGGACAGGTTGTGCTTGTCCATACAAAAACAACAGCGGGTTGTTTGTTCCACTGTTGGAGTTGATATTCGCTCTCGGCAAGATCTTGAAAGGTAATGTTCGCCAACTTCATTCCAATTCCATACTCGCTAGGTTTGAGCGGAACTGGGCCCTGGCGTATGGGGACTAATGGTGGCGGGACTTCTGTTTCAGCACTGCTGGATGATGCACTTTGTTGCTCTCCACGAAACCAATTCCGGACAGCGGTTGAGATAACGGCTCGTGTGGCTTCAGCCCGAGTAATCACGCCATCTTTGTTGGTATCGAAGTGTGCAAAGATCTCGGCTTGAGGCAGCTCATCTTTGGTCACCTTCCCATCTTTATTGACATCTAATTGCTCGAATCGTTTTTCTACGGGACCTTGTCCGGCGACTCGACGGGCGACGGGAATGGAGATGATGGCGATCAGGCTGCAGATCGTAAAAAACAACGCGAGTTTTCGAACAGACATTCGGCAAAATCCTTGAGGCAAAAAAGACATTCACCAACATTATCGACGCAATGGGAGAGGATTTCCACCGGTTATCGTGAAAGAGGAGCGGACTTATCGGTACCCAACAGTTTGGACAAGAAGGTTAGGTCGTTAAATTCGCCTGCTTCACTAGAACCCATACGGATGATGACAAGGTCTAGTGAGCGGATGACGTAGCAGCAGTTTTTGCCTTTACCCAAAGCGGCCACCGTATCTGCCGGAATCAGTTCCTGACGGCGAGCTTTAAGTTGCTGGGCGATACGAGCGGTGATGCGACCACGCGGTCCTTCGGAATCCGCGAAAGAGCTCTCTGCCGCCCCTCCCCCCAAAAGCCACCAAGTCATACCGTATGCTGGACTTGCCGGGGCAGGCTTAAAACATTCATCCAAGAACTTTTTTTCAACGATCTGCTTATCTCCCCATTTTCCTTCGAGGCGAATCAGTTCACCGAATTTTGCCCATTCGCGCGGCGTTAGGAACAAGCCAGCGGGAAGGTTGATATTGCCATCGAGTCCCTTTCTCCAGGTTGCAATCTCCATGCCGATCGGATCGGTGATACGCCGCCGCATATAGCTTTCGACGGTCTCGTTCTTCTTGGCCAATTTGCGTTTCATTAACTCGCCAAAGCACTGATAGGGAATAGGGCCATACGAGAACTTTTTCCCTGGTTCGGCAACCGCATTCGCCATGCCAACGGCTCGCTGATAGGCAGGCATGGTCATGTTGTTTCCACCCTCGATTCCGCTAGAAAGGCTCAGCAACTGTCGAATGGTGATTTTCGATTTTCGTGGATCGTCTTTCCATTCGGTGAGTGTTTCACTAACAAGTTCATCCAAATCGAGCAGCCCATCTTGCGCCGCGCAGGCAGCCATCACACCCGAGAAACTCTTCGTGCCACTGGCAAGCAAATGCTCGCGATTTGCATCCCAGCCATCGGCATACGATTCGAAAATGATTTCGCCTTTTCGCATTACCAGAACGGCTGAACCTTTGGCCTGGTGCGAATAACGGGCGGCTCCCTCGAAGCGGGCCTTTTCAGATGCCTCCAGCGAAGCAGAGGGGCTCGTGGAATTTCTGTCCTCGCCGGAGGCACCATTGTCGCGTTGCCCGAACGCTGTAGGAATGGGAAAACTGCTGGCCATGAGAATCGCGATCCCAACCCACCGAAAAACGGCTGTGGCTAGCGGGCGCTCTGAAAGCGGGCGATTGGAATGTGAAAGATCGGAAAGCAAACGGGGCATAAATCGACCTGCAAAAGAATGATTTCGTATGGCGACTTAGTCCGTACCGACAAATCGCCGCAGAAATCCACGGCGATTTATGCGATTTTGGCCAAAATTTGCCAGTGAATCTACTTCTTTTGGGTGTTTATCTGCGACGTCGAGTCGGGCGGCAATAAATGGTGTTCGAGGGTGATGTCACGATAACACTGGACGTCGGTTGGCTGCTCCAGGTGGTTGTAGAGGACGATCCCTGCGTTAGTAATTGTTCCCAATGTTCCCGTTGAACGGTGACTAGTTCGAGGTCTGACGGATTAAAAAGTGGAGCGGCCATTACAGAATTTGGACCTGCCATCGCCTGGACTTTTTCTTCAATGAAACGGCAAGCATCAATGGCTTTATTCAGAATGGAAGTTCTCATCGAACTGGATTGAGCCAGCGCTAACTCTTCGTTGATGCACTCGCGTTGAATCTGAGTAAAGGCGCCCAAGGAGAGGCGTCTACCGACAACCAGGTTCTTCGATATTGCCACCGACTCACGCAATATGCCGATGTTGGCTTGCCGTGTTTGCGAAAGCCTACTTGAAACCAGCGTCGTAGCGTACTGCCCACGCAATTTGAGTCGGTTCAGTTCCTCTTCGGCCAACCGTTTTACTTCAATGACTTCCAGTTCAACAGTGGAGAGGCGTGAAGGAAAGCCTGGATAGGGAGAGGTTGAATTGTTGGTTCGGCTCGGAGGAGAAGGGGTAGGTTCTGGAAAGGGAGGGACATCATTCGGATTTTTTTCTTCGATATCGGGATTGCCATTGTCCGGAAAAGGTGGTTTATCGTCACTGCTTTCTGGTGGTTGAGTGGTAGGTGTTGGAGTGGTGATGGGCTGATCAGGCGAGGTAATCTCAGGCGTGTCCTTGAAAGGTGGTGGGTCTTGTGCGATCGCAATC
>JAFLCP010000225.1 GCA_017303505.1 Planctomycetota bacterium | reverse complement strand
TTCGTTTGTAACTGCTTCGTAGCACATCGCGACATCCTGCAGGCGATCCGTTGGGATGAAGAACTCAAGGTCGATGAGCACTGGGACTTTTTCTGGCGAGCCAAGATTGCCGGCGTCAGGGTTGGCGTGGCGATGGACCATGTATTCCCGCACATCCACGTCGATCCGCCGGCCTACAAGCGACATCGACCAGTGTTCTTAAGAGCTGCACTTCGTAAACACGGATTAAGGAAGGTACTTTGGAAATGAAACGAGTCATCGCAATTCTGGATTTACCGCCGCGCCGTGCGGTGCCTACGGTACGAGAGAGTGTCGAGGCTGCTGCCGAGATATGGAACGTCGAGCTGCATTGGATTCGACGTCCTCTGCAACCATGCCATCCGTTTTGGCAAAAGATGTTCGTCTGCGGTGATGTTGAAAAGCGGTTCGGTCCGTCGCATGTGCTGCAAATCGACAACGACATGGTTATTCGCAGCGACTGCCCATCACCTTTCGAGTTGGCTCAACCGGGCCAGTTCGCAATGGTCGCCGAACGCCAGTGCGCCCAGAACCGAATCGACAACGGCGGGTGGCAAAAGACAGCGCACGAGATTTGGGCCAAACGTTGTCGACTCAATCCCGCGCCGACCTGGATGCATCCAAACGGTGGATTGTATTTGTACGACACCGAGTCGTTCGCTCGGATGTTCGAGCGAATCATTCAGTACTTAATCGTTACCTTTGGAGCCAACGATCAAGCAACCGACGAATCGCTGATCATCAATCAACTGTGGAACGATCACCCTGAGTCGATCTCATTTCTGCCGCCTGACTTCAACGTCAGTATGTTGCAGACGCCTGAGTGGGCAACCAATCCAGTGATGCAGCCCTTTGTCTACCACTTCATTGGCCCCAGCAAGCCGCATCTGGATCGCTGTCGCTGGCAACGAAGCAATCCACCCGAGTTGCCATTTCCTGACAACCGTCAATCGATCGAACTGATAAACGAGTGGAAAGACGATCCGCCAGCGAGCTACGACATTGGCTCAATCTTCCGACCAGATCTCGCAGCGAATCTTCTGTCTGTTTATCCGAAGCTGCTCGTTTCAGGAACGTGGTCCGATGAGCTGACGGTTTATGACGAGAGACTGACCAGCTTGGACGAAACGTTTTCATCTCACTTGGTGCTTACTCGATTTCTCATCAGACTTGGTGTGAATGCTCGTCGATTCAAACTTCGGATCAAGGAGGGTGATGATGCAACGCTTCAGCTTGCCCGCACTTGAGTACCACGTTGCTCATGGTTGCAATTTGTCCTGCCAGCAGTGCAGCCACTACAGCAATTTTCACTTGGTAGGCAAGTTGCCAACGCTCGCCAACGCTGAGTCCGAATACTTGCAATGGTCTCAACGACTTAAGCCGACGCGATTCGCATTGCTCGGCGGTGAGCCGTTGCTCAACCCTGCGATCTTGGAGCACATTCAACTCGCGCGACAATACTGGTACGACAGTGAACTGATGCTGGTCACCAATGGATTCTTTCTGCACCGCTTCCCTGAGTTGCCGCAGGTCCTCGTTGACACAGAGTGCCAACTTGAAATCAGCCAGCATGGAACACATCAAGACTACATCCAACACTTCCGTGAAGTGAAAACGCTAGTGTGGAATTGGCGTAAGCGGTATCCCAAGCTTCGCATCAACATTCGCAAGTCGCACAAGGGCTGGATGCGGCAATACGACATCATCGATGGCAAGCCGATGCCGTTCAATTCCAAGCCAGACGCCGCATATCGCGTTTGTATGCAGCGATCTTGTACCCAGCTAGTGAATGGCTGCCTCGCAAAATGTCCCGCACTCGCATATTGGCCACAGTTAGAGACAAAAGCCCGCCTCGAATCCATTTCGGAGTGGGATTTGTTCCGTGCTTACGAAGCTTGCCCGCCAACCACGAGTGACGACGAGCTTCGCTCATTCCTCGAAACCAAGTCGATTCCCCAGTGCGCGTTGTGTCCTAGTCGGCGCGTCGCGTTTCGTCATCCCAGTCCCTTGCAAAGGAGTAACTTGCAATGATTGATAAGTTCAAACCCCAACTACCTCGTTTGCCGTATCCGTTCATTCCACCCTTCGATCCGCCGTCTGAACAACCACCATATATTCCACCGGAGAGCTCTGGAGGCGACGATGAAAGTTCGTCAAGCGAAGATCCAGGTCCGCGTCCACCATGGTGGCCCGAGGATTGGCCTTGGCCGCCTCCACCGGATGAACCTGTGGTTATCGAAGCGCCACCCCCACTACCTAACATCGTCTGGCCGCGGCTCCCACCAGATCATCCCTATCACCTGCCACCAGGTTATCACTATCCCGATAACCTGCCCGAAGGCCATCCAGGTCATTACTACCCAGGCATGCCACCGTATCCAGTTATTGCTCCATAATTCCATTCATGTATCTGCCTGTAAAACGGTAAGTAGTTGATTCGTCAAGGGAGCCGAAGTTTGCACCGAATTGGCGGCTTCTTTGACTTCTCACTCAGCGGTTGAAACAATAATACAAACCGACTCAGATTCTCCGGTCTCTGACACGACGAGATGTGCCGATTCGATACCGCTTTTTTGTTTGCAACATCGAAATTAAGCGAAGGACACACGCATCCTTCGAATGTACGCTTCTACCAAATAGCAAGCGATACTCAACCTTGAGCTTTTCCACTACATCTTTCAATCCAAACGCGGAAGCAACAGTCAGAAAGTGGAAACAGCCTCAGTAACGACCGCGCAATGACGGTCGTTCGACTGAATCCCATAGCATTGGGACATACTAATGTGCGTGATCGTGTCCTTCATGGTTGTGCTTTATATCGCCACGATAGGATTTGCCACCTATCAAAACGCTGAGTTTTGCGGCCGCATGATCATGCTCGAGTTCTACAATCAATTCAGCATCTTGCAATGAAAATCGAGAGGACTTGCCGGATGGGTCACCAGCATCGGGGCTAGCCGCTAGTTTGAACTGCTCAGGCTTACCAGCGTGAACGAGATTGATTACCAACTCCTGCGCGTCGATCGGCACAGCCGCCTTAGCGGCGCTGTCGAGGATGTAAATCGTCACCGTTTTATCATCATGTACAAGCTCCGCGTGGTATTCTTCTTTCCCTAGTTCTATCAAAGTGCCATGGTGGGGACCTTCAGTCGGATGAGAATGCACCTCAACCGTGGCCGGCGGTGGCATGTCCATGGATAAACTTGAATTCGACTCAGGTTTTGCGCCTGAGTCGCTTTGATTGCAGCCTAGAACGCCGCAAAGACCGACCAAAGCGGCGACAAGATACTGTTGACTCAACATAGAGGTTTCCTTTGTGAAATTGGGTAGCAAATAGATTAGTGCTTGTGGGGAGCTACTTCGAAGCCGTTCTTCTTTAGCCATGCGCTGAGTTCATCCGCTGCAGCGTGTTCGGCAACGTGAACATCTCGCCAAGTTGGAGCCCGGAACTTAACGTCAGAGTGTCCGGCGTGATCGGAGACAACGACTTCGCAACCCATTTTGCCGAGTAAATCGATGAACTGCTTTTCTTCGGCCGTCCCCTTGCCGTGAAACGACTTCCAATTCACCAATCGAAATTCGACGACTTCCTTGCCTTCGGCATAGCTGGCGTCGGGGTGTGCATGGGACACATCGAATCCGGAGCCTTTCAGCCATCCACTCCACTGTTCGGCCAAGGCGTGAGTATCAACAGACATCGATTTCCATTCAGTGCAACGATAGGTCAGATCGATGTGGCCTGCGTGTTGTCCTTGCTTTACCTCACAGCCCAGCTTCTTAACCATATCCGCATGTTGCTTCGCTTTTGCAGCATCATCAAAGTGCATCGTTTTCCATTGAGCCAATTGAAACGCGATGGTCTCTTTGCCATGATCGTGGTCGTGATCATGACCTTCGTGTGAATGAGCTGGCTGCGCTTTCTGGGAGCGGCTCGCTGTCTGAGCCTGAACTTGGGCCGACACCGACCCGGTGTTCATTCCAACCGCTAAGAGCGAAACCAGACCTAGCGAGAATTTGGCAATTCGAATCTTCATTCTTTCAATCCTTTACGAGGCTAACAAAACTCCCAATTGAAACACTCAATGGGATTGGAGGCTTACCTTCGCCTCAGACTCTTCATTCAATTCGATTCGTTCCTTCGAACTGTGGACGACGCGTTCAGCTGAACGCAGTCCAAACAACCAAAACAATGCCGGATGAACAAAGAAGTCCAACATCGTTGAGCTAATCACTCCGCCCAGAATGACCGTGGCCACGGGGTAGAGGATTTCTTTACCAGGCTCGCCCGCGGCAAGTACGAGCGGAACCAAAGCAATTCCAGCGGTAAGCGCTGTCATCAACACCGGAGCCAATCGTTCGATGCCAGCTCGAACAATCATCTCCTTCGTAAAACTCTCACCTTCGTATTCCACAAGATGCAAGTAATGCTGAAGGAGCAATACGCCGTTTCGCGAAGCGATACCAGCAAGAGAAATGAAACCGACCATCGCCGCGATCGTTACAGTCTGACCAGTCCAAACCAACGCAGCGACCGATCCTATAAACGCCATCGGTAAGGCCGCCATCACCTGGAGCGCAAGATTGATGGATCGAAACAGTGTGTACAAAACCAGAAACACCCCCAACAACGCAACGGCAAACAAAATTGCGATCATCTGACTGGCTGACTGCTGGCTTTGGAATTGGCCTTCGTACGTGGGGTAATATCCGGGTGGCAGCGAAGCAACGACTGGCTCAATTGCTTTTTGGATGTCCTTGACGACATCGACAACCCCACGGTCTTTCACGTTGCATTGAATGACTACGCGCCGTCGAACGTTCTCGCGATTCACTGTATTGGGACCACCAGACTCATAGATGTTAGCGACAGTTCCCAGTGGCACGGTACCACCACCAGGCAAATGAATCGCGAGCCGCTTCAAACCTGCTATATCTTCACGGTACTCATCTTTCATGCGTACCACCAAATCGAAGGTCCGCATGCCATCCAACACCTCAGACACAATCGCACCATTCATGGCCGTTTGAACGTAGTCATTCACATCACTGGCGTTCAACCCATATTGAGTTAGGGCGGCTCGATTGAGCTCGATTCGAAGCTGCGGGATAATCACCTGCGGCTCGATCAGTAAGTCCGTTACGCCGGCGACACCCTGCATCTTGGACTTTATTGCTTCAGCCTTTTGACGAAGAAGATCGAGATCATCACCGTAGACTTTGATACCGACCTGCGCCTTAACACCAGATAGCATGTGAGAAATCAAGTGAGCGATGGGCTGTTCGACGGCAGTAACGATACCAGGAATGTTTTCCATAGCAACGCGAATCTCGTCTAGCTGTTGCTCACGTGAGCGGGGCGATTTCGGATCAAGTTCGATCAGAAATTCGCTCATGTTTACGCCTTCTGCATGCTCGTCTAACTCAGCACGTCCGGTTCGTCGAACAAAGCGCTGAACGTCATCAATCTCCTTCAGCGAGTTTTCAACTGTTCTGCTAATCTCGTTGGAGGCCGACAACGAAGTACCTGGCGGAAGAACCACATTGAGCTGTATGGTCCCTTCGTTGAACGGTGGAAGGAAGTCTCGCTCGAGCCTTGAAAGAAATATCGCAGCAATGGCAACAAGCAGAAGTGTTACGGATAGATTTAGGTAGGGCATCGCTAGGCTGAATCGAATGATTCGCTGTCCCAGCAACTTCAGTCCCCGCAAGACAATCCCATCGGTCTCGTGCCCCTTGGACTTGCTTCCTCCAAGCAGCCAGTAGGACAGCACTGGGGTTACCGTGAGGGAAACGATCAACGACGAGAGAATGGAGACGATGTAAGCGACTCCCAACGGAGCGAAGAGCTTTCCTTCCATCCCTGAAAGTGCGAATAGCGGGAGGAAGACGAGGATCACAATCATCGTGCTGAAAACAATCGATCTCCGTACTTCCGCACTCGCCCGGAAGACAACCAGCAATGGATTGACGGGATTACCTGCAATTCGGTTCTCCTTCAGCCGTCTAAAGATATTCTCAACATCGACGATTGCATCATCGACCAGTTCGCCCATCGCTACGGCGATCCCGCCGAGGGTCATGGTGTTGATCGACAATCCGAAAACGGCAAAAACGATCGCCGTCATAAACAAGGACAGCGGTATCGCTGTGAGCGTTATGAATGTCGTGCGGATGTTCATTAAGAAAAGAAACAGGATGATCACTACCAAGATCACACCGTCACGCAAAGCTTCCTCGACATTCTTGATCGCTCGTTCGATAAACGATTTCTGTGAATAGGTTGCTTCAATTCGGACGCCAGGCGGAAGCGATGGTCGAAGTTCTTCGATTGCACGTAAAACTTCGTCGGTCACTTTGCGAGTGTCTGCACCTGGCTGCTTGTTGACCGTGAGAACAACAGAGGGGCCACCAGAGAAGTTTTGCGAGTTGCCAGGCGGCTTCTTACTGGCTGCGTTCTCACTCTCGACTCTGACAAAGCAAGAACTATCGCCTCGCTTGATTTGAGCTCCTTCGCGAACACTTGCAACTTGGGAAAGCAGCACGGGCCTTCCATCCCGGATGGTCACCGGTAGCATTTCCAGCTCAGCGAGTGAAGTGATTCTGCCTAATGAGCGAACCAATAATTCGCTTGGTCCCTGGCGATCCAAATAGCCACCAGTTCCATTTTCGTTGCTCTTTCGCACGGCCTGCTCAACTTGTTCCAACGTGACTCCCAACCGCGTCATTGCTTCAGGATCGACGAGAACTTGAAATTGCTTTCTCTCGCCTCCCATGGTGAAAACCTGCGACACTCCGGGAATCGTGAGCAAACGTTGTCGCACAACCCAGTCCGCAGAAGTACGCAATTCCAATGGGCTAGTTTTGGAGTCATCGCTCCACATGCCCAGCATAAGTATTTGGCCCATAATGGACGAAATCGGTGCCAGTTGCGGCTGGATTCCTTGTGGCAGACGATCTTGGACCATCTGCATTCGTTCGGCGACGATTTGACGATCGGTGTAGATATCGGTCCCATAAGCAAATTCAACGTAGACAACCGAAATGCCAACTCCAGATGAACTGCGTACGGCTTCGACGCCGTTGGCACCATTCATCGTTGTCTCAATTGGAAACGTGATGAGCGATTCGACTTCTTCAGGAGCCATCCCGAGTGCTTCAGTCATAATGACGACGCGGGGACGGTTCAAATCTGGAAACACATCGATCGGCATGCGCATCGTTTGCCAAACGCCAAACGCGACCAGGAATAGAGATATCGCGATCACCAGCAATCGTTGCTGCAGCGCGAAACGAATTACGGCATTGAGCATCTTCAGGTACCTTCCTAGTGGTTATGACCGGCGTGAGGGTCAACTCCTCCGCCTGATTTGTTTTTGAGCGCCATTTGGAGCTGGTGTGCTGCACGAAGGGCGACAACATCGCCAGGGAAAAGTACCCCATCATTGTCAATGACGACGTTTGTTTGATCGCGATGTTTCACATGCACTGCGATCCGATCAAAATGGTCGCCGTTTTGCTGGAATGCAAACCAATCTGCCCCGTCCTTCACAACGGCATCGACGGGCAAAACCAGTTGGTCTTTCCAAACCTCTACAGGAACCTGAAGTTGAAGTCTTTGTCCGACGCGAAACCTCCAAGTGAGAAATCGCTGCCCTTGTTCATTTTCTTCGTCTCGTAGTATCTGGTTTGGTAGCTCTACGAAAAATGACAAGGTGCGCGTGGATGGATCTACTGAAGTCCCCACGAATGCCAACTTCAATCCATTGATCAATTCCGCGCCTGAATTTGTCTGAACGATCGCATCAATCATCCAACCGTTTTGTGCAGCTTGGGTGACTGTAGGTGCGTCTTGTTCAAAAGCTTGCCCTTCGATATACAGGCTCGAGAAATCAGAGAGCGAGCAAAGCATTTCACCCGAAGTAACGCCCTGTCCTTTTTGAACATTCAAGTCTTCAACGATAAGCGGTCTCTTGCCAGTCTTCGGATCTTCCAACAAGTTGGGTGCGAATGACGCAGGCCGGAAGGGTAGGCGACTGAGACGCATTTCTTCATTCTTATTGTGCGAGTCGATATCAGGTGTTTCGATTGCAAGATCGCGAAGTAGCTTTCGCTCAGTCTCGATCGAAGCAATCTGTGCGGCGGACAGACCATGCAATTTCAGTGCTTCTCGCATCGAGCCTAGATAAGCTTCAATCTTGTCCTTGGAGTAGCGACGTTCAAGCAAAGACTTCGCTGAAATGGCTCCTGATTGAGTCACTTCTTCAAGCCTTGCAATTTCACGCTTTTCGACCTCCAGTTCACTTAATGTCTTGAGAAACTGCGTCTGCGTGTCCACCAGGTCCTCGTAAGTAAGCCGTACCTCGAACAGCAACTCACCCGCGATCACTGCCTCCCCTGTAACTGCGTGCACGTGCGTGACCACACCGCTCAAGGGCGAGGAAACGCGAATTTGAGTTCGACCGGGCTTAGCAGCAACAATTGCTGGTACCGTAATCGTTCGGTTGTAGTCGCGCAGAGCGATGGGTTGTAAGTACTCATTGGTTAGACCAAGATTCTTAAGTGCCTGAGCATTGAGCTCCAACGAAGTCCCTTCATCATGCCCGGCATGATCGTGCCCTGCATGATCGTCATGGACTCCTTCCGAGTGATCGTGGCCGGCGTGGGCGTCAGCGGAAGCATTTGCCGACTTTCTTTGCTGAAGCGCGCTGTCAATCCACGTGGAGAACGGCGGCCACCAGAAGGAATAGGATGCGCCCGCTCCAATCGCGAAAATCAAACCGACTCCAGCCAGCAACTTCTTCCTATGATTGCTAATCAATTTCCAGCTCATGGCCTCACCTTGACCTATGTGTCAAAGAATATCAAACAAAAAAACCTTTTGGATTTTCCCCGAGTCGCAGCTCGATGCGCGGAGTTCAGCGAAAATATTTAGTCGTTTCGGATCTAGAGAGCTGAATCACAATCATGCATTGACTCGCTGAACAAAGATGTTCTCTGAAATCAAGCCATAAATGGAAATGAACCAATAGATCAGGACCAGCGAATGGCTTT
>JAFLCP010000224.1 GCA_017303505.1 Planctomycetota bacterium | reverse complement strand
AAAATCTCATCGCAAAAAACGTCGAGCTGCGTTCAAGGCTTTGGGAATAAATCTCCATACTACAAAGTCAATATACGACACAAAAAAACGACGCTCAAAGCCGCGGAAGTTGGCGCTGTCCAACTAGGCCCGCGCCGCCGGATTCCTCAGCGCATTGGACTCATCCGTTAGTCATATCATCATGACTTGCTGCACAGCACGTCTAGGCGCTGGCGCAATCGTTTACCACATGCTAGGCCCGCGCCGCCGGATTCGTCAGCGTATTGGACCCATCCGTTAGCCACATCATCGTGACTTGCTCTACTGCACGTGCAGGCGCTGGCGCAATCGTTTACCACATGCTAGGCCCGCGCCGCCGGATTCCTCAGCGCGTTGGACTCATCCGTTAGACACATCGTCATGCCTTACTCTACTGCGCAACTACACGCTGGCGCATTCGTTTAGCCCGTACGCCGCGCTGCGCGAGTGAGTAGAGATTAGTAAGGAGTGAGTAGAAGTGGATCGTTTAACCCGTATGCCGAAGGCTAGGCCCGCGCCGCCGGATTCGGCAGCGCGTCGGACTCATCCGTTAGACACATCGTCATGCCTTACTCTACTGCGCAACTACACGCTGGCGCAATCATTTACCATATACTAGGCCCGCGCCGCCGGATTCCTCAGCGTATTGGACACATCCGTTAGCCATATCGCCGCAATTCGTTTCGAGCCACGAAAACCGCGAAATCTGTTTATTCGCATATTATGGCGTAACTAATTTCCCTCTACCATAGTTGATATCGATTTCCAGAACTCCCATAATCACTCTTCTTCTCTTCTAAATCCAGGGTGGGGGTCCAAGGATGATTTCTATCGATGAGGCGTACGTCGACTCAGCGGCACCAAATGCCGACGCGGCGAAAAATGGACGCGGTTTAGTCACCAAAAAAAGCTTTGTTGCTCTTTATATTTCAGCCGATAAGCAAGTGATTTTTGGCCAATGTCAGGGGAGCGGCAAGACTCCGTACGAGTGCTCCTGCGATTTCGGTCGCCCTGAAAATCCAACCTATCGATGCAGTTGTCCGAGCCGACAATTTCCTTGCAAACATTGCATCGGCTTGATGTACGCCTACACCAAAAACGCTGCTGCCTTCAAAGAAGCCGATCTCCCCGCTAATCTCCAGGAAAAACGTGAGAAAGCCGAGGTTCGCGCCGAGAAGAAAAAGGAAGCTGCCTCTAAGCCCAAGCAAGTCAACAAGTCGGCTCTCGAAAAGAAAATCAAAGCCCAACTCGAAGGCATCACGCTGCTGGAACAACTCACCGAAAGTTTAGTCACGATCGGTATCGGGAACATGAATGCTAAGAGCGCTCGCGAGATTGAACAGCGAGCCAAACAACTGGGCGATGCCTTCTTGCCCGGCGCGCAATCTGCCCTCCGTTCCTACACCACGCTCTTCCATGATGAAGATTCTGCGAAGGAACCGAACAGCATCGCACGTGAAAAAATTTACAGCGATGCGTTGGACCATCTCTCGCGGCTCTATGCACTCGCCAAACAAGGCCGCATTTACCTTGAAAAAAGGCTCGCCGATCCAGATCTGCAACCTGAAACCGATTCGACCATCGCAGCTTGGTTGGGGCACGCTTGGCAACTCGCCGAACTGCGCGAAGCAGGTTTAATGCAGCCCAATCGTGCGTTGATGCAACTTACATTTCACACCTACGACGATATAGCTCGACAAGAATATGTCGACACGGGAATTTGGATCGATCTCGAAAAAGGAGCACTCTACACCACGAAAAACTACCGACCCTATAAGGCGGTAAAATTCATCAAAGCAGAAGACAGTTTCTTTCAAGTCGCTCAAGTCCCCGAGTTATTCATTTATCCCGGTGATCTCAACCCGCGCATTCGCTGGGACGGGCATACCGTTCGCCCACCAACTCCCGAAGACTACGCTGCTATCCGCAAATCGGCCCATAAAGATTTCGCGGCTCTGATCAAGTTGGTGAAAGGTGGTTTGAAAGGCCCACTGTCAGAACGTCAACCCATCTACTTATTGGCGTTCAGCCAAATCGGCATCGTGCAAGATACGTTGGTGGTCGAAGATGCGCAAAAGAATCGACTCACCTTGACGGATCGTGGACTGGATGAAGAACCCTCAAGTCTCCAAGTCTTAAAACTCGTCCCCGATGAACTTCGTCGCAATCAGGTCTTGGTCGCTCGCTTTCGACATGATCTCGATACAAAACGTTTAGAAGTGAAGCCGCTGGGAATCGTCTCCAGCAGCGAAGTGGTACGCATGACGTTGTAACAGGAGACGAACGAACATGAGCATTCCAGTATTAAACGAAGTATATACCGAGGTACGTCGCATCTCGATCGCAGGTAGCGTTATCGCGCCGGGCGATTTCCGTTTACAAAAGTTGATCGAGCCATTGCGCAAGTCGGGTGAAAAAGCACCGATCTTTACCAAGGTAGCCGATAACGTTCAAAAGCTTGTGGAATCGACCGAGAAAACAGCCGCTGCAGCTCTTTTGGAATTGAGCGCGCTGATCACGTCGATTCTCTATACCCAAGGCGCCACGGGCATTGAAGGTGAACTCAAAGAGTTACCTCCTTCGCCCGTAAAATCATTGCAAACCAAAACCAACGCTCGCGTTATTAAGCCTCTCATCGAAGCGCTTACCTCCACCGGCTCGGGACGTTTGGAGTTGATTCGAGACGCCTTTGAGCGCGGCTTGTTTAATGACCTGCGTTTGGTTCGTCCGACACTGCAAGCCATCGATGATGTTTATGGTGAAATCGGTGAATTCGTCGCTACCAAAGTTCTCCCACTCTTTGGCGAAGCGATTGTCCCCGATCTGGTAACAACACTCGATCTGAAGGGAAAGATGGGGCATGGACGACGTCTTCAATTGATCCATCAATTGGCGCCCGCAGTTGCTCGCGAACATGTCAAAAAAGCCCTGGAAGAAGGCTCGAAAGAGGTGAAGCTCGCAGCTATTGAATGCTTGGGAACCGCCGAAGAAGATCTGAACTTTTTGCTCGAACAAGGTCGAGCCAAATCGCAAGATGTTCGCGCCGCGGCCATCGCTGCCCTGATGCATTCGCAAGATCCTCAAGCCTTGAGCTTCTTGACAGGCTTATTGGACGGCAAAGATCTCACCTTGGTTTCCCGAGCGGTCCGCGAGGCACTGCCCGATCAAGTCGGTACCGAAGCCGCTCAACGACTGGAAGCATCACTCGCGGAATTGTTTAAGGCCAAAGACAAAGAGAAACAGAATCCAATTGCCGAACGCATCAGCTCCTTGATTTCCATCCTGCGTCCTCAACGCGAAAAATATCTGTCACTCTTCACCAAGTTGCTCGCCCAGTCCGATGAGTTAGTGAAGATCAAGTCCAACACCAGTGGCCTCGATCTTATTCATCAGCTGACTCAAGAAGTAGCGGAATGCAAAGCAGCGGGAGCAAAGTATCTTATCGAAAATCGCGATCGTCTTCCCGCCGATTGTTTTTCACGAGTTGCCTGGGCAGCTCGCTATAACTCGAAACCGAAAGATTATTTCAAAGTCTTTTCGCCGTACATCAACACCAGTGCGAAAAAGAATACTCCGGAAGCTGTTCGCAGTGAGCAGCTCATTGGCACTTTGCATTCTTCGCACCGCTACTATTACGGTTACACGTGGAATAAAGACACAACCATTCCGCCACTGGATCCGGCTTGGATCGAATTAGCGATCGTTAAAGACATCAAGCCGATTGTCTACGAGCATGCTATTCCCAAACATGCGGGTACGAAACAATTCCTATCTGCGCAATGGGAACGTGTGGTTAAACAAAAAGATCCGCACGAATTGCTCGACATCGCACAAGCGATGCTCCAGTCTCAACATCCTGATTTCGAACCATTGCTGCTCGAACAAATCAAGAAAGTTGTCTCGGGCAAGAATTCAGGTTACACAGGCTACTGGTTCGTTCGCATGGGCCAAAACTTGTCGCCCACTGCAGTTCCGCAACTTGAAGCTCTGGTCAGCGACGCTGCTACCGTGGCACGATTCCAAAACGATTTGATCGATTGCATTGAAGCCATCAAAGAGCGGGCTGCGAAAACAACCACTGCATAATTCATCCACACATATCAACACCTTTCGGTGCTCGGAGTAGATTCAATATGGCCAAGAAAAAAGCGGGCGACGATACTGAGGTAACCACTTCCTCAAGCAATACGACGAACATTCTGCGAGCCCCAGCAGAAGAGCTATTTGCCGAAGAAATCGAAGCCCTTATCGCTAGTGACAAACATGAGAAACCAGCCTCGTGGCGTATGTCACCGCGCGCCGTGCTCACTTACATATGTGGCGGCAAAGCGGGTAACAAAGAGATCACACCCAAGTATATCGGGGCCCCACGCCTGGTAGAAATCGCTATTTCGACTCTGGTCACCGACCGAGCCCTCTTATTGATCGGTGAACCAGGTACGGCGAAGAGTTGGCTCTCCGAACATTTGGCCGCTGCCATTCATGGCGATTCTACGAAAGTGGTGCAGGGGACTGCTGGCACCACCGAAGAACAGATTCGTTACACCTGGAACTATGCAATGTTGATCGCAAACGGTCCCAGCGATGGGGCTTTGATTCGAAGTCCCGTCTTCCGCGCAATGGAGTCGGGGAGTATCGCTCGCTTCGAAGAAATCACACGTTGTGCTTCTGAAGTACAAGACGCCATGATCTCGCTCTTGAGCGAAAAACGTCTCTCGATTCCAGAGCTTTCTAAGGAAGTTCCCGCTGCGAAGGGCTTTTCGGTCATCGCTACCGCCAACACTCGCGACCGTGGCGTCAATGACATGTCTGCTGCATTAAAACGCCGCTTCAACATTGTCGTTCTGCCCAGCCCCGCGACCTTGGAAATGGAAATGGACATTGTTCGCCGCCGCGTGCGCGATTTGTCGTCAAGCCTTGATATTAAAGCCGCTTTACCAACAGATGAAGCCATTGAAAAAGTGGTCACCATCTTCCGTGAATTGCGAACCGGCCAAACCCTGGATGGCAAGAGCAAAGTGAAAAGCCCATCGGGCGTACTCTCGACTGCTGAAGCGATTTCCGTGCTGGCTGGAAGTATGGCCTTGGCCGCTAACTTTGGGACAGGCTCGGTTTCTGCCGAAGATCTCGCCTCGAGCATTCAAGGGGCGGTGGTGAAAGATGAAGACAAAGACAAAACCATTTTCCAAGAATATGTGACCAACGTCCTAAAGAAACGTGGCGCTGAATGGCGGCCACTCTTTAACGCCTGCTCGGAGCTGCTCGCGTGAGTGCCCCTTGGTCGGTCCATGTTTTTGGAGTTCGCCATCTTTCGCCAGGTGGTGCGTGGCATCTGCGCCGCTACCTCGATCGAATCCAACCCGATTTGATTATGGTGGAAGGGATCGTCGATGGCATCGAGCTGACCGAACATTGGGTCAAAAAAGGGACCAAGCCCCCCATCGCGATTTTGTCCTACACGTCCGAATTGCCGATGCGCACGTTCGTCACCCCAATGGCCCGCTATAGCCCAGAATATCAAGCGGTTCTGTGGGGTCATCAGCATCGAACACCGGTAGAATTTATCGATCTTCCCAGCGAAGTCTTCCTCGGCCTCCAAGACGAGGAAATGAAACGCCTCGAAAAGTTGCGCGAACAAATGGCACAGGCTGCCAGTGAGGCCGAAGAAGATAAGGAGACTGAAGTCGAAGCAGAGAGTCCTACGATTCCACGTCGCTCGATCTACGAACAAGTGGCCGAAATCGCAGGCGAAGGTGATTACGATTCCTTTTGGGAACGCAACTTCGAACACAATACCAACGATGAAAGTTATCGTTTGGCCGCCATGGAACTCGGGCGATCCTTGCGCGAACTCGAAGACGAATCAACTCCGCGTCATGCCGAGTGCCTGATCCGTGAAGCCTTCATGCGACGTTGCATTCAGGCTGCCATCGATCGAGGTGTTTCACCCTCGAAGATTGTGGTGATCGTCGGTGCGTTTCATGCACCCGTGATGAGTGGCGAGCATCCGATCATGAGCGATGCCGAGCTGGCGAAACTTCCACGTCGAGCTGGCAAGCTCACTTTGATGCCTTATTCGTATTTCCGACTCTCCTCGCAATCGGGTTATGGCGCTGGCAACTTAGCTCCGGCCTATTTCGAATTGATGTGGAATGCTTTGGAGTCGGACAATCTCGATGCTCTGCCAGGTGAATACCTCAGTCGATTAGCTCGTCGTGTTCGCGACGACGGTACTCATCGTTCAACAGCGGAAGTGATCGAAGCGGTTCGATTGGCGCGAACTTTGGCAGCCTTGCATGATGGCAGCGCACCGACGCTCCGCGAATTGCATGATGCGGCGATGACATTGCTCGGGCATGGTGAACTCGCACCAATCGCCCAACATCTTGCGCATTTGGATGTCGGCACTGCGATTGGCGAACTACCTAAGGGCGTGAGTCGCACTTCCATTCAGGAAGATTTTGATCGCGAGCTATCGCGGCTGAAATTGGAAAAATATCGAGATACCGTGAAACATGATATCGATCTCGATTTGCGAGAAAATCGACAAGCGAAAACGGAATCGGCAGCGTTCTTAGATCTCAATCGGTCTACGTTTTTTCACCGTTTGCGAATTTTGGGAGTCCCCTTCGCGACCCCTGCTCGTCGCAATCAAACGGCTGCAACTTGGGGCGAAAACTGGACGTTGCAATGGTCGCCTGAGTCCGAGATTTCATTGGTCGAGGCGGTATTGGCTGGCGAGACTGTAGAACTCGCAACCGCATTCCGCTTTCGTCAAGCGATTGAGAAATGCGAATCGGTGAATGAAGCCGCCAAGTTGATCTATGACGCTTGTTGTTGTTCGCTTCCCACGATGATGGATTTTGCGCGGCAACGGTTGCAAACATTATCGACAGAGAGTTCAGCCACAGCGGCTGTTGCGGCCGCAGCTCACGAATTGATGCAAGTGGTTCGCTTCGGGGATGTTCGCAAATTTGATACGACGCCGCTATTGCCTTTGATCCAAGATATGTTTGTGCAAGGCTGTCTGACGCTGTTTGATGCCGCGAATTGCGATAACGATGCCGCCAAACCTTTAATGGTCGCCATGGATGAATTGAACCGTGTGGCGTTTGAATTTCATGAACTGGTCGATGAATCGTTATGGCGCAGTCGTTTGCAAGCTCTCTCGGACAACGATGATCGCAATCCGCTGTTGTCGGGATTAGCGTGTGCCATTTTGCTTGAACGTGGTTGGATGTCCAATGAGCAATTAGGGCGTGAAGTATCGCGACGCTTATCGCCCGGCATAGCGGCTGATTTAGGGGCTGGTTGGTTCGAAGGGATGGCGGGCCGCAATCGATATGCGTTGATTGGACGGCAGATTTTGTGGGAACAGTTAGCGGAATATGTTGCCAATCTCGATGAAGATCAATTTCGGCGGGCGGTCGTCTTTTTACGGCGAGCCTTCGGTTCTTTTACGCCTCAAGAGAAGCGAAGTATCGCCGAGAACTTAGCCCATGTATGGGGTGTCGATAGCGATAGTGCTCAAGCCGTTTTGGACGGACCATTGAGCGAGAAGGAAGAGCAAGCGTTATCGGACCTCAATGAATTCGACTTCGGAGACTTATGATGAGTGTAGATGTCGAGCAAGTAAAACGCTGGCGGATGATTTTGGGCTCGTCGGTGCAGGATCAATTGTCGCAATCCTGTGGTGGCATGAACTTATCACCCGAACAGGACGAGATGGATCAAGCCTTAGCTGCGATCTACGATGAGAGTGGCGAAGGGAAGTCGTCGGGTCGTGGAGCGGGCTTGGGTGCCTCGTCGCCGAAGCTTGCGAAATGGTTGGGTGACATTCGCAATTATTTCAAAGAAGATGTGGTCCAAGTGATTCAACAAGATGCGATCGAGCGCAAGGGCTTGAAGCAGCTATTGTTGGAACCGGAGATGCTCAAGACGGTACAACCCAATGTGCAGTTGGTAGGAACGTTGATGAGTTTGTCGGGCCAGATTCCGGAGAAGGCGAAAGAATCGGCGCGGATGGTGGTGCGGGCTGTTGTGGAAGAGATCAAGTTACTGTTGGAGCAAAAGATTCGTCAGGCGGTGATGGGGGCGTTGAATCGGCGCGAGCATTCACCGATTCCAAGTGCAGCGAATATCGATTGGAAATGGACCATTGGTCGCAACTTAAAGAACTATCAGCCTGGTTTGAGCACCATTGTACCGGAGCGAGTTTATTTTCATTCGCGATCGCAGAAGACGAACAATTGGACGGTGATTGTCGACATGGATCAGAGCGGTTCGATGGCCGACTCGGTGGTTTATGGTGCGGTGACCGGTTCGATTTTCGCTTCTTTGCCAGCGCTTAAGACCCATGTGGTCGCATTTGATACGGAAGTGGTCGATTTGACGGAGAAGTGCGGCAACGATCCGGTGGATATGATTTTTGGTGTGCAATTGGGTGGTGGTACGGACATCAACAAGTCGGTGACTTATTGTCAGCAGTTTATTCAAGAGCCGACGAAGACGATCTTCATTATGATTACCGACTTGTTTGAGGGTGGTAATCAAGCGCAGTTGGTGCAGCGATTGACGGAGATGGTGGGTAGTGGTGTGCGCTGTTTGTGTTTATTGGCGTTAAACGATTCAGGGACACCTTGTTATGACGAGAACCTCGCGAAGAAGCTCTCGAGTATTGGCATTCCCTGTTTTGCGTGCACACCTCGTTTGTTGCCACAGATGTTAGAAGGGACCTTACGCGGCATGGACCTCCAGGCCCTCGCCAACTCCCTCCGCGACAAAATGAAAACCTAGTCACTCAGTCTGTGGATCGTTTAACCCGTTGCCGCGTTGCGCGAGTAAGTAGAGATTAGTAAGGAGTGAGTAGAAGTGGATCGTTTAACCCGTATGCCGATGGCTAGGTCCGCGCCATTGGACTCGTCAGCGCGTTGGACTCATCCGTTCGCCACATCGTCGTGATGAGAGGTGATGGCGCACTCGTTTAACCCGTACGCCGAAGGCTAGGTCCGCGCCGCCAGATTCGTCAGCGCGTTGGACTCATCCGTTAGACACATCGTCATGATGAGAGGTGTTGCCGCAATCGTTTAACCCGTATGCCGAAGGCGAGGCCCGCGCCGCCGGATTCGTCAGCGCGTGGGACT
>JAFLCP010000223.1 GCA_017303505.1 Planctomycetota bacterium | reverse complement strand
AACGTACAGAATCAGTTCCTCTTGGGGCACATCCGCTAACTTGGCAGAATGGTCGTGAACAAGTAATTCCTTTCGGTCAAAATCAACCACCACCTGAATGCCCCGCACTGTGAATTGACTTTTACCAGTCACACCTTCGTTAAATCGCACACGCAATTCAATCGCCCCCTGAGCATCACATTGAATTGGACTATTGTTTAGCTCCGCCAAATCTTTTGCAAAGTAGCTTCTAAATGATTTTCGCAGCCCCCTCAGCTCTCCAATTGGCAGAAAAGTCAAACGGGGTCCGCTTGCTGTAGACTTCAGTCCCAACTCCAGCGGAATGGTCATCGATTGATTGAAGGACATGCCGGGCGTTGCGGTTTGAAACCAACCCATCATGATTCTCCGCCCATCGTTGGCGGATATATCACTGAATGTTTGAGCTGCATAAAAACCACGACCGCGATGCCCCGTTAATCGCTTTTCCTGCATCACAAACCGACTTCCATCAAACGTTCCAAGCCCATATTCGGAATTGGCTCCCAACAGCACCCACAGTTTCTTGCGAACCTCACTCCCATCCACTTCTAACTCAAAAAAGTCAGGGCACTCATAAAGAAAGTTGGTGTTCGGTTCGCCTTCCACGACACTTTTCGCTTCCCATTGCAACAGGTTTTTCGACGTTAAAAAGTGAACGGTATGTTTCCCACCGTCCATCGTGACATAGAGCACCATAACCCAGTGCTTCGTCGGTTCATGCCAAAAAACCTTCGGGTCTCGATTTCCCCCAGTAATCTGCGGAACAATTGGGTTTTTCGCGTATTTCGTGAATGTCCGACCATCCAAACTGTACGCCAAACATTGCACCGTGGGATCTCCGGCGGCTGTGTAGAACAGAACCATGGGAGGCTTTCCATCTTTTCCCAAGCCACTACTATTTTGCCAATCCACTACAGCGCTTCCGCTAAACATCGGCCCGAACTCGTCAGGCATCAACTTGTCGCCTAACTCTTCCCAATGCACCAGATCGCGACTGACAGCATGTCCCCAATGCATGTTGCCCCAACCCCAACCGTATGGATTGTGCTGGAAGAAAAGATGATATTCCCCATTGAAATAAACCAGTCCATTGGGATCGTTATTCCAACCTCGCTTGGGTGAGAAGTGGATTTGTCCTCGCAACTCTTCCTCATACAAACGCTCAGCCTCAGGCTCTTTATCCGAAACGAAGATAGTCGAAAGCCCGGTAGCATCTTCAGGATACTTGTCGACACTCACCACCATCGTCTTTCCTTTCCAGGCCTCGACCTCCATCACGGACCACCAATCGGCTTGGCCTGGCGCCAACTCAATATCGTTTCGCACGATCAACTGATCGCCGACCAAGAATTTCACAACGCGTTTGGGGGCACCATTCTTGATGGGAATGTGCAGATATCGCCCTGTAATCGGAACCGAAAATTTCGCATCGCTCAACATTCCTGGTGGCCGGCGATCGGTCTGCACGATTTGATCGACATTGATATGCCCCCAACTCCCCGTCGCTTGATCGACAATGCGGATGACGGCAGGCTTTCCGCGAAACTCTGTTACATCCCAGCTATCCACTAGCAAAGCTTCTGAACCGCCAGGTTGGCTGTTGTTGCCTGTAGCTATGCGAACGACCTTTCCGGAAACGAGCAACTGCATACACGTTCGCTCTAAATCCATTCCACCACCGATAAGAAACGAGATGTGATTTCTTTCGATCTTAAATTCTGGTGAGAGCAACTCACCCGTAGTTCCATCACCCTCGAAGAAGGAATTCACCAAACCATTTCCCAGATACCCCTCCACCTGCATTTGGCCTGGAAGCGTTCCACGAGCAGGCCCCTCTCCAAACGCTTTGCCACTTTTCGTCCAAGGCCCGTAGTCAGTTCCCTCGAAATCAGCAACGACCAAATCCTCTTGGGCCATCAGGCACTTTGGCTGCGTATGGATCAGAACAGCTGCCGCAATGATGGTCGCGATAAAAACTCGCTTGGCAAATATGTGGAAAAGCATCACCGCCTACCCATTTCAAAACGAAGGAAGAGGATCTTAGGTAAGTTACTGTACACCGCCTTATTGTAGCCCTCTTTTGCTAGCAGTTAAGCCACCAATTCCAGGGCACTTTCTGAGGAAATGTTCATTTCTGCCATAGACACATTACCCCGTTTTGACGAAATACCATGATAGCGTTTCCGCCAAGATTGTGGCTTGATAAGTCGAAACATGAGCTTGACCGAACTATTGTCAGATCGTCCTCAAGGATAATGAGTGCCCCATGTCTCTCGCGATTCCGGCAAAACCAGAGAAGCTCATCTTAGTCCACGGTACTTTCGCAAACCGCGACAGCGATGAGGGGAACAGTTGGTGGCAACTCGGGAGCACAACAACGGAAGGCTTGTTGCAACGCTTGCCGTCCGATGTCGAATTGCCCAAAAACGGTGAGTTGTTTCATTGGTCGGGCGAAAACAGCGAACGCGAGCGAATCAAAGCTGCCGACGACCTACTGCAACATCTTCGAAAACTTGAAGCGGCTGGTGTTCATTACCACTTAGTTGGGCACAGCCACGGTGGCTCAGTCATTTGGCATGCCTTACGTCAAAGTGTACTGGAACGAAATCCACTTTCGACACTTCGCAGTTGGGCAACCGTCGGTACCCCTTTCCTCCATTTGAAGTCTAAAGGGGGCAATAGCCTGATGCTCTGGCTCAACGTTGGCCTAGCATTGCTACTGCTGAAACCTGCAGCCACCACGCTGCTGAAAATGCTGCGACTTTTTGCTGCTCCTGGATCGACGAGCTGGCTCAACAGTGTAGAAGGTCAACGCATTGACACGGTCACTCTTTGGGACACGCCGGTCCTATGGGTCATGGAAAAGCTTGGCGAACCTATTCAACGTACCAGCCACGGAATCAGAGTCGGGTCATTGCAATCTGGTGAAAACCTAACTCTGACGCAGTTTTTTTTCCCATTACGAGGGCTGGCTTATCCTCGGCACTGCTTTGCTCGTTCTCTACGTTATCATCAACATTATCATCTTTCTGGTCAGCCCAGTCCTGGAAGCTGTCCGCATCAAGGCCGAACATCGACTCGAAGATGACACTTTCGAAATCTATGGAAAACGCTGGATGGGGTTATGGTCACCGGATGACGAAGCCATCAATGGCCTCCGGGCTACGTTGGGGCTATCCGTTTCCTTTGTTTCCAAGCTCATGATTCGAGAACCCGTATTGCTTTCCGATTATTTGATGCTTGTGTCACGCCCTTACTACTGGTTGCTCAATCCGATTTTCAATGTTGGCCTACGCCCCATCCTCGATAAGGCTGTACGTTCGATTGTGATCAAGAAAGCCCAAGGCAACAATCGACCTGCAGCGGAAGTGATTCGCGTATCGAGTGCCCCTCTGCACTGCGAAACGAGCGACCCGTTTGTACCGATCCCCGCGTCACTCAATAAGAAGATTGTAGATCAGGCGAACTCAAGTGCGGGTGGAGCAGCATCCACGTTTCGCAAACTCTTGGCCGCCCCCTCGTTCGCTGCTGGCCTTGAGCACTTAGGTTCTCAAATCTCGGGTAACGAATTGGTTCACACATCGTATTTCGATCATGGCCCAATCCTCGATTTGCTGTCGATGCACATTGTTTGGTCGCAGAATAATCCTTTCTGGTTTCAATACAACGAACAGTACGATCGAGAATTAGCGGAGTGGCTTGTTCAATTCAAGAAACAAGTAGGGGCCGATGACAACTTTTTGAAGCTCCCTACAGAAACGGCCCCAGCATCGCTGCAACTTTTCACACCGCCATCAGAGAAATCCGTTGAGCCTGTGGTGGAAAAAGCTAATAAGCTGAAGCCACGTCGCCGATCTCAGTCCGCCGCCGCGTAACGAACAGCTACCATCGCTATTGCTAACTCACCTGGAAAAGCACTTCGCCCTATTTACCCTACACAGCTTCTATCGAGTTCGTTTGCCCCGTAGCTATAGCGAAACGGGTGCTAGGTGGACTGGAGATAGTCTGCATCCCCCAATACACTCTCAAAAAAGATGTGTAGGATTAATAGGAGCTCTCCGTCGAACATCTCCAAGAAACTATTTCTGCTTGAGATGCTCGATCAGAAACTCCGTTGAATTCTTGAATTTGGAATTGGAATAGCCAGGATAAACTAAGTCACAGCTAACCCCGATCTCCTTACAACGCTCCAGAAACTTGATGCCATATAGAGCGGAGTGGGTTGGGTCAGGCTCCTTCCCACCTAGAACAGGCTCTGTTTTCTGATTGGGATACTCCAAGAAGAACTTCCCATCATCTTTACTGATAAGTTCGATCGGCGAATACTCAGTGAACCAATGTTTGACTTGCTCGCGATTGGCCATCAGCAGCTCAAACTCCTGAGCGCGGCTTCTACCCTTGGCCGCGAACCCAAACGCATGCCCACCATAAATGGCATTGGACATCCACGCTCGTAACTCGGTCGGATCAAGCGATGTCTGAGCACCGGTTACCGCAACCACGCTCAAGCGGCTCGATTGCCGAGCAATTTCGTCGCTGCTGTTTGGATCGGCAATATCATCGTGCAATGCTAACCACAATGAAGTGCAGGCGCCAGCCGACCCGCCCGTCGCGCCAATCTTATCGGGATTAACGTTCCACTCCTTCGCATGTGCCCGGATGGTTTGGATGGCTCGTGCCGCATCATGCAGACAACCCTTCACAGGCGGCTCGATCTTTTGCTCCATCGACTCTGCAATAAATCGATAGTTGATAGCTGCTACGGAAATCCCGGCGTCCAAATAGGCCTTGATGGGATTATTTCCATAACCTGTTTTATCACCATTCACCCACCCGCCACCGTGGATCAGGACGACGACTGGCGTAGGTTGATCGGATTCAGCCTTCCAAAAATCCATTCGCTGTCGAGCGGATTCGGTTCCATAAACGTACTCGGCAATCGTTGGAGTTGGGCGAGCTGGCGGCGCTTTCGCAGCCGTCTTAGGTTTATCCGCTCCCCCTTTATCCATTTTTCCCTTTTTGATTTGCAAGGCAACCAACTCGACATCGTCAAACTCATTCATATCATCGAACGAGCCGATACCGATCCTACCTTCACCAAAAGTTTTGTCGGCCACGGACATATGTGGCTTCGTGAGGTCGTCAAAGTAAACATCCACCTTGCCACTCTCAACATCGCGGACAACACGCACTGTGTGCCATTGATCGTCCCAGGGCACTTCTTTCTTATTCTCGGTCAACGGTCGTCGTGGCTCTCCATTAACGATCATGATTTGCCCACTGGCTGGATCAGGTTTCGCCCCCAAGTGCGCGTAATAAAAATGTTCGGGATCTTGATAACCCCAAAAGATACAGCAATCGCGGTGCCCACCTGTATCTTTGGTGCTTCGAACCTTAAAGGTCAACTGAAAACTACCAACCTTTACATCCCGCATCAAAGCGATGTTATGGGGACTACGCACCTTGGGTTGATAATTGCTGGTTCGCTTGTTGTTGCCAAAGGTCTTGTTACCATCATGGTCATAAACTTCCCATGACGTGGCATCCGTCGTTTCCCAACGCTCACTTCCATTCTGAAAATCGTCCTTAAAAATCGCATCGCTCGCAGACTTTGTTTCGTCTCCAAATGCTACCTGAACGGCGACACCGAAGGCCCAAAGAGCACTCAAAAAAAGAGAACGCAACATGAGAGTTTCCTAAACAACTAGCGATGGAGATTGAGGCGGGAAAATCGACCGAAAAGTACTGCGTAACAGACTAGCATCAATGGGAGTGAATTCCAACCGGCGTCCGAATTGCGGGCGACGATTCCCTCACAAAACCAGGACCGATCTCCCGTCACTTAGCGTTTTTCACCGACAACGCCTGATTCCGAATTTCCAGCGACACATCCCGATAAGCTTCCTTAACCATATCGCTGGAACGACTTACGGCAGCTAAAACTTCGGCAGTCGCCAAATCCACTTTTCGTGAATGCAACACCGCTAAGGCCTGGACTGCGGTGGCTCGGTCGTATTGCTCTAGTCGCATCAACACATCCGACAAATTCCCCTTGCCGTCTTCAATAATCCTCAGTGCATAATCTCGCGCACAATCACGCTTCTGGTTGCCGTCGCGATCAAGCCATAACGCCCCGCTGCACGCAAAAACGCGACTCTCCCAACGTGTAGATGTCGGTTGATACGGTTTGGCACAGCGCCAGTAATTTCCTTCGACACCTGGTCCTGTTGCAACAGCCACCACATACACATCGTGTATACCATTCGGTATACGAAACATTTCTTTCCACTGATTTTTCAGACCAACGGCCACCCCCGTATCCAAGGCCTTCTCCTGCAGTAGCTCACCATTCACGTACAATTGTACGCGATCCGCCTGGAGCCAGTGTGGACTTTGCATTTCAACGCAAACCTCGACATCGTCATGGGATTCGGGACGAAACACCTCGGCAAATCTCTCCCCTTCCGTATTCAACGTGGCGTACAGTCCGTAACTTACCAGAACTTCTCCTGATGCGATCGCTTGCACGCATTCACGCACATCCAGTTGCCCAGGTTGCCGATCATTACAACGCACATACGTCCGTCCTTGCCCTACAAAGTGACGTGAGACATCGTGTGAATCGCTGCAACCGATGGGAGCAACTCGCAATCCCCGATTCAGCAACGCCATCCAATCGCGTGTTAGCTGAGTAAGATCCGATTGCGTGGCTGCGGAATTCAAAATTTCCATGGCGTTGAAGCCTAACTCCCAGCCGAGCGCGTTTTCACCTTGGAGAGCATAATGGTTCTCCATTGCAAATGGACGAACTCCGCTGTGCAAGTCATGCGCATGATTGAGAATGGCCACACCGACATCGGGAGTCTTATAAATCTCACCGAAGAGCTCCTTCCAATTCGTCTGCTGATGAGGGATCATTGGCGCCCGTTCGGCAATCGGAAAGACATTAAAATGCCCGCGCGGCGTGGTCACCTCGCACCCAACCACGGGAGTGAAATACTCGCGAGCCCCACTTCGGACCGCCCATTCTTCATAGTTAATGTACTTGTTGTGATCGGTGGCTATCGCGAGCTCAATCCCTTCGCCTGCTATAGTGACCATCCGCTCTTCGATACTTGCATCGCCATGGCCCGAGTAGGTCAACGTATGAATGTGTGTGTCGCAAGCGGCATATCCCGTCGTATCCACAACACGTGCTATCTTCAAACCAACCGCCGTGGACTTACCTCTCTCAGCCGTGACCTCAACTTTGGCCAGTGAGTACTCGAATCCTCGACCAGCCAACACAACATACTTGCCCGCGGGAACCGGAAGCGTTACTTCGCCGCTCAATGAGTACACCGTACCTATCCTGGCTGCGATCCCAGCAATAGGCTGAGCGGAAGTTGCTAATAAACCATGCGATGCCAATGCACCATCTTCTCGCAGCAACGTAATGCGCGTCGGAGTCCCTTTTCCCGTCACGCTGTCCTGAACTTTGATGACAAGTTTTGATTCCGACAAATGATCAGATAATCTACCCGAACCAATTCGGATTCGCTCCAAAACGATATCATCGACACTAGTCTTCCCTTTGGGCGTGATGCTTAACTTATTGCGACCTGCCTTGAGTGCGCCGCTAGGTATTTCGATGCATGGAGCCATGCGGTTTTCATCTTGCATGAGGCTCGCCAAATTTTTGTCGTTAAGCAAAATTTCCCAGCTCTGTTTAACGTCGTACTGGGTCCATTCCAAATATGCTGGCTCTTCGCCGCGCCATTCAAACTCAATGTCCCAGTGCGGACTGGCTTTAGCCTCAGCAAATTCTTCCCACTCGATGTCCCCGCTGCGAAGGACAATCGGAGCATCGAGCAACAGTTGTTCCTCTCCGGCGGCTGGAGAAGAAGTCGCTGCCAGAATCAGAAGCAATGTGAGAAAAAGGGCATTAGTTTTCATTGTGCCCCCTTTCAAAAGGTTCGACATGAACCAACACGTCGGCGATACGCAGATCCGACTTTCTCAATGCGCTGCGGACCTTTCCACTAATCTTATGGCCTTCTCGAACGGTTAAATCACCATCCACTTCAATATGTAAATCAACAAAATAAGAGAGGCCACTTTTGCGAATGCGGCACTTCTCAACATCCTTTACCCCCTCGACACCGCTGGCAATTCCTCGAACAACTTCTTCGAATGATTTGGGAGGTGAAACATCTAATAAATCGCGAGTGGTTCCGATCAGCAAACGAACCCCAGTAGCTCCAATCACTCCACAAGCCACCAATGCGCCCCAGTCATCAGCTGCCTCCCACCCCTTTCCACCGACTAGCGCGATAGAAATACCGAGGAAGGCGGCTGCCGAGGTTAATGCATCGGAGCGATGATGCCACGAGTCGGCCATCAACGCACTGCTATCGACACTTTCTCCCACTTGTCCAATCCACCGCGCCAAACCTTCTTTGATAACGATTACGACCAGTAGCACGACCAAAGTCGACCAATGCGGAAGATGATGCGGCGTCAAAATTTCGCGAATACTATGAAACGCGATCAAACCAGCCGCCCCTAGCAAAGAAAGCGAGGCCACGACGCCAGCCAGTGCTTCGGCCTTTCCATATCCATACGGATGCCGATCCGTGGCCGGCGATGAGGCTACTCGTAAACCGCCCCACACGACCAGCGATGTGACGATATCGGCGGTCGATTCTATTCCATCGGCAATAAGGGCATACGAGTTTCCGAACACACCCGCCATGATCTTTACCATGGCTAGTGAAGCATTTACGGCCACGCCAATTAACGGTATCGATTCGAGGCGATTTTCCACCTTTCGCCCTTTCAATCACTAGAGAATCACATGCGGGAGATAGAAATCGTTAGGATTCTACTTTTGTGGAAAGTGCGTTTCTATGAACTTTACCACAGGAGTTGGATCATCAAGCCCATGTGGATGATGTCCGACATCGGGCTTATGAAACACTTCCACAACTCCATTCCATTTTCGATATCGCTCTTCGACGATCTTCGTGTTTTCCGAATAAGGAACCACATCGTCCTTGTCGCCAACCACATACACCAGGGCGATGTTCTTTTTCGCAAGTACTTCCAAGGTGTCGATGGGATTTCCGGTGTAGTTCTTGGCAGCCGTATCATCAGCCAAGCCATAGAGTTTTTTGCAAACCTCCCAATCGCCCGCACTC
>JAFLCP010000222.1 GCA_017303505.1 Planctomycetota bacterium | reverse complement strand
AAGAACTCCTTTTTACAAGACTCTGCAACCATCGTGGTTCTAGGCTCTTGTATTAAGTAATGGTCTACCAAAGAATATGGGATCGCGCTAGACTATTTATTTACCCCAACATCGCGCGCGGGCCGTGCGTCATCATGTTGCTAGAGATATTCGTTTCGCCACTCAACCTATTCTTTCGAATAATACACACTTCAAGTGTAGATTCTTTCATTTGCTGGTCCTTGCGGCGAATTGTCACGCGGCTCCACGGGTGTAAAATCTCGATTCGTGCCGTTTCGCCCACTTCATTCACGCCAAAACGGCGTCGAAGTAGCAATCTGGTTAAAAGATGACTAGTAACGCGACGCTAGTGATTTCGCGTCTGGCGAAAGTCGACAAAAGGGTGTGTGTTTCGGCCTACCTGATGAATGGAATCATCTATGCGCTCCAATCAACGTTCTAAACTGGCAGTTTGTGGCGTCTGCCTTGCCATTCTGACGCACATTTTTGCGAATCAAATTCTGGTTGCGCAGGAATCAGATTACGGAGCCCATGAAAACTATCCCGATCAATCCGATAACGCTCGACAGCCCGAAGTGCTAGCAAATTCAAGGTCGTATTCAGAACCCCCTCCTGCTTTGCAATGCAAGGACAGCGAGGAACAGGCGAAAAATGACAAAGAAGCGTTAAACGCCGCGATGAAAGATGCGTACAAAGGTGTGTTCTATGCGAACGACTTTTCGTATTTGAAGAATCCCGCCTATGCTGGTCCACATTTCGCTGGTGACTCCCTAAAAGGGCTAAACGAAAGCAAGCTCGATCTCGGAGGTGAGTATCGCTCGCGATATCACCATGAGACCAACATGCGTGGCCTTGGCTTGACTGGTATTGACGATCAGTTTTGGCTCTCGCGAGTACGGTTGTTTTCCAATTACCGAATGACGGAGAACATCCGGATTTTCGGAGAGTATCTTTACGCGGACTCCGGTGGAGAACAATTTACACCGCGAGCGATTGAGGAAAACCGAGGAGAGTTTCAGAATCTCTTTGTTGATGCGACACTAATAGATTCCGACGATGTGCAAGTTATCAGCCGAGCAGGGAGGCAAGAGTTGTTACTGGGTGCGGAAAGGCTCGTTTCACCACTTGATTGGGCAAACACCCGCAGAACGTTTGACGGCTATCGAGCAACGCTTAAAGGGACTCAAAATACAATTGACCTTTTCTACACCAACCCCGTCAATCGAATTGCGGCTACCGGTGGCACAAACGAATGGGACAGTTCGAACAACAATCAGAGCTTCTATGGTGCCTACCTTTCTAACAAGACCTTAGCAGCCCGTTGAAAATATCACTTCTCGCGATTTTGTAGTGAGCATAAAGTTGCGGCAGAAATAATTTCGGCAAAGCCGGAATTTCTTTCCGAGATGCTTCTGTGTGACCATTATGTTTGGCAACAGCCATCCAAGAAGCCATAGAGCTGCCAAGAAGGCTTTCGCGAACGCCTTCTTCAGCCCTTGTAGACCTCGTGCAGTACCGATTCCAAATAACAGACGTAAGATCACGCCAAGATTATACGCCGCTGTCAGGATGAAGTACCGCTTTTGATTCTTCTCAATTCCTCGGAGCCGAGTTCGCCTGCCGCCGCCACTTTCCAAAGTATGAGCAAAGCTGCGTTCCACCTTCTCACTGCGAAGTCGCTGGAGTTCTCGTCCCTTGCTGCCCTTCGCACGTTTGCGATTATTGAGTAGTGCGCGACGTTCTTTAAGAGTTCGATCTCGCAAATTGCGGCGACGGCCCTTGGGTTGCTTGGGCTCAGGAATATAGGTCTTGTAATCAGTATGCTCTGTAAGTGCTGTCAATGTCTGCGTCGAATGATAACCTTTGTCGGCAGTAACCTCTTTAATGGCATCGCTCAAACCTGCGTTCTCTAAATGAGCCTGTGCCGCATGGAGACTGTCTTCGAGCGTAACAGCATCCGATGCAGTAGCGGATCCGATTTGCGCACCTACGATCAAGTTTGACTCGGTGTCTACAACGTTTTCAGCTTTGTAAGCTAAATGAGTCGTTCCATCTTTCATCTTGATAATTTTGGCATCTGGATCGGAGGGGTTTTTCCAGTCTTCGTTGGAAACTCTCTTCCCCTCTCGGTTCTTATCAAAGCGTCGCAACTCTTCCACCGTTGGTTGCTCGTCGGCCCCGATAACACCTTCAGCTCGCATCAATCCAATCAAATAGTTCCGCCAGTCTTCACCCGAGTCTCTACGAACGATGCTTTTCATCGCAGCATCCGCCTCAAGTGTGGTGGAATCCACGGCAACTGTTTTCCCCCGAATCAACTTCTTACTAACTGCTATGCGTAAAACCCACTCAAATACAGCTTCGTGAACACTCTGTGGCAACCGCTCGCGGATGTGAGTCATCGATGAGTGATCTGGCGTCGACTCTGTTAATGGAATCCCCAGGAATTTGCGTAAAGAAAGACTGTCTGCACATCGCCAAGCAATCCCTCGCTGAGACTGAATGCCTTCAAAGTAACCGACTAGAAGCATTCGAAAGTAAACACCCGGTGGAATACCAGGACGACCACGGCTGGGACTGTAAAAGGAAACACAGAGTTCCTCGATCCATTGATCGAAGCCTTCGTCAGCAAGAAGCTGATTGAGCTTAGAGTAGAAAACGTGACCATCCGAAGTAGGAAGCGAATCCGTTGTGACAAAAAGTTCTTGTTGCTGAGATTTTTTTCGCCGTCCCAGTGCCATATAGGTCTCTCCATCATCCTGACTAACTGACTTACGATAAGATAGCGCCTATGGAGACTTTTTCAACGGGCTGTTAGGCAAGGCCTATGGCGTGACGGCGCTGGAAACGTATTACATCGGCTATGACAACAATAACCAAAATTTCTCGTTCCATACGCTGGGAAGTCGTGCCGCAGGGAAATTAGATTCGTTGCTTTATGAATTTGAAGGTGGCATGCAATTCGGTGACAATGCGAATGGCTCCAGTCATAATGCCGGGTTCATGACGGCGGGGCTTGGCAAGATCCTCAACGCAGAGGGAATATATGGCACCTGGTCCCCAACCGTTTGGGCATGGTACGATTGGGCATCGGGCGGAAACTCGACTTTAGTCGCTCCGGGAGACGATGGCTTTCATCATTACTTTCCATTGGCACACAAATACAATGGCTTTATGGATCTCTTCGGACGTCGCAATTTGAACGACGTGAACGTTCAGTTCATCTCGCCAATCAGCAAGAAAGTTAGTTTTTTAGTGTGGTATCACTATTTCTTTCTTGATCAGGCAACAACGCCCTATAGCATCGCGATGACACCGTATAACGCGGGAAACACCGCAGTATCAAAAGACCTTGGACACGAGATTGACTTATTGTGGACGATTGCGATCAACCCCCGTCATAACATGATAGTTGGTTATTCGCATTTCGATTCAGGCGACTATTACAACACACCTGGGGTTGCTTTTTCGGGCGATGCCGACTTCTTTTACACTCAGTACCAGGTTCGGTTTTAGTTGACAACAACAAGATCCTGAGTACAAGCTCAAAGCAGAGACGACGCACAACACGTTCGCTCCACTTTCTAAGTTAAGTGCCAGCGTCCACTTTACAGTGCCGGCTACTGCCGAAGACCATTTTCTGCAGGAATCTCATGCTCGACCAACTGCGCGAGTTGAATGAGTGATTCTTGCCAACCTAGATAGCACATATCCAACGGAATAAATGCAGGTAGATTTTCATGCAAAATATCCAGATCTGTTCCGCAACTTACTTCGCGCAGCGTGATCGTCTTTCTCATATCGGCAGCCCAAGCGGGGTCGTCGAATTTGTCGGCCAAGCGAATTCGCGTATTGGGTACAAGTTCGATGAACGAACTTTCAAAGCCGTGACTATGGCCGAGTTCGAAATTGGTAAAGGTCATATGAAAGCCGCCACCTTCGCGTACATCTATGCGATCAATATTGCCTAGAAATCCGTAAGGTGGGAGCCAACGACAGAGTGCATCTGGGTTAATGAAGGCGCGATAAACGCGTTCAGCAGGAGCCCGTAACACACGGTGTAGACGGATGGAATTGGGTGCATGGGTCATTGATGTATTGCTCCAAAACGGGAATTGAATTTAGAAGTTAAAGTTAGTCGATCGACCTATTGCGAAATCGACAGGCAACCACAAAAAACAATTCCCGTTCGTTGCGACGCTACGTAACAACGCCATGATGTGAACTACTTTTCCCAAGAGTATTAACGCAATAACGTGTCCACCAGACTCGCCAGTGCCTTAACCTCGTACGGCGGCTTCAATCAGTCCGATATCGATTTTCTTCATGAGCATCATGGCCTCGAAAGCTCGTTTCGCGGCGGCGCGATCGGTACCCGTGAAAGCTTGTGTCAATTGGATCGGAGTAATTTGCCAGTTCACTCCCCAGCGATCTTTGCACCAACCGCATTGACTTTCCTGTCCGCCATTGCCGACGATGGCGTTCCAATAGCGGTCTGTTTCCGCTTGAGTTTCGGTTGCCACTTGAAACGAAAAGGCCCAGTTATGTGAAACACCAGGCCCGCCATTGAGACCGATGCAGGGAATCCCCAGCACGGTGAAATCGACTGTTAACACATCCCCTTCTTGGCAGGAAGGATTATCGCTTGGTGCACGATGAATGGCCCCTACTGAGGAATCAGGAAATGTGGCCGCATAGAATTTCGCCGCTTCCACAGCGTCACGTTCATACCACAAACAAATCGTGTTCTTACCTGACTTCATCTTAATCTCCGAGCGAGTGAGAGTTGCTGTCCGTAGCATGAGCGATCGATCGTTAGGCCTCAAAACAAAACGCTGCGCGTGCCGTTATGCCCAAAGCCTCGAATAACAGGGACTAAATGCCCGAGTCTAACGTGATAGTCGAACGGCAAATGCTCGAATCGACTCGAGCGAAGATTATTTTTGCGAAATCGAAAGAATGACTCGCGCGGTAGATCAAGCGAAGCGAGCGAGGCAAGCCTGTTATGGTACCTTGGTTTACGAACCTACCATAACGCCCGTGATGCAAGTCAGCATTTGACGCAACACAATACAGGCAGCAACGCGACTTGGGGTGATTTTCTTTGCGTGATTCTGACTACATCACCGAGAAATAGTTTTCGGCGGCGTAATCGAAATACTCAGGGAGCAAATCGAGCGGCTTGGTTTTGTAGAGGCAATAGTTGCGGACTTGCATCAACAAATCGCGCGGATGACAATTGCGGAATGGTCGCTTAGCCTCTTTGTAATATTTCTCAACGAGATAATCGATCACGGCAGGGCGGTACGGAATCGTGAGCTTTTGGCACATGATTTCAAACAGCTTGCGGAACGACTCTTCCGATGGATCCAAGACTTCGATCTTGTAAGGAATGCGGCGTAAAAAGGCTTCGTCAACCAAATCCTTAGGTTCCAAGTTCGTGGAAAAGATAACCAACTGATCAAATGGAACTTGGGTCTTTTTGCCACTGACCATATTCAAATAGTCGTAGCGTTTTTCCAAGGGGACAATCCAACGGTTAAGCAATTCATCGACACTCATTCGTTGGCGTCCGAAGTCGTCAATCAACAGCACACCGCAATTGCTTTTCATTTGCATAGGGGCTTCGTTGATTTTGGATTCGGAGTTACGGGTGATTTCGAGCATGGACATCGTCAACTCACCACCCGCGACCACTGTTGGACGGCGAATTCGCAACCAACGCTGATCGATTTGCGAATTGTTTAGCCAACCATGAGGCTGAGACGGGGTTTCTAGAACATGCAACATTGGGTCGAACAGGCGGATGATTTCGCCATCGATCAATAACGCTCGCGGAATCCAAATGTACTTACCGAAAGCCGACGTAATTCGCTCAGCGATACTCGTCTTACCGTTACCGGGATACCCAAACAAGAACATCCCGCGTCCACTATTCACAGCGGGCCCAAGTCGCTCGAGCAATTTAGAATCTACTAACAGGTCACTAAAAGCGCGGCGCAAATCCACTTCGGTTGGACGTTGATCTTCAATACTCTGATGTTTGACCGACTCGATGTACTCCTTGAGCGAGACCGGAGCGGCTCCATAGTACGTTGTCTTGTGATTATAGGCCCGAGCTCTTTCGCGGCCGGCATCGGTGATCAAGTGAATGTAATCATTGATCGAAGTGGCACCGCGATACGTGGTTAATTGCTCTTGTTTGAGCCGAGAGAGAATTGGATCCAAGAGCCTAAATGGCAACTTGATTTGATCCGAGATATGACGCCCCGATGCTTCACCGCGAGCCAGCAAATAACGGAGAATCAGCTCTTCCAACAGCGTTTCCGTTAAGCCGGTTTCATAAAGCGTTTCTGGTTCGCGTGGAATAAAAGGTTCTTCTGTGTTGGCTGTTAGGACATATCGTTCTTTCGGCCCAGTTGATTGCTGCCCAGTCGATTGTGACTGCTCAGGATTTGTGGGGGCGTTGGGAACAGGCGTCGGTACAGGGATCGGCCCTTGATTAGCCATTTGTTTGGCTTCGACTTCGGTAATCTCTACCGGCTTGGGCTTGGACGCATTCTGTTTCAATATGCCTTCGAGGACCGAGCCAGGTGGTATCGGCAATTCGGTTTTGCGGGCGACGGGCACAGGATTGGCAGATGGTTTGGCTGGCGTGGGGTTGTCGGGACGTGGAGCGGTAGTTCGGGCAGGATTTGGGGTCCCAGTGCGATTGGCCATCGGCGCAGCAGCTTGCGATCGACCGGAATCAACAGGCGCATCGGTAGCCTTGGTCGCTTCACTGGCGGAGCGTCCTTTGATTCTGTTCAGAATCTCTTGGAGCTTTTGATCTGCGTTCAAATCTTGGTTGGTGGCCGACATTCCAAAGGATCCTACATCGTCTGGACAACAGCAAATGACGTTAAAACGCAGTAACAACATCGCTTGATAGGGCAGTGTTTGTATGCGTGAACCATAGGGGACGACTTAGATCGAAATCACGTTGGCCGTTGTAGGCGTTAAAGCTCCTACAATCGGGGCGGTAACGAGCGGTTTCGATACGTGCGCACTCTTTGGCTTGGGCAACCATAGGTCATAAAATCCATGAGCGTCAGAAATTGGACGAATTCGTGACGAAATTTGGGGGCCCAAATTCAGCGACAAAATTTCCCCCACTTTTTGCGCCTGCTCTCAGAGTGAAAGCTACATTCCTGTATCCCGTTCGAGGGGATCGCGTTTTTCGCCCCTAAATAGGCGAGCAACGCGTGTTTTGAGCGATATTTGGCAACAGCACTCGAAACGGGATCACGCCAAGTTCCGACCGAAAATCCCAACCTGACGTTTCCTCTCCTAGCACTGCAACATTGACGACAACTTGATGAACGCCATCCTTTCCAGCCCCGAAACCATTGCTCAAACCGCCCAACCACTTCGTTGGGGACTTCAAGCCTCCGACCAACCGCACGAAGCGGAGTGGGGACTTTGGACGTCCGAAGACCCGTTCCTTCAAGAGGGGCTAATTAAAGCTGCCAACTGCGGGATCCTCGGGTTACAAACCAAATTCGAAACGGTTGCCCAACTAGAAAAAGGGTTGGCTCCAGCACAGCTTGCGATGCTAGGTTTGACGACGACCTTTGCGCGTCTGTTTCAGGAAGAGCGTCCCTCCGAATCGTATAGTCGCCACTTTCTATGGCGGCATTGTGTAGCGACAGCTCATGTGGCCGAAACAATCGCCCGTGTTACGGAAGCCTGCAATCCTTTGGACGCATTTGCCGCTGGACTCTGCCATGACATCGGTTGGATTGAAATCGAATCCACCCAAGAAATGCGATGGCAAAACTGGCTTGTGCTGGCAAAAGAAAACGCAATGGCCCCTGAGCAGGAAGCGTCGTACTTCCCGTTGTCGCATGCAGATGCCGGCTACGAATTTTTAGAACACTTAGATGCCCCGCACTGGGTGAGTGCGGCAGCACGCTATCACCACCGCAGCCACCTTTGCGACTTAGAAACCCAGCCCTTGGTGGGTTGCGTTGCCGTCTCAAATTACTTGGTGTCCCGCCAGGGCTGGAGTTCGATTGGCATGAACAATACGCAATCGCCGGCAAGTAATGTATTGAGGCAATTAGGGGTCACATCGCTAACGCTTCGACTCCTTTGGTCGCAGCTTTCGATGCTGCTGGATGAGGCGGGAACATTAGCGAATTCCTTGCTATCAGAGAAGTAAAGAGCTGGAAAACGGGGCCCTGGGAAAACAACTCGAAGGGCCCCCGTTCCGCCGTTACCGTTTAGGGAAGATTTGCCCTCATTTACCTAAACCTATACACGACAGACACTTACATCAATCTTAAAAAACATCGCGTTTTTTGTCTTAAGGCTCTTGTTAGGTCGACAGGTGGTCGATACATTCTTGGCTCCTTGGTCGCAACGACCTCTGCCAAACGCGGAGTGATCGGCAGCAACAAGGCAACAGGATTTACTCCAGTTGCTCGCTGCAAAGCGACGAAAGGACTTGCAAGCAATTGCAAGTTGTTAGCAGAAAAAAACAAAACGCGATTGACAACAAGAGCTAAGCTGCTAACATACTAGACCCTCGAACGAAACGCGACACAAAAAATTGATTGCAATTGAGGTTGCAAGAAATTGAGAAGCGGCTAAGTTAAGAGGAAATGAAAGTTGAGCGAAAACGAAGTGGTGCTTGGCAACAAGCATACTTGCTTTAAGCGAAACAACTGCTAGAAACTAAGTTACTTAGAGATTAAGTAGCGACGAAAAAAGCGGCTTAGAAATAAGCGAAGTTGTTTCAAAAACGAGCAAAGCTTCGGCAAGCAAAACCCGATAACTTACAACTCACTGTTGTGAAAATCGAAGTTGGGCTTGAAAAGAAAACGAGAGTGGTTAAAACACTCAGATACGAATCGATACAAAACTTTGATCTTTGACAATTTGGTTGGTTAGCCCTCAAAATGAAGTGACGAGAGTCACTTTGAACTTGAGTTAAGGTTGTGATGTTTTTTTGATTTCACAATTGGGTGTCGGAAGACCACCGACACCAACGAGCTACAGGCTCTCAATTTGCTAGATAACCTTAAGTGGATTTCGAAAGACTGAAACTTAGGGTATGCATACACAATTGAAGGGTTTGATCCTGGCTCAGAATGAACGTTGGCGGCGTGGATTAGGCATGCAAGTCGAGCGAGAAGTGTAGCAATACACGGAAAGCGGCGGAAGGGAGAGTAATACGTGGGAATCTGCCCTTAGACCTGGGATAGCAGCGG
>JAFLCP010000221.1 GCA_017303505.1 Planctomycetota bacterium | reverse complement strand
TTGCTTTTTAGTGATCTTGCGCGCACGTGATAGCGTGTTGGTTCGTTTTTTGTGCAGTATTTAGCGGTTGGAGCAACAAGTCTCGGTAGGGTAGCAGTTCAGTCGAGCGCGGGATTTCCTTGGTGGTTTGGTTTGCTTGGGGGTTATGGAGCGACTGCGTCTTTTGCGTTTTGTGGGGTGAGTTTGAGGTTGAGTGGTCGCTCGTTGAATGGTTCTTGATCTGCGGGACGATAACCGGGGAATTCCCTTGCTGAACAAGGATGGGCAAAAATGAAGATTTTTGAACATCTTTTGTAGCAACCCCCTTCCGTTTCCTAGGGGCTGGCGAGTACACTCCCACGCCCATCGCTAAACGAGAATGGAAATTACCCATTTGAATTTGGCGTTGACGGAATTGTGGTTCGCCCCTAAGCTTTTGGGCTTCCGGCTTTGGATAGGCGCAAAATGCCTGTCTTCCGATGCTCATAGACGAAGTCAGCGAGCAAATTTGAAGGTTCTTACTGCGAAAAGTCGCTTGGATACCTTCTGGTTCGCTGGTAGCTGTTTTGTGCGACCTACGCCTCCCTCAACGGTGAAGGCGAAGTAGAGATTTAAGGTTGTTGGCTCTTAATAAAGTTGGTGAGCCTGAAATCAATGATCTCTCCGGTCTAGGCGCGGGGCATGGTGATGGACCGAACAAACTGGTGGATCTCGTGGGAGGATGTCCCGCACGATTCAAGAGTTGGGACGGCTATCCCAATCGACACATACGATGATGAGATGGTTCTGCCGCTCGTTATTGAAATAGTCGGAGTTACAAGCGTGAATCGGGCTCATTAGTGGGTTGCGATTCAGAGTGGAGTGGGCAAGTTGGCCTGTTTTGCTCATACAAAATATCGAGAGTTTTTTCGGGTAGTTACGAGGTATCGCAAGTGTCTTCATCTCACGAAGTAATTCGTATCCGCATGGAAGCTTATGACCATGCAGTGTTAGACCAAAGTGCTGCAGAAATCGTTGAGACTGCAAAGCGCACTCACTCTGAAGTTCACGGCCCGATTCCTTTGCCGACCCGCATTGAAAAATACACTGTGTTGGCGGGCCCAACCATTGATAAGAAAGCTCGTCAGCAATTCGAAATTCGTACACACAAGCGTTTGATTGATATCAAGCAAGCGACCGCTCGTACGATCGAAGCGTTGAATAAATTGAGTCTCCCTGCTGGGGTAGATATCAAGATTAAGGCAACAGCACGCTAGTTAGTGGTGCGTAAGCACTGCGGAACTGTGTGGATTGAGCCGATGCCGACACTGCTGTCGGAATCACAAGATTCGAGCAGATGTTGGAGCGATAAAAGTAGTGACAGATTGCTGAGTTGAAATGGTCGCACGTGGTTGAAACATCCAGCTCAGTAATTACAACTGATGGGACAATGACGATTAGACAACAGTAGCGTTTCGAGAGAACGAGTTACCACATGAACGGGAGGTTATTCTGGTAAGCCCGAATCGTACCACCCCGTGAGTTATGGCAAGTCATGAGTTGATCATGTGAGCCGCAAGCGAAATGAGGGAATCGCCTCGTGGTGACGGAAGCGAGCAATCGCGAAAGTCGAAACGAACGAAGATTGGTGTCTCCAGGATAACAAGCGTAAACGGGAAAGATCGCAAATGACCAAGGGCATTTTAGGCCGCAAAGTCGGCATGACACAGATTTTTTTGGCAGATGGTACTGCTGTTCCGGTTACGGTCATCGAAGCTGGTCCTTGCTCAGTGTTGCAGATCCGTACTGTTGATCGCGACGGTTATGAGAGTGTTCAGTTAGGGTTCGGAAGCAAGCCACGACGTTTGGCTGCCCGAAGTGAGCGAGGCCATGTTGCTAAGCTCGATAGCAAACGCCGCAAGAAGCTTTCTGCAGCTGGCGTTGAAGTTCTCGCAAAAGCGGACTGCGATCCGCCTCGTTTTATCCGCGAACTCCGCGGTGCAGCCAATGGACTCGAAGTTGGCAAGCAAATCACCGTCGATGTTCTCAATGGCTGTGAAGCTGTTGATGTGATCGGCTACACCAAAGGTTGCGGTTATCAAGGTGCGATGAAGCGACACGGCTTCAAAGGCCAACGTGCGACCCACGGTGTTAAGAAAGTGCATCGTCACATGGGTGGTACGGGCGCTTTGGCATCGAACCGCGGTGGTGGTCGTATGAAGAAGGGCAAGAAGATGCCTGGTCAATACGGTAATGAACGAGTAACCATGCGAAACCTCAAGGTTGCCCGCATTGATTCGGACAAGAATTTGCTTTTGGTTCGCGGTGGAATTCCAGGCCCTGCCGGTGCCTATGTGATTGTTCGCGAAACCAACAAGGTTGGCAGCTGAGGTTGCAACCTGCAATCGGACTTTGGTCGAATCACGCAGTTGAAACGACCTATGAAATTACAAACTAAACAACAAGTAATCGCTTAGTAACTGTTTACCAAGCCATTCATTAAAAAGCGGACTTTGCAAGATGGTTAGCTTACCAATTTACGATCGCACGGGTAAGGAAGTTGGTCGATACGACATCGACCCACAGCAGATTGCTCCAAAGATCAGCAAGCAGTTGTTGCACGACGCAGTGGTTATGTATTTGGCCAACCGCAGACAAGGTACCGCCAAAACGAAGCCACGTAACGAAGTCGCCGGTTCGACTCGTAAGTTGTACAAGCAAAAGGGTACCGGTAACGCTCGCGTTGGTTCGATTCGCGCTCCGCACCGCCGAGGTGGTGGTCATGCGAAGTCGATCAAGCCACGTTCCTACTACTATCGTCTTCCAAAGAAGGCGGTTCGCGCTGCTACTCGCATGGCGATCGCTTCGAAGTTGGCTGACGGTCAGGTAGTTGTTATCGACCAATTGTCGATGGATGCACCAAAGACCAAAGATTTTGCGGCAATCTTGAAGGCGTTGGGACTCAGTGCAATGACAACCGTTGTTGCAACTGCTGAACACAACGCCAATGTTTACCGCAGCGGCCGCAACATTCCTGGTGTGACCATTACTCCTGTTGCTGACCTGAACGCATTGGTTGTTTTGCAACCTAAGCGAATGTTGGTAACCAAGGCTGCCTTGGATTGGTTGAAGAGCCAAAGTGCTTAAGCTCGTTGCTTAGTAGCGATGAGTGAAAAGTTAGTTGAGACTAGAGTTAGATACGAAACATAAAATCGGCTGAGCGAAATGATGTTCAGCCGGCGAAACCATAAACGGAATCGTAAGAGATGAGCGAAGCAACGAGCAAAATGCCACATCAGGTTTTGATTCGTCCGCTGGTGACCGAGAAGGGTATCCATCGTGCACAGCGGTACAATCACTATGCGTTTGAAGTTGCACCTGATGCAACGAAAATTGATGTTCGCAAGGCTGTTGAAGAGCATTTCAACGTAAAGGTTGAAAAGGTAGCAATTCAAAACCGTAAAGGTAAATCGCGACGCTTTCGTTTCCGCTTGGGCGAGACCCAAAAATGGAAAAAGGCTGTTGTGAAGTTGAGCGGCGATTACAAGATCGACTTCTTCTAGTCGACGACACCAGGAATTAGTAATAACCAAATCAGGTTGAATTACGATGGGAATACGAATTTACAAGTCAACATCAGCAGGTCGACGAAACTCGTCGGTCAGTGACTTTGCTGAGTTGACAAAAGGTGCAGTGCCTGAGAAGTCGTTGATGGTGCGAGCTCGCAAGACGGGCGGCCGCAACAATCAAGGCAAGATTACCGCGCGACATCGTGGCGGTGGTCACAAGCGGATGTACCGAATCATCGACTTTTTACGCATGAAAGATGGCGTGCCAGCGAAAGTTGACTCGATTCAATACGATCCAAACCGTTCAGCTCGTATTGCTTTATTGCACTACGCCGACGGCGAGAAGGCTTATGTAGTAGCTCCAGACGGACTCGCGGCAGGTGCGACTGTTGAAAACGGTCCAAACGCTGCACCAGTTGTCGGCAACTGCTTGCCACTGAAAAACATTCCAGCGGGAACCGAAGTCTGCTGCATCGAAATGCAACCAGGTAAAGGTGCTGCTCTTTGCCGTTCGGCTGGATCGCTTGCCATCTTGATGGCTCGCGAAGCTGATTGGGCTCAGTTGCAATTGCCTAGCGGTGAAATTCGCCGTGTGCCAGGACGCTGCCGAGCCACAATCGGTAAGGTTAGCAACCCTGACCACAATGCTGTGCGAATCGGTAAAGCCGGTCGTATGCGATGGTTGGGATGGCGCCCATACGTTCGCGGTACCACGATGAACCCGCACGATCACCCTCACGGTGGTGGTGAAGGTAAGACCAAGGGTGGACGTCACCCAGTGAGCCCGACGGGCAAGAGCGCTAAGGGTGGAAGCACCCGCAAGCCACGCAAACCAGGCAATTCGGCTATTATTCGTCGCCGCAAGTCGCGACGTTATGGCCAATTGAAGTTGCGATAGTCTGGATCCACGGTAGAACTTGTATCGAGCGGCTGGGAGCGAATGTATGTCGCACCGCTGCTCGGAAACTGAACACGAACTTGAACAAGAACTTAATCAGTTCAATTGCTGGAAGTTTTGAGAGTCAAATATGGGACGTTCTTCCAAAAAGGGACCTTTTGTAGATCCCAAGGTGTTTGCGAAAGTCGCAAAGCAGGCTGAGAAGGGTGACAAAGAGCCAATTAAAACTTGGGCTCGACGTTGCACCATCGTGCCTGAATTCGTTGGGGTAACGTTCATGGTTCACAACGGCAAGACTCACATGAAGGTATTTGTGACCGAAGACATGGTCGGTCATAAGCTGGGTGAGTTTGCTCCAACCCGTACCTTTAGAGGTCACGGCGGCAAGGCGAAGAAGTAAACGCGTTGCAGGTGTTAAGCTGCAATTGGTTTTCTGGTTGAAGAGACTTAGAAACCAACTAGCAGGCAAGAATCGCTCGAGACAATGGTGTTTCGAGTGGTTAAAACAGAGAAAACAGTTAACCTTTTGATAAGTGAGAGTGTGAAGGCCATGGCATACCGTGCCTCCCACCGATTTGCTCGAATCAGCCCACGTAAGGTTCGCCCATTGGCGGATTTGGTACGAGGCAAGTTTGCTGATGAAGCATTGAACATTTTGAAGTTTATGCCCAATCGTGGTGCTCGGATGCTCGAGAAGGTCATCACCAGCGCGATCGGCAGTGCTCAGGACCCTGACCAAAACGGCGGTCGTTCGTTCAACCCAGAAGAGTTGGTTGTAACGAAGGCGTTGGTTGACGGCGGACCAATGTTCAAACGTATTCAGCCACGTGCTCGTGGTATGGCGTTCGGCATTCTGAAGCGAACCTCACACATCTCCGTTGAGCTAACACGGCTCGATGAGATGCAAAACAGCTAGTTGGAACAAATTGGACGTAACCGTTTAAAGCCTTACAGCGAAGTGGTCTTATGGGTCAAAAAGTTAATCCAGTTGGTTTTCGAACCGGCATTGTCATCGGCTGGAAGAGTCGATGGTATGCGTCGAAGAAAGACTTCGGCGAATTGTTGGTAGAAGATCACAAGGTTCGGCAGTTCATCAAGAACCATCCGGAAGAAAAGAAGCGAGCACAGTACCGCAGTGCGGGTATTGATCGCGTTGAGATCGAACGAACTCGCGACGAAGTCCGGGTGATGTTGTTTGTGGCCCGACCAGGTTTGATCATCGGGAAGAAGGGGCAGGAAGTCGAGTTGTTGCAGGAAGAATTGCAACGCTTGATCGGTCGCCGCGTGAACCTGAAGATTGAGGAAATCTCACGTCCAGAAATCCAAGCTCAATTGGTTGCTGAAGACATCGCCGGACAATTGTCCAAGCGTGGTAGCTTCCGCCGAACCACGCAAAAGGCCTTGGAACAAACCATGGACGCTGGGGCCAAGGGAATTAAGATTCAGCTCGCAGGTCGTTTGGGTGGAGCTGAAATGGCACGTCGCGAAAAGGCTATCGAAGGTTCGATGCCGTTGAGCACGTTGCAAGCGAAAATCGACTATGGATTTGCCGAAGCGATGACGGCCCAAGGTCACATCGGCGTTCAGGTATGGATCAATCAGGGAACTTACGCGGGAGATTCGAACGATGGCGCTGATGCCCAAGCGGGTCAAGCATCGAAAAAGCCAAAGAGGTCGTATAAAAGGTAATGCGACCCGTGGCAACAAAGTTGTCTACGGTGACTACGGTCTGCAGGCTACACAAGGTGGTTGGATCAACGCGACGACGATCGAAGCTGGACGTATTGCTGCTCAGCAATATGTTCGTGGTGAAGGTCGTTTGTACATCCGCATTTTCCCAACCAAACCAGTGACAGCCAAGCCGTTGGAAACTCGTATGGGTAAGGGTAAAGGTGAGCCTGACCGCTGGGTAGCCGTGGTCAAGCCGGGAACGGTTTTGTTTGAACTCAGTGGAGTTAGCGAACAACAAGCGAAGATCTGCTTGGCTCGTTTGGCGAGCAAGATGCCGATCTCGGTCCGCTTCCTCAAACGCCGTGCAGTTTAATTAGGTCAGGTAGAGCGAAAATGAAAGCTAGCGAAATTCGAGAGATGAGCGACGAGCAACTGGAGTTGACGGTCAAAGAATCGTCGACAGCTTTGCTGCGTTTGCGAATTCAATCGCAGACCGAACGTATTAGCACGACCAGCGAAAAGCGTGTGCACCGTCGCACGATCGCTCAGTGCAAGACCGTCCAACGTCAACGCGAGTTGGCCAAGGGATCGAAGTAGTTAACTGCTTCGAAGCATACGATCGCTTGGAAGTAAACCTCGCAGTTTGCCCACAAGCAAGTGGTTCAGTAACAAACGTGATAGTAACTAACGATGTCCGCTCGGTGATTTTGCCGAACCGTTGAAGAGTAGACAGAAGCATGCCTAAGAAAGTTTTGGTCGGTGTAGTGATGAACGACAAGGCGTCGAAGACTCGACGCGTTGAGATCGCTCGTTTGGAGCGTCATCCTAAGTACAAGAAGATCATTCGCAAGAAGACGGTTTGCCACGTCCACGACGAGAACAACGAGTCGGCTGTTGGTGACGTCGTTGAGTTTGAAGAGTCGAGCCCACTTTCGCACCTGAAGCGCTGGAAGTTGGTTCGGATTGTAGAGAAGAGCCGTGCTGTTGACTTGGCTGCGTTGCGAGCTGCTCGTCGACAGGGTGGAACTGAGCAACAAGATACATTGGCGAAGTTGTCTGACGGAGAGTAATCCCAACAGTCGGCAACGGATGGGACTTCGGTCGCATTCATGTTGGCTCTGGGCTTCGGCTGGCGACGCGATGTGCGGATGGTGAATCCGACTACTGCAGAAGACGATCTAAGCAAACAATTTAAGATAACCTTCGGTGGCGATGAGTGAATGGGAAGAGTCCCGCACTCGGATCCGCAGGAACAAGAGAGCAAGTTGAGCGATGATTCAACAAGAAACAAGATTGGCCGTCGCGGATAACACTGGTGCCCGCGAAGTGATGTGCATCAAGGTGCTCGGTGGTAGCCGTCGTCGATTCGCACGAATCGGTGATGTTATCGTCTGCAGCGTCAAGAGCGTTATTCCCGGTAGCGAAATCAAGAAGAAGGCTGTCGTGCGAGCTGTAATCGTTCGCACCAAGACGCCAATCCGTCGAGCAGATGGAAGTTACATCAAGTTCGATAGCAACGCAGTGGTTTTGATCGACAAAGATCTCAACCCACGTGGCACCCGTATCTTCGGTGCAGTTGCTCGCGAACTACGTGAACGCAACTTCATGAAAATTGTCAGCCTGGCAAGCGAGGTAGTGTAAGCAATGTTGATTCGAATTGATGATACCGTTGTCGTATTGTCGGGTGATGACAAAGGAAAGACCGCGAAGGTGCTGAAGGTTGATCGCGCCAACGGCAAGGTAATTGTCGAAGGCGTAAACCGAGTTTACAAGCACGTTCGCAAGAGCCAGAAGAACCCACAAGGTGGTCGTCTGTCGAAGGAAATGCCAATCGACATTTCGAATGTTGCGTTGGTTGATCCCTCCACCGGCAAACCTACCCGCGTTGGTGTTCGGTTGCTGGCCGATGGCAGCAAAGAGCGATTTAGCAAGAAGAGCGGCAGCTCGATGGGCAAGATTGCTCCACCGCGTGCCCAAAAGAGCAAGTAATTCGATTCCCGTTTGAGAATCATTAATTAGATACAGAGTTTTGGTGGTAGTCATGGCACCTCGGTTGAAAGAGAAGTACGAGAACGAGATTCGCAACGTGTTGGCCGAACGGCTGGGCGTCAAGAACCCGATGGCTTTGCCCCGTATCACGAAGATCGTGATTAACATGGGCGTTGGTGAAGCTGTCCAAGATAAAAAGGTTCTCGATGTTGCAACCGATGCAATGGCTGACATCAGCGGTCAGAAGCCAATTGTAACTCGCTCACGAAAAGCGATTGCAGGCTTCAAGCTCCGCGAAGATCTCCCGATCGGTTGCAAAGTCACCTTACGCCGCGAGCGGATGTACGAATTCTTGGATCGATTGGTATCAGTCGTTCTTCCACGAGTTCGCGACTTCCGTGGTATTAGCCGAACTGCATTCGATGGCCAAGGCAATTACAGCCTCGGTTTGAGCGAGCAGTTGGTGTTCCCCGAATTGAATCCTGATAAGTACACCCGTCCTCAAGGGATGAACATTACGATCGTAACAACTGCGAAGACAAATGACGACGCATTGTTGCTGTTGGAATTGTTTGGTATGCCTTTCCGCGCACCACGCGAAAAGAAAAAGACCGGGGCTGCCTGAGTTCAATGACCGTTTGCTTGGACTCGCTGCCGTCTTCGGACGGAACGGAGTGTAAGCAGTTGGAAATAATAAGCGTTTTGTGTTTCGTTTCGTAACTAGTAACAGGTCCAGGTCCTGTGGCAAGCAAAAGTAAGATCGCGAAAGCGAATCGCGAACCAAAGTTTTCGACACGGCGTGAAAGCCGTTGCAAATTATGCGGTCGCCCAAGAGCGGTTTACCGCAAGTTTGGGTTATGCCGTATTTGTTTTCGTAAAATGGCCGACCAAGGCCTTATTCCTGGCGTTCGCAAATCTAGTTGGTAACAGGGGGCTACTGCGATCATGTTGACGGATCCTATTGCCGACATGCTAACTCGCATACGTAACGCGGTTCGCGTTGAGCGCCCGTATGTGGATGTTCCCATGTCGCGAGTGAAGCTCGGTGTTGCCGAGGTTCTTAAGCGTGAAGGTTTTGTTTGGGATGTAAAAGAAGTCGAAGCGGAAAGCCACAAGGCAATTCGCATCGAGTTGAAATACGGTCCCAATGGCGAGCGCGTCATTCAAGAAATTCGCCGGGTTAGCAAACCAGGTCGACGAATTTATGCCAAATCGGCAGATCTTCGCCCTGTGCTTAACGGCCTAGGTATTTCGATCATTAGCACCAGCCATGGTGTGATCAGCGATCGCGAAGCTCGTCGCCAAAATTTGGGCGGCG
>JAFLCP010000220.1 GCA_017303505.1 Planctomycetota bacterium | reverse complement strand
ATCTCGACCGGCAAACCAGAAGACTGCGTTATAGGATATGGGTTAAGCGGTGGACAAGATTGCATTTGGGTAGTCTTACCCTACATCGAAAAGAAACCCGATGGCACGCTAAGCAACGCCCTGCAGTGGTGGGGAGATATCTCCGAAACAAAGCGATATTGCCTCGCGACATTGGCCGAAATTCGTGCACGTTACGGTGGCGATCGCAAACGCAGCGTGCTGTGCGGCTTCTCTCGAGGAGCAATCGGCTGCAACTTTTTCGGACTACACGACGACGAGATCGCCGCTTTGTGGTGCGGTTTCTTTTGTCACAGCCATTACGATGGCGTTCGCACTTGGCCCTATGCTCAGTCAGATCGCGAATCAGCCCTGATCCGACTTCAGCGACTCGGTAAACGCCGGCAGTGGATATCCCATGAGAATTCTGTAGCCGAAATCGAAAATTACCTTCGGCCTATTCGTATCAACGGCGCGAGTGTTGCCGATCAATGTACCTTCACTTCGATCCCATTTCCAAACCACTCGGCGGAATGGCTGTTATGTGATTTGCCGGAACGAACATCAGCCAGAAAGTGGCTTAAGGAAGTGCTCGATGAAAGCGCCAACGCAGACAAGAACAGATAAAACGCGACGTCATTAAAAAATCCCGTCGTCGCTGGCGAGAAACCAGCGAGACGGGAGCATTGGTATTTGAACCGAGTGGCTGATTTGGCGAAACGCAAAATCAAACGCCGTGAGTCTATTTCGAAATGCAGAACAGGTTCTTTTCGCCTCGAATGAAAATCTCGTTATCGACCAAAGCGGGAGTCGCATCTACGGTTTCACCAACGCTATTGGTAGCAACGATTTCAAGTTTATCTGAATCGCGAATAACCACCGTGTTGCCATTTCGAGCCGTTAGGAACACATAGCCATTGGCTGCCACCGGCGAAGCATAAATCGTATCTAAATCACGCACACGGCTGGCTACATAAAAGGGCTTGCCCGTCTTGGCATCCAGGCAACTTAACTGCCCAACTTTCCCTTTATAGAAATAGAGTCGGCCATTGCTTAACACGGGACTTGGCACGTCGGGCGTGTCGTGATCAAAATCCCACACCACATTTTTGCTACCTTTGATATCGCCTTGTCCATCAAGACGAAAGGCACCCATGTAAGCGCCGCGGAATCCGCTTCCCACAAAAACAAGCTCACCTTCTGACACGGCCGTCGCGCAAGGTCGCTCGGTTTGGCCACCGCAGCGCCACAATTCTTTTCCTGTTTCCAAATCGTAAGCACGCGCATAGCGTTGACCATTCATAACGATTTGCTTTTTGCCTTGGTATTCGACGATGTGCGGCGTTGACCAATTGGTCGGCTCATCTCGATCAACCTTCCAGAGTGTTTTGCCTGTTTTCTTGTCCAAAGCATACAGTGCCGAAGGTCCTTCGTGGTCCCAAGGCACAATCAGCTTATCACCCGCTAGTGCCGGTGAGCTTCCTTCACCAAAACTGTTTCGCGTATTCATTTGGCCGAAATCATCGCGTTTCCATACCAACTTGCCGTCCATGGTATAGCAGTACAAACCTCGCGAGCCGAAATGTGCATACAAATGGGTTCCATCGGTGCACGGTGACGCCGAGGCAAAGTTGTTCGTCGAGTGCGTCTCTTGATGCGGCTTGGCAACCGTCGCTACTTGTTTCCAATTGAGTTTTCCGGTTGCGCGATCGTATGCCAATACCGTGAACTCGAGAGTTGGTAACGATGAGTTCTCTGAACCTGCTACCGGGACACCCGATGTGATGAAGACTTGGTTTTCCCAAACAATGGGTGAGGAGGATCCGAGACCAGGAATCTCTGCCTTCCATTTTACGTTCTTAGAGTCGCTCCATTCGGTAGGTGGCTTGGCGGTAAGTGAGCCCCCATTTTTTGTTGGGCCTCGCCAGTTATCCCAGTTCTCTCCCATGACCAGAGGAGAAACAAAACTAACCATGAGCAAACTTGTTACAAACTTCTTGTACATATCCAAACCACCTAACGCCGACAAAGAACCAATGGATGAATTCAAAAGAGCTGAATCATTGTAAGAACGGCTATTTCGAAAAGATAGAGTGCCATGGATGTCACTCAGCCTTGTCGCGCCGCCACCAGTTCCAATATGGACTGCAAGCGATCGGCATCCTCGATCTTTTTATCATCGCGAATGCGAACAATTCGAGGAAATCTAACAGCCACCCCGCTTTTGTGACGGGTTGATAACTGCACATTCTCAAAAGCTATTTCCATGACCCAGTGCGGTTTTACCTCGTGAACTGGTCCAAATTTCTGTAATGTGTTGGCACGTATCCAGCGATCTACGACCCGGATTTCATCATCGGTTAAGCCCGAATACGCTTTGGCGAAGGGAACCAAAACGCCATCACTCCAAACAGCAAACGTGTAGTCCGTATAGAGGGACGCTCTTCGCCCATGCCCACGCTGCGCATAAATGAGGACAGCATCGACGGTGAACGGATCCAACTTCCACTTCCACCATGCCCCCGTTACTCGCCCTGTCTCATAACGACTATCCTTGCGTTTTATCATGACGCCTTCCGCGCGAACCTCTCGAGCCTGATCTCGTTGTAAAGCCAACTCACTCCAAGTCGCCGCAGTCCGTGTTTGGTTCACACAGATTGTCTGTGAGACTTCGGCTGACTCTGGATAATTTTTCGCAATTAAAGCTTCCAATACAGCACGTCTTTGCTCGAAGGCGAGTGAGCGAATATCAACCGCTTGATGCTCCAGAACGTCAAATGCAATAAAGCGCACCGGAACTTCTTGCATCAGTTTTTTACTGACCGATTTGCGTTGAATTCGGCGCTGCAATTCGGAGAAGGGTAGGGGAGCTTTGTCACGCCAAGCCAAGATTTCTCCATCCAACACCACGCCATCTTCTAAGCCAGCCGCAGCTGACTCAATTTCTGGAAACCGCCCAGCTAGTAGTTCCTCCCCTCGCGACCAAATAAATGTGGTCGCATTGCGTCTTATCAGTTGCGCACGAATACCGTCCCACTTCCACTCCGCATAGAAGTCCTGCGGATCGAGAGTTGCTTCAAAGTTCGCCGGTAATGAATGGGCTAAACAAAAAGGATAGGGTTGGCTGGGCGACTTTGCTTCACTGCCTTTCTCCAGCAATTGACTCATCGCCTCTGTCGTCGGACGCCATTGTCCGGTGAGACGATGTGCAATGAGATCGACATCGATGCTGCTCCACTCCGCAATCGCTTTGGTAATCAAACGTGCATTCACACCAACCCGCAAATTGCCAGTCAGCAGTTTGTTGAATACAAATCTTTGTTGCGCATCAAGCCGCTGCCAACAATCCAGCAGCAACTTAACTTGTTCCGCTAACTCCACTCGACTTAAGGGTTGATAATAAAGTTCGATCCATTCGCTTAACGAACCATGCTCCAAGCGTCGCGAGGCGGGAATGATATTGGCAATGGTTTCGGCCAAGTCCCCCACCCATTGATAGGTTTCTTCAAACAGCCGTTCGGGAATCTGAGCCGCTTCGATAGCCGCTGTGCGCAAGGCTTTGGTGGGAACAGATGGTTTCAGTTTATTGCCGAGGAGAAAATAGATGGCCCAAGCTTGATCCAGTGCATTTGCCGATTCGAGATAAGCAATAAGCGCATCAACTTTCGCCGTTGTTTTGGTCGTCGAATCGAGGCGTTGATAAAGTTCAGCAAAAGCTTTCATGCTTGCACCTCTTCACCATCAACTTCCCCTTGAAATTCGGTTTTTAATGGCAAAGCGTTGCGGCCTTTTTCATTTTGATAGCGGGCGAAGGTTTCCGAGAATCCATGTGTCACCCACAACTCTTCCGGATTACATAAATCTACGGCTCGGTTTAGATCGCCCCAATCGACATGATCCGAGAGTACAAAACCGCGATCGAGGTTTCGTCGGCGGCGCGTACCGCGAATCGCCATCCAGCCTGATGCAGAGGCAACCGATACCTCTTTGAAACGATTCATCCAAGGGGATTGTTGGGCCGAAGGAGGTGCTATGATCAGCGCCGAAGAAAAATCTGTTCCACTGGGAGCCGACGATGCCGATTCGTATTCAGGCAGTTTTACACCGCTGTCTCGATACGCTCGCATTGGCCCCAGCATGGCACCATGTAACCAGACGGGACCAAGCCCCGACGACCGCTGAGAAAGCTCCATGAGAATACGTTGAGCTTTGCCGACAGAGTAAGCGAATACCACACTAGTTCGTTTTGCGTGTTGATTCTCTTGCCACCAAAGTATTACCTCATCGATGATTTGCGCGGTAGAAGGCCAATGAAAAACAGGTAAGCCAAAAGTTGATTCGGTCACCATGAGATGACAAGCGACAGGTTCCCAAGGTGTGCAGGTTGCATCTGTCTGCAACTTGTAATCACCGGTGATCAAAGCAATTTGACCACGATGTTCAATACGAATCTGGGCTGCACCTAAAATATGGCCAGCGGGAAAGAATGTGACCACAGCTTCGCCGAGAGTAAGACTCTCACCATAGGGAAGTGTTTGAAGATCGATATCCATTCCCAGCCGCAGTTGCAACAGCGACTTAGAGGGGTCGGCTGCCAGATAATGCGCACTTCCGCTGCGAGCATGATCGGAATGGGCGTGAGTAATAATCGCTCGATTCACGCTCCTCCATGGATCGATATAAAAATCTCCAGCTGGACAATAAAGCCCCGCTGGAGTGACTTGAAGCAAATGCTGAAAACGGGCCATTATCGAGAACCTACCCAAGTAGCCTGCGAACATGAAGGCATGAAAAAATTAGTGCAATGGAGGAGGGAGCGACTATTTCCCAATCCTCCACCACTTCCGTATAGTAGCAACGCGAGAACTCCCTGTGTTACCATAGAGAACTTCAAGCCAGTAGTACGGTGTGTGACGCGGTCTATGTCCAAAAATCTCAAATCGGAATGGTTGAAATCGAAAGAGTAGACCTGACGCAACGTTTGGTTGACCGCAAAACACAGCGTGCGTTGGACGCGTCGTCGCGCTTCGATGTACTGCGCCGAGTGTGCCGCCTCTGTCAGCATGCGATCGTGAATCACCGTCACCCATGCCGCGTTATTGTTGCGCGACCAGCGCGATTGAGGCCGTGTACCGAAGGAAAAATAAAACCGTGGCTAACGCCAACCGGCTGATGGGGACGGTGGCCTAGCGCGATTAGCCATCTCGCCGTGCTAGGAGGCAGGAGCCTCAGTCAGTGCCTTATAGTTGCCGTACGATTCCTCCCCATGTTACGATGACCTTTAAGGTGAGCTATCCACGGTTGGAAATAGATTTAAGAAATTCAGTCAGAGCTCATCGAGCGTCCTTCGATTCGCTTGCGTTCCTTTTTTGGTTCTCCTCGTTCCGAACCTCCACTCCTATAAAGGTGCTTTCATGTCCATAGCGATCCGAACCCAACTGCTGTTAGCCTTTTTGGCCTTCATAGCGATGACACGTTTCTCCGTTAGCGCCCAAGAGGCGACCAGTCCCCCAGCAGACGTCAAAGTCTTGGAGGTCCGCATTACGGAGTTTACCATCAACGAACAGATCGATTCCGAGCTGAGCCATAACGATTTGCTCGAAAAAATCGCGGCATCCATCAAGGCGCCCAAAGAGGGGCGAAACGGTGCGACACCTTTCGCGACCATCAAGAATGTCTATCGTTTTAGCCACGTTGTTGGCGTCGAAAGCAACATTCAAGTTGGACGCACTGTTGGAATCACCACGGGCGAGACGCAAACCGGACGTGGTGGTGCAACCATGAGAAACATCACGATGCGAGACGTTGGCACCCTCATCAAGTTCCAATCTTCGCCTACTGATTCGGGCGCCATCAAGGCTCAAATCGTTTACGAGTCTTCGGACGTAGAAGAAAGCAAGCCAGACACTATCGCACCCGAAATCTCACAACTCTCGATTGAAAGCACAATGCTGCTACCATTAGGAAAAACTGTTCTATTGGTTGGTAGCGAGGCGCCAAAATCAAAAGTACTTACCATCTCTATCAAGTAAAATGCATTACTCAACAGGTAATTGAAAACAGACAGCCTCTTCGGCGTTTCGAATGTACAGTTTGTCGCCGATGACCACGGGATGATTCCAAACTTTGTTTTCAAACACTTTGATACGGGTTACTTCTTGATGGCCAGTGGGGTCTGCGGCGACCAAAATCAAGTCACCGTCCTCGCTGGCCACAAGTAACAAGCCCGATTCTTCTAGCAATGCAACTTGCCCTTTACCATATCGGCCACCTTTCCATTGTTGCTTGCCATCTTTCAAGCTGACACAAGTAAAGATTGCTGCATCGAAACCATAAACGTGGTCTTTGTAGATAACGAAGTCATTGAAGTCAGGCTTCAAGTGTCGGCTGGTCCACACTTCTTCACACGTCCATGGCTCCGTTGATGTATTGAGCTGCAGCAAGCGCGTTCCATATCCCATACCAGATGGCAACACAATGCGATCGCCTGATAACAAATGAGGCTGACAGGCGCGGTAGCCAGAAATTTGCCACGTGTGCCGCAAATATTCTTTGCCGGTCGTCGGCTCATAAAGATGCAGCCCTACATCCGAAGTCAGCGCAATCAATGGCTTGTTCTGAATGGTGAATAACTGAGGTGAACTGTAACTCTGCTTGCCACTAGCTGTAGACCATTTCAATTCACCGGTTTCGATATCAAAGGCTAACAATCCCAAATCACCATCGCCACCTGCATACGTAATCACCATCGAATCAACGACAATGGGCGAAGCTGAAAAGCCCCACATCGGCGGATTCCTTTTGGCGACTTCCTTAAGATCCTTTTCCCATAGAATTTTTCCTGAAGTTGGTTCGATTCGAACGAGGCTTCCATTTGCCCCTTGAGCCAACAACTTTCCTTGTTGCAATGTCGGTGTCCCACGTGGTCCGGGTCCCCCCAAATCGTCCTGAAATCGCCCCAAAAATTCGCTTACCCACTGAACCTTTCCGGTAGCTGCGTCGTAGCAGACCACCGCTTCTTTGTCACCGCGTTGCTCTTGCGAAAACAAGACAGGGCCAGCGACGACAAACGACGACCAAGCGGGTCCTACAGGAATCCGCCACAATTCTTTGGGTGGATTACTCGACCAATTTCTGGCAAAAAATGGGCCATGAAAAACACTATCAGCTGAACCACCTCGAAACTCCGCCCATTCAGGTTTTAGCAGCGCCGCTTGAACCGCTTCTGCATCGTCGCGTTTCAGTAGGTCTGCCACAATGCCGCCTGTTTTCGGTTCAGGCTTACTGTTTTCCGAATTGGAATCTGCAGATATATTTTCGTTTGCAGACTCTTCGCGGTTAGCCACTGTGCTCAACAGCTTCTCCTCGACAGTTGGTACCCACCGCCACTTGAATCCCATCAGAAAACTTCCCCACATACCATCTGCGCGGAGTAGCAATGAAAACGAGAAACCAAGGGTTGCAAACAAAAGCACGTAAAAACTTCGACGCGAGTTGAGCGTGTTCTGAAAAACGATCGTACCCAACGCGAATAAAGCGAAGCCAACAGGAACAGTAAAAACGAGAGCAGCCAACGGTAACATCGATTTGTGATTGAAGTTGAGTACAGCCGCAGCAATCCCAACTAATGCGAACGGTACCAAGATACGTTCGGCCCAATGGGATCGACTCGCAACGATCCACCACAACAACATTAGGATGCAGCAGAACATCGGACCAAAAGCGGGAATGGTCCAGAGAGCTGCGGGGCCATCTTCAACAAGTTTCGACACGAACATAGCCAGCACCATCAAGCAAATCAGCAACGCTGCTGGCCAAGTGCGAAGCGGCTTAAAAACCGTGCTATTCGCTGGGGCAGTTTCTTCCTTTTGGTCGCGTTGGCTCATGTTGGGTCACACTCCTATTTGTGCTGCTCAGCTCCACGTTGAGAGTACATCTTATGCGGTTGCCTTGCCATCCGTCCATGGCAGGCCGCGTTGCACACCCTATTTGCCGTGGGAATATCCACTAGGACACTCCATGCCTCAGGTTGTTTCTTCGCCATCTGTGCATCAGAATTGTCTTCGGAGTACTTCAAAACCATGAGAAACAGCGATATGCGCCAGATTTTCAAACAGATCGCGATGATATCACCGAATTTATGGAACCAGTCCTGTTTAGCCACAACATCTTATGTGGCACGAAGATTGTGGTGCGGTTCGTGGTTTCTGTTCGTCGCCTTAACGAATCTAGCAAGTGTTTACTCAGACACTGCGATCGCCAAACCATTTAACGTCCTCTTCGTATTAGCGGATGACTTAGGGGTCCACGATGTTGGTTGTTATGGCACCGACTTGATTGAAACACCTCATATCGATCAATTCGCGCGGCAGTCTTTGATCTTTCAGCAAGCCTATAGTCCAGCGCCAGTATGTACGCCGACGCGGGCCTCGATCATGACCGGTAAACATCCTGCCCGCTTGAAAATGACCATTTGGTCCGAAGGTGCTCTTGAGCCTCCGCAAGCTCGCCGGTTCATTCCGGGCCGCTCGCTACCTGACTTACCACTCTCAGAAATCACATTGGCAGAGAAATTTCGCGATGCCGGCTATCTCACCGCCATGATCGGCAAATGGCATCTTGGAGATTCAGCCCACGGCCCCGAAACACAAGGCTTCGATATCGCCATGGGAGGCAATCATTGGGGGGCTCCAACATCGTTCTTTTTTCCCTATCGAGGTATGCGTTCCAAGGACGAATTCCGCTATGTGCCAGGGCTTGGGTATGGAAAACAGGGTGAATATCTGACCGATCGCTTAACCGATGAAGCGATTAAGGCCATCGATTTTGCTCAAACCGAATCCCGCCCCTTTTTCATCACACTTAACCACTATGCTCCGCATACCCCTATCGATGCCAAGCCAGAGTATGAACGCTACTTCGAATCGAAATTGAACCATGATTTGAGCCACAAAAATCCTGGGTATGCGGCCATGATTAAGTCGCTGGATGAAAATGTGGGCAAGATCATCGTGCATCTGGAGCGTAAAGGACTTTTGCAAAACACCATCGTCGTGTTTACCAGTGACAACGGCGGGTACATTGGCACGGATGGAAAAAGAAACCTCCCAGTCACATCGAATTGGCCACTTCGATCTGGCAAAGCTTCGCTGTACGAAGGTGGCCTGCGCGTCCCATGCATTCTCTTTTGGCCAGGCAAAAGGGGAATGGGCCATTCGTGCACAACACCAATCCAATTGACCGATCTTCATGCCACCTTGCTGCAGGCTTTGCCATTAGCGAACACGTCCCAAGCCACGTCTTCGGCAAGCCACGATTCAGTTGACCTGTCACCGTTGCTTGACGATCCCAAGCAATCACAACCCGAACGTTCGCTCTTTTTCCACTACCCCCATTATTACCACGCACCACCCACAACCCCATGTAGCTCGGTGGTGCAATTCCCGTGGAAAC
>JAFLCP010000022.1 GCA_017303505.1 Planctomycetota bacterium | reverse complement strand
CGTCGGTTCTGCAGGCTCAGTCCGAAGCGGAACGATCGTCTGCACTTCGGGCTCTAGCAGAAAAGCAAGTGGCACGAATCAAAGTGTTACGTCAACAGAATGCTGTTTCACAAGAAGAATTAGATATTGCAGAGGCAACCTATCTTGAGACATTGGCGGGAGAGAAAGTTGCAAAGAGTAAGATCATTGCTGCTGAAGCAAATCTAGTGGCTGCGCAAGCGGGTGAAATGGTGGCTCAATCGAATGTGGACATTGCCAAATTGAACTTGAGATACACGAAGATTTTATCGCCCATTGACGGACTCATTAGTCGTCGTTATGTCACTGAAGGAAACATGATCAGTGGGGGTACAAGTGAGTCAACCTTGATCAGCAACATTGTTTCGCTTGATCCCATTCACTGTTACTTTGATGTTGATGAGCAAACCTATTTGAAATATTTGCGGTTGGCTCGTGAAGGAGAACGAACGGGAAGCCGCGATGCGCGAAATCCAATCTATTTATCACTTGCCGATGATCGAGAGAATTATCGCTATTCAGGGCACATCGATTTTGTGGATAACCGGTTTGACAAGCAAACTGGCACGATTCGAGGGCGCGCGATTTTGCGAAACCAAAGTCAAGAACTGACGCCAGGCATGTTTGCCCGCATTCGTGTTCCGGGTAGCGCGCCGTATGAAGCCATTCTGATTCCTGACAAAGCCGTGGGAACCGACCAGTCCGAGAAGTTTGTTTATGTGGTAAATGCAGAGAAGGTGGTGGAAAAACGTCGAATCGTTTTAGGGCCCATTTCACATGGCTTACGAATTGTGCGTAGTGGTTTGGATGGAACTGAACGTGTTATCGTCAGTGGCATGCAACGAGCGAAAGAGAAGTTGGTGGTGGCCGTAAGTGACAAAATGGAAACCGTTGAAGCGGTGTCGGAAGGGTTACCTGACAGTTTTGAACCCGTCCCTATCGAAAAGGCGATCATTCCCGAGCGACGGCCAGCTGGCAACATTGAGTCGAATGCGGACTCGAAACAGAAGCCGTTGAGTCAATTATCGCCAGAACAATCTACCTCGAAGGTCGCGAGTGAAAATGACGTGGCCAGTGATTCCGAGGTGAAGTAATGCACTTAGCCAAATTCTTCATCGATCGGCCCATCTTTGCCACTGTCATCTCTTTGGTCATTGTAATTATCGGCGGAATTGCCTATTTCAATCTGCCCGTAGCTCAGTATCCCGATGTCGTGCCACCGACCATCGTGGTGCGAGCGAACTATCCCGGTGCATCGCCCGAAGTGATAGCCGATTCGGTGGCCACTCCCATAGAACAAGAAGTTAATGGCGTCGAAGATATGTTGTACATGTCTTCGCAATGCACTACGGATGGAGCGATGGCTCTAACGGTAACATTTAAGTTGGGTACGGACTTGAATGTCGCTCAGGTTTTGGTGCAGAACCGAGTTGCCGTTGCTTTGCCGAGGCTTCCAGAAGAGGTTCGCCGCCTTGGGGTTACAACCATTAAGTCCTCGCCAGACCTGTTGTTGGTCGTACATTTGACGTCTCCGGAAGGCAAGTACAGTCAATTGTATGTGGGTAACTACGGTTTGTTGCAATTGCGTGATGCGTTGGCACGCGTTGATGGTGTCGGCGATGTCAATATCATCGGCCTACGCGAATATTCCATGCGAATTTGGTTGGATCCCGAGAAACTATCACATCTCTCCATGACACCCACAGATGTCATTCAAAGTTTGCAGGAGCAGAATATTCAGGTTGCTTCCGGCGTGATAGGACAGCGTCCCGTTCCCGATGGTGGAGCGTTTCAGCTTTCCGTAAACACCCTCGGCAGACTGATTGAGCCGGAGCAATTTGAGAACATCATCGTACGCACGGGCATCGATGGTCGAGTAGTACGCGTTAAAGATGTGGCACGGATTGAACTCGGGGCAAAAGACTATTCGTCTGAAGGGAGGCTGGATAATCAACCTGCCGTTGCCATCATTGTGGCTCAACGTCCAGGTTCTAACTCATTGGCCACCGCTGAACGCGTAGAGGCGTTGATGCGCGAGCGGGCAACGACCTTTCCTGAAGGGATCGAATACAAGATTGTCTATAACCCGACGGTATTCGTGCGAGAATCGATCTCGGCGGTGATACATACGCTGTATGAAGCTGTGATTTTGGTCGTTATCGTGGTGCTGTTGTTTTTGCAGAATTGGCGAGCGAGTGTCGTTCCATTGTTGGCAATTCCTGTTTCATTGATCGGCACTTTCGCAGCGATGTCCCTTTTCGGATTTTCTTTGAATATTTTGTCGTTGTTTGGATTGGTGCTCGCAATCGGAATTGTGGTGGATGACGCAATTGTTGTGGTAGAGAATATCGAACGGCACATAGCTGAGGGGTTAAGTCCACTGCAAGCGAGCTATCAGGCGATGACAGAAGTTACGCCTGCCGTTATTGCGATTGCTGTTGGTTTATCGGCGGTGTTTGTTCCAACTGCGTTCATTTCCGGACTAACAGGGCAGTTCTACCGACAGTTTGCTTTGACCATTGCGGTTTCGACCTTGATTTCTGCTCTGAATTCCTTGACGCTTGCACCAGCGCTTTCCGCGATTTTATTGAAATCACATTCGGCACCCAAAGATTGGTTCTCGCGAATTTGGGATTTGTTGTTTGGCTGGTTCTTTGCATTATTCAACCGCGCATTGGAGACAGTCACGAGAGCCTATAGTGTTGCGGTCGGTTGGACGATTCGTCATCCCTTAGTGCCTATGACGGTTTACGGGATGCTGATTTTGGGAACGATCTATTCGTTTCAGCGAACGCCTGTCGGATTTATTCCTAAGCAAGATATGGCTTACCTCATTACGATGGTTCAGTTGCCCGATGGATCATCGGTAGAACGCACGACGGAGGTTGTGGCCGAAGTGGTAGAGATTATCCGTAAACATCCGGGCGTTGCACACGCGGTTTCGTACTCTGGTTATTCAGGCACGACCCGCAGCGCCAGTCCAAACTACGGTTCGATTTTTATCATGCCCAAACCTTTCGAAGAGCGAGTTGAGCATGGATATACGGCAGATCGGATTCAAGCTGAGTTGCAAAAGGAACTGGGCAAAATCAGCGATGCTGCCGTGTTCGTAATTTCTCCACCGCCCGTTCGCGGGCTCGGTACAGCGGGTGGGATCAAGTTTCTCGTTCAAGACCGCGTTGGTTACGGGTATGCAGAATTGCAACGAGCTACCGAAGAACTGATTGCAGCTTGCAATAACGACCCTCAGCTCTCCAACGTTTTTTCAACATATCGCGCAACGACTCCTCAACTCTTCGCAGATGTGGATCGTGTCAAAGCGAGTATGCTGGATGTGCCCATTGCCAATATATTTCAAACGCTGCAAATTCAATTGGGCTCCGCTTATGCCAATGATTTCAATCTATTTGGACGTACCTTCCAGGTACGCGTACAAGCGGAAGGCGAATTTAGACAACAAGCCGAAGATATCGCTCGTTTGAAAGTTCGCAACAGAGAAGGAGCGATGGTTCCTTTGGGCTCGGTGCTGAAGATTGAAACGCGAAGCGGACCAGATCGCGTCGTTCGCTATAACATGTTTCCGTCCGCCGAAGTGCAAGCGGACACGGCTCGAGGAAAGAGCTCTGGTCAAGCAATAGAGGCCATTCAACGAATTGCTCGCGAAGTTCTGCCTGCGGGTATGCAAATTGAGTTTACTGATATCGCGTACCAACAGCAGTTGGCAGGTAACACGGCAATTTTCATTTTTCCACTCTGTGTCTTATTTGTTTTCCTAGTGCATTCTGCGGAGTATGAGAGTTGGGTTTTGCCACTCGCGATCATTATGATTGCGCCCGTCTGTTTGCCCTTTGCCTTGTTCGGACTGGTAATGCGCGGGATGGACAACAACTTGATTGCGCAAATCGGCTTTATTGTGCTCATCGGTTTGGCGGCCAAGAATGCAGTTTTGATTGTGGAATTTGCTAAGCAATTAGAAGAGAAGGGACGCAATCGGTTCGAGGCAGCCCAAGAAGCTTGTCGGTTGCGTTTGCGTCCGATTGTGATGACCTCACTCGCATTTATTCTTGGTGTGGTGCCCATGGTGTTGGCGTCAGGAGCCGGTGCCGAAATTCGTCAAGCACTGGGGACTGCGGTTTTCGCAGGTATGACAGGCGTAACGCTCTTCGGACTGTTTCTAACTCCCACATTTTACGTAATTCTGCGAGGCCTTTTTGATAAAGGCGAGAAATCAGACGCCGCTTAGATCGTCAGAATGTTTAAGGCAATGGTCTCGCTATTGCAGTTACTCTGAAGTCGACGAGATCGGAACACTCAGCGACTAATGACTTTTTACGTTAATCGTTGGGCAGATGATGTGCAAAGCCGATTTTATCAGAGCTTGATGGATAAATCGGGATGCGTTTGCCGCAAAGCATCTATGTAATGTGACATGACGGTAGCTGGAATGGCTGTTAGCGACAGTGATGCGAGTACGTGTCCCTGTGCATCAGCAAACCGGATCCAAGACATGTAACTTTTCGTGGCCGCGACATAGTTCTTTTCCACAACAATTGAGGCCAGTTGTTCGCGTTTTAGCGTGATTTGCTTAAACGGAAAAATGAGCGTTGTATCGCCGTTTGCATAGACGATTAAGCCATAACGTGAGATAAAGCGCGCCAAAAGATACAGCAGGGTCCATGGGAAAATCGATATGGGCCACAAGATGAGCACCATTGGGTTTTCGGGAATAAGCTTCCAGGTAAGAAGTGGAAGGGAGAGCGGAATAGCGAAGACGCCAATCATGAGGATCTGAATCAAGATTGGGAGTCCCAGCCCCACGCGGTTCTTGTGTTTGAAGACAATGTTCGTTGGTGGTGAAGCGCTGGAGGACATCGTCTTAGATCGTTAAAGGGATTATTGCGTTACATCTTCGCGTTGCAAAGCCGTGCGAAACTCAGTCCAAAATCGGTGATCGCGTTCATACTGTTCCAGTGGAATTTGGGCTTTGAAGTAGTCCAAATACTCAAGCCATTGATTCGCCTTTTGCTCGAACGAATCAACGGAGACGGCGGGAGTAGGATAATCATTTTCCGTTTCAGTAATCAAGCCGATGCGTGAAATCTGCAGCACATACATCAGCTTATCCCCTTCGGTGAGCGATGCCGTGGCTTCCTCCCAGGCGTCTCTTACTTTCGCAGGTGTGCGACTATCGGGGAATCGAACGGTTTGAGCCCTGCCGACCGAGGTAAATCCATCCGCGTTGCTGTCGACTTGAGCTGCGGGTGGAATTAGAAGATTCAACGCCGCTTCTTCGGAGAGTCCTGTGGGTTGGATCGAATCCGCAAGATGTTGTACTTGTTGAACTGTTTTCAATTCTTCGGGAGAGAGATTTTGCAGGAATGCCAGTGGTGCTTGATAGCCACTCTCACGGTAGGCTCTGGACAAGATTGCTTTGTAGTCCCGCTTAAGATCCTCGGCTGTTTTTCCTTCACGAACACTGGGGCTCTCCGCTCCTGCAACAAATGTGTACCGAGTATTGGAAACCTGTTCGAACCATGCTTCCCAACTGCTCCCGATGCGGCCTTCAAGCTCCGATTCGTCAGCTGATGTTTCAACCGAAGCATAACCATCGCGGCCTACTTCGCGGAGGACAGCGGAGAAGACGGTCTGCAAATCTTTTTCCGTGGTTGTTTCGTTGTTTACTGCACGAGTTGACGGTAATGAACCCATAAGGGGTGTGATCGATGTCATGATTCAAGACTCCCCTAGAACAAAATTGGCCACGCGGACAGTTTCTACATCGACATTCACTTCATTTGGATTGCAACACGTCGTGTCTGTTCTGCGTGGAATTGTGGGGCGAGAGTAGCTGCTAGCAAATTGCACTGCTGGGTAATGCTAGCTTGTAAGTGCAAGTGCTTGATTGATAGCATTTGCGGGGGCTGGCTGCCGCAATCAAAGCTTGGGGCGACGCTATTTCTCTTCGCAAGTCACCGTACCATCTTGCCGCGCGGTGATGGTGAGCGAGCGTCCCTGGAACTGAATGTTGGAGATGGTTAGTGAGGGCCAGTCTTTGGGGAGTTTTGGGTTCAGTTTGTATCCGTCAGCATGGGCTTCGAAGCCGAGGAAACCGTAGAGCATTATTTGGGGGACCAAAACGCTTTCCATAAATTCTTGATCGAGTCCCAGGCCACCAGCGGTGCCACCACCTTGCAAGGTGCCTCGTCCAGGTTGAGCGTAATAGGCTCGGTATCCACCAGCGGCTTCAACTTCACGATACCAAGCGGTGATTTCGCGCAATCGCTTCCAGGCATCGTCGGGGCCAAGCGTTTTAAGTCTGGCCATTAGGTCAAAATAGCTGAAGCCAAGAACAGCTCCGCCATCTTGGACTTGATCGCCCCAGGGAATATCTTCGGGATTGAACCAGGGCCAAACATAGGTTTCGATGTTTCGTTTGGTGGTGGCTCGAGGGGCAAAACGCCAATGGTAAATATCAGCTCCACGCGAAGTGTCACTTTCAATTTCGCGGTCACCGTCGAGCCAAGTAAAAATCTCGGCGGTTTGTTCGCCGGATGCTAGACCATAGTGGACCGCTTCGAGATTCACGAAAGTGAAGCCATAATCGTAGGGCTGATTTTCGATATCGATCCAACCATTGAAACGAAGTGTTTCTGTATTCCAAAAGCGAATTTGAAAATCGGAACGTATCGCTTCATTCAGTCGGACAAGTTGGTCGGTTTCAATGCTTGGATCGGGAGCGATTTCCCATTCTTTGTGCTGGGCAATTGCTCTTTCCAAATCAATGAATGAGCGCAATGCATCATAGAGATAGACTGTGGCCAGAGCATCATGTCCACCAAACGGGAGCAAGTCCCAATAGTTGTTCCCGACGCCCAAGCCAATACGCGCCTTTTTGTGGCCATCGGCATCGCGAGCTAATCCGCTTCTTCCGTCGTGGCCCACCCAGGGAACGAACACATGTTTCTGCTCGCGTACTTGACACTCTTTTAGCGCATAGAGCATAGCGGTGCGTATGCGTTGAATGTTTTGTTTGAGGAAAGCCGTATCGAGAGTCCAGTTGAAATAATCGCAACATCCGCGAACGAACAATGTGTTGGTGATGGGATGACGCGTGTCGATAGCGGTGATTAGGGATTTCAGATGGATTTGCGAACCGGATGCATTTTCGATTCGAATGCGATAGCGAGTGAGTAACCCGGCATAGGTGGGTTGGCGGTAGAGGGGAACATTTTCGAACTGCATGGCAGTGGGTGTCCGCAAGGGAACACTGCGCCTTGTTCCCCAATCATTTTCGCCTTCGAGTTGCCACTCAAGAAAAGCACGCCCATCACTTGGAAAGTCTTGAAGTTCCCATTCAAGTCGGGCAAAAGGAGCGGCTATGGTGCCACAACGGAATGCAGGTGTGGTAATCGTAACTTCTGGTTCCTTGATATTGAGGACTAGTCCATGTTCATCGTTGATGGAGACAATTTCAGCGCCTTGTAAATTCCAGCCGTCGGTCGATGTGAGTGCTTGGAGGCCAAGCATTTGGACTGCCCAACCATCTCCACGAGTCGAGAAATGAAAACCCTTTCCCGTGCTTTGTTGCCAAGCGGGGAAGGGCCAGCCTTCACTGTGCGCCATACCACGATGTTGTTGCATCGACACGTAGCCTTCCTCGTCGATACGGCGTGTCAAAAATACTTGCCGATATTGGGCCCGTTTTTCTTGCGAATTCCACAGCGTCGACATCGGGAGCCAGGTGTCCCACAGCGTGCAACTGGAAAATGCCGCCGGTGCATGCAGTGAATGCAAACGCTCCAGCGTTCGCATCTCGTCTTCATAACCGGGAACTTCGAACGAAACGCCCGAAGTTTGTGCAGACAGAGAACGGGTCGCTAGTCCAATGAACAAGAGTAAATAGATCGCAAAGCGCATGTGTCGATGATGGGACTTTTGGGTGGGAAAACGCTGGGCTGGAGCCCAGTCGAAATGGCAGGTCGTTCTATTGTAATTGGAATGTCTGCATTCGCGAACGGGGACAAGGACTCAATTCCAATCGTCGCCAGAAAAAGGGGGCTGATGACTCACGCGCGAATAGCTATCGAGCCAATTTTGCCGTTTTGGGGACTTAGTTAAGCAATGGCAGCAGAACCCGACCGTGAACATCGGTTAGGCGATGATCTCGTCCGCCATGCCGGAAAGTGAGACGCTGATGGTCGATACCAAGCTGATGCATAATGGTTGCATGTATGTCATGCACGTCACATCGGTCAGTCACTACAGAGTTTCCAAAATCGTCGGTTTCGCCGTATGACATGCCTCCGCGGAATCCGCCACCCGCCATGAAAATGGAATAGCCATCAACATGATGATCACGTCCACATCCGTCGGTTACAGCAGGCGTATGCGGAGTGCGTCCCATTTCGCCGGCCCACAATACAATCGTCTCCTCTAACAAACCGCGCTGTTCAAGATCCAGAATCAAAGCAGCGACCGATTGGTCCGTTACCCTAGCGTTTTTCTCATGGTTTATTTTCAGTTGTCCATGTTGGTCCCAGGGGGAATTGTTACCATCGAAACTGGGGCAAGTAATCTCGACGAAGCGAACGCCTGATTCAATCAATCGTCGAGCTCGAAGCGTTTGAGTTGCATAGAGACGCTGATGTTCATCAGGAGAATTGATGCCGTACAACTCGTGGGTGTAGCGAGTTTCTTGGGCGATATCAAGAAGATCGGGAAGTTCTGTTTGCATGCGAAAGGCGATTTCATAATTGGATATGGCGCCCCGTACGTTATCCGGTTGTGTTGTGCTATCCGCAAATTCTCGATCTTGTTCGGCAAGTAGCGAAAGTAACTTCTTTTGTACTGGACGCTTCATGTGTGGCGAAAGGTTGTCAACGGCACTAGCGTTGGCACGGATAAGTGTTGCTTGATTGGAGGCCGGCAAATAAGAGCTGCCGAAGTTCTCAAGACCGCCGTTGGGAACCCAGTCGTTGTTAAGAACAACATACCCTGGAAGGTTACCATTATCGGACGATATTCCATGATTGATCCATGCCCCCATACTTGGAGCTTGACCTAAAATACGTCCGGTATGCAACAATAAATTTTGCTGTCCGTGCAAGGGCAGTTCGCCAACAAGTGAGCGAACTACGCACAAGCGATCTGCAATTTGAGCGAGTTTGGGAAACAGGTCACTGACCCATAAGCCGCTCTGTCCGCGTTGTTGAAATCGCCATGGGCTACCGAGCCAAACGCGATTGGCGTCAGACTGCGAACGAACCGACACTGCGGATGGGCCAATTTTTTGACCTTGATACTTGGTTAAGGCAGGTTTCGGATCAAACGTGTCGACGTGACTAGGACCGCCATCCATAAAGCAGAAAATGACATTTCGCGCTTTCGGGGTAAAGTGAGGCTCCTGCCTTGCTTGAGCCACGGCAGTTGTTGCAAAGTATCCGAAACATGTCGACATAAGTTGCAACGATTGTCGGCGAGATATAAACGGCGTTGGAGGAAATGTCGGCATATGTGATTTACCTGTAGTACAGGAACTCCTTGCTGTTGAATATCGCCAGGATGAGAGTCCCCCAAGCTTCAGACGTCGATAATGGTTCAATATTCCCAGTACATAGTTCGTGGGCCGATTGCGACCAACGTTCCATTTCAGGACTGGTTGGTTTGCGTCCATAAGCGGCGAGAAACATGTGCGTGATTCTCTCCTCTGTCGTCAAAGATGAATCAGCGAGTTGTCGACCCATGTGTGAAGCCATTTCCTTTACAAATGGATTGTTCATGAGTATCAAAGCTTGGGCTGGAACATTGGTTACATCTCGTCTACCCATTGAAGTTTTGAGATCGGGGAGATTAAAGCCCACCAGAAACTCAGGTGGTTGCATGACCGACATCTCAAGGTAAATCGAGCGTCGTCCATTTCCATCGAGTGGACCAGAGAAGAGTCTCTTTTGTGAATCTTGAGCAGATCGAAAGGGGCGAATTGGAATTCCATAGAGCGAGTTATCCATTCTTTGTGCCACCGCCAGAATACTATCGCGAATGGCTTCTGCCTCTAATCGCCGTGTTGGATAGTGAGTTAAGAATCGGTTGCTGGGATCCCTGTCTGCAGAGAGCGGAGAAACGGTTCCTGTTTGCCGAAACGTTTGGCTGAGGACCAATTGACGAACGAGGCGTTTGGTTGACCAACCTTCCTCTCTAAATCGTAACGTAAGCCAGTCAAGCAATTCCGGATGGGAGGGGCGACCACCCAGTTTTCCAAAATCGTTTGGTGTATCCACTAGCCCGGTTCCGAAGAGCCAATGCCATACCCTGTTGACGTAGACTCGGCCCACCATTGGGTTTTGAGAGCTTACGAGATATTCGGCTAGCTGTGATCGTCCACTAGCGTTTGGGGGCATGTACAGAGACGCATTTGAGAAGACGTCGAGAAAGCCATGAGGAATGGATTGACCTTCCCGATATACGTCGCCTCGAATATTCAAGCGATAGTTGATAGGAACAAGCTCTCGTTCATCAAAACTGTTTACGGTTCGGCTAAAGTCAATAGTTTTTTCAATGGCACGATATTGTGTAACCAATTCTGTAAGCGACGGATAAGTTCGCAGGTCGTTAGGCAGGATATTCTGCTCTAAAAGCCATTGCAGAACTATGGCATCGCCCTTCAGTGACTGGTCCTTCGCAAAGCGATCTACAACGCCGCGATACCACTGAAGAAGCCTGTGTCGCGTTTCGGTCGGTGAGGATGGAATTTGTGAATCGAAAAGAGGGGCTAAGTATTCCAAGTCATCTAATGGGATTCCAGGTTCATCGTGCATGACTAGACCTGTCAAGCTAAACCAGCCCTTTTTGTTGAAACCAGAGTCTTCATTTGGCAATGTCACACTTCCCATTTTCGCGACACCAGTTCGCGGCGGAAAATTGGCGTTGAGGTCCGGGGTTGAGATTTCCGTCAGCACTCGTGTAACACCATTTCGTAATGGTACGGTCGAAAAAGTTAGCCAAGCTGGCTGGGCTGTGGGATCAAAGAACTGTGGCCCCTCATTAAGGAAGGCATTTTGCGGTACGGCACGATAACCTCCCCATTCGCCACCCTTTAGACGCAAGCTGATAAACCTATGCGGAAACCTTTCTGGCTCGGGTAAACGAATCGCTCCAGGTAGTTTCGATGATATCGCATTTGTGTGGATGCCTTCAGGCAAGATGGATGAAACAATTTCATCGCCTGCAAGGCTAATGAGCGGCGTTGCCTCGCGAACGTAGCCTTGCGATAGCCCTGTACCCTCGATTGCAATCTGCAGTTCTTTTGATGACAACTCCTGGTGATTCAATGTAACAAACTTGCGATTGTACTCGCGTCTTTTTGTACGCTCCGCATCCCATTGATCCTTGAGTGTTTGCCAATTCGTATCCTTCGATAGGAGTACCAGTGGATAAGCGGGCGATTCAAAACTCGTCGGAATTGGGGATTGAGTGGCTAGTGCATCAAGATCCACCGCGGATTGAGTTAAATGTTGAGACCAGATAGCACCCAGTTCCTTTCGAATTTCTTGACGTATTTGTGAGAGTTGGCTGATTTGAAGATCGTATTTGTCCGGTGTATCTATGCTACGCGTGGTCCAGCGCGGTGTCATAAACATACCGGCCAGTGCATAGTAATCGTTTTGTGAAACTGCATCGAGCTTGTGGTCATGGCATCGTGCGCAGGCCACAGTTAGGCCCAAAAATGATTTTGAAAAAACATCGATCTGGCTATCGATCATCTCCTGATGAATTCCTGCGAAATCAAGACTGCTACCATGTCGTCGTTCCCCGAAATGGAAAAACATTGGACCGATCAAGCTTTCATTCGTCTTGGTCTGGTGGTCGACGCGCGGAGTAGTCAGTAGGTCACCCGCTAATTGTTCTCGCAGCAATTGATCAAAGCCGACATCGTTGTTGAAGGAACGGATCAAATAGTCGCGAAATTCCCAGGATCCTTTGGCAGCAATATCCCATTCGTATCCATAGGTATCCGTATAATGAATAACGTCCATCCAATGTCGGGCGAAACGCTCGCCAAATCGAGGCGAAGCGAGAAGCTCGTCCACCAAATCGCGATAAGCCCTTTCGGGATCAATTTTCCATTCCAGTTCAAACGCAAGAGCTTCCTCCACTGTCGGAGGTAAACCAGTCAACACAAAGGATAAACGACGGTGCAAGACCTGCGGGTCGGCTTCCATCGATGGTGTCAAACCAAGTTCCTCAGCCTTAGACAACACGAACCTGTCTACTGGAGCATTCGACCAATTGGTGTTTGAAACGTTGGGAATTGGCGGATCAACTACGGGCTGAAGACTCCACCATCGACTTCGTTCTTCGAGTTTGGCTTTCCAGGTTTCACTAGCCGCATCCGTCGGTGAAGGTGGAGATACACGTGGATCGTGAGCACCTTGGGAAACCCATAATTCGAAATCACGAATCACATGATCGGGGAGTTTTCCGGAAGGAGGCATTTTTAGCGTTTCGTATTTCAGCGCAGAAATCAAAAGGCTAGTTTCGGGCGCACCAATAACTACAGCACTACCGCTATCACCTCCCCGCAACAGGCCGTCGCGGTAGTCGAGTTGCAAATTGCCTTCTAGTGCCTCGGAACTCGCCGAATGACATTCATAGCAATGCTCCACCAAAATCGGCCGAATTTGTCGCTCGAAGAAATCAAAGCGGGTATCCGCTTCATCACCCTTTAGAAAACGCCCTGAGAAAACAAGCGTAAATAGAAGGACTGCAATGCGGTCAAGCTTCTGACGCCGCAAAAGGGACCCAGCTTGTTGTTTAACGGCTGTGAGTGATGATGGCATAATCATAGGAAGACCGTGTTGTATGTAATCCTATTTGCTTTCGAACCAAGATGGATCGACGATGGCAACTCGTAGGTCGATGACGTCTTGCATTCTCCAGTCAGGTAAATATTCACATGTCCAATAATTGACGACCGCTTTACCATCTCGTGTGAATCGGCAGCCTGGATTTGAGAAGGCTCGCTTGGGATCGGTCTCGATATTCCCCACAACTTTCCATGATTTTCCATGGTCTTTCGAAACAGCAGCGGTTAAGGGACTTCGCTTTCCGAAGTGGGATCGAAACTGGGGATCGTAAGTCTGGTTCCATAGAAGCAATAGATTTTCGGTGCCTGGAATGCGCGTCAATTCGGGGCAAGACTCAGGCGTCGCGAGATCACTATCCCAAGCCTCCGACCAGCTTACACCCCCCTCGAGACTTTCTGCGAACTGCAATTTACCTAACTGACTGCGCAGCACCATCAATACCTGCCCCGGCTTGGTCTCTTCAATATGCGGCTCCATTGCTCCTCGCAGAGGAAGGCGAACACGATTCATAGAAACCGACCAATTCAGCCCATCGTCGTCGCTGTATAGCACAGCAGCTTCGTAGGGACCTGTCGCGGCTGATGCACCTTGGACAGGAGGACTAGCTGGAAGAAGTAAGCGTCCTGTCGATAGGCGTTTCAAAGTTCCATTGCAAAGTGAAAACTCCTCGTTCGCGAAGAAAGTTGAATAGGGATGAAATGTTTTTCCTTCATCGGTTGATTTCCAAGCAAAACATGTACGACCGGCGGTGTTATGTTGCCTCATGAACACGAGAAGAATTCCGCCATCCCGACAGCGAATCAAATTGGGAGAATAAACATTCATGTCGCCAGGTAAGGTTGTAGTTATCTCCCTATGTCGCACCCACGATTTTCCTCCATCGTGAGACTCTTGTGCGACCAACCTGGTTTTTGCAAAGTCATCGCCGTTACCGGAGAATTCCATGTAGACGATTAGCAAACGACCATCCTCAAGTTCGATACTGTCTCCTTCACTTTTTCGTGTGTACTCCGAAGAACTCGAGGCCACCGTGGTAATCAAGGGGTGAACCAAGGAATTGAAAGCTGAATAACTGGGTTGCCAGTGACCATGCATTGCTTGTTCGCCAGGAGCGACAGAAGTTAACGCCCATTCATCGTCGCTTTCTAAAGACCGTACGAATAATTGCATGACTCCGGTGCGGTCCGAACCGAAAAGTAACCACTTACCATCCGGCGATATTGCCGGATGATAGTTGCGGACCTTAGGTCTTGAATGGGATAACTGAATGGTGCGTCCATCCAAATAAGTGCGGTACAATTCGACACGGTCTTGGTCAAGGGCAGTGTAGATAATGGACGCCCCCTCCTGATCCCAAATGGGCAAGTCGCTACTTTCGCTATGAAAGTCTGGGTATTGGAGCGTTTCAACCACACCACGATAGCCACGTCGATCTGCCAATTTGCGTAGGCCTGTGCCATCTCTTTGAACCACATAGGGATGACAGTTGTAATGTTCGCCAGAAACGAACATGAGCCTACTCCCGTCAGGTGACCATTTTGGCGAAAAATTGAAGGAGTTTCCTGTTTCAATGCGTTGCTTATCGCTACCATCAGACCGAGATACATAGATCTGGTAATCCTCGTGATAGGCAACATATTGGCCGTCGGGGGTAGAACTCAAACCATAAGCGAAGCCATTTCCCCCATTGGAAATGTCTCGCTTGTTCCTACCATCCAGATCCATGATGTAGGGTTTCGAGACGCCATTGATCAACGACGTCATCAGAAGTTGATGACCGTCGGCTGTGAAATTCAGAGTGTTATAGTTGCTCACTCGATCAACGGCTGTGACATTTACGCCGTGATTATCGGACAGCGACCATAGCACAGAATCCATTTTCCAACCTTCCGTCATACGAAAGGTTTGGTGCTCCTTTTCCCAGGCAGCATTTTCCGGTGTTTCGAATGCGGAGAGTAATACGGCCGTTTTGCCATCAGGTGACCAGCCCGCAAACTGCGTCCATTGATGCGGGCCTGTTATCAGAGCTTGGCCCACTTCCCTTGCATGCGTGCCATCGGCTTCGACAATAAACGCACGCTTTGTAATCCAATTAGCGTGTTGTCCTTGCTCTAAGTCATTTCTGCTTCGCGTGAACCCTACGAGGAACTTAGGTTTTTCAACAAAAGTCTGTTGTGAAAACAAAGTTTGTGTAGCACTTAGGACGAGGAATAGTTCGATGGTTACAAAAATGCACCAAGGCATTCGCGAACAAATACTGCTTTTGAAGCGGTTTGCCATCTTACTTCTTTTTCAATTAAAGAGGAAAAACAGATTGACAGAAAACCTCTACTTCGAAGCACGATCTATATTTCAGTTGTTCTTATTCTTTAGGTTTGGTTGATCCGATTTAGTCTGTCGCGAACTTGTGTTGCGACCATCTCCATATACGGACCATTCTCGATGAACCTTGGGAGTGATTTTTTCGCTCACAGCAGACCGCTCTGCCGCTGGAGCTCTCAAAACATTGGCGGTGAGCTGATGCCATTGGTTTATCATCCGGTTCAAAATCTCAGGATGCTTGTGAGCTAGATCGTGAAGTTCGGTCCGATCGTCGGCCAAGTTATATAGTTCCCATGGGCCTTTTTTGAAACTCACAATTTTCCAGTCGCCGTCTCTTAATCCACGGTCCGTCGAAAAAAGAAAGTGAATAGGGGGACGTGTTTCAAGTGGTTGCCCCGATAGAACAGGCATTAGAGATATACCCGCCAGTGGAGACAACGACCGGCCTGCATAAGTAGTTGGTATCTGCGATCCGGTGGCCTCGGCAATGGTGGGTAACACGTCGACAAGATGAGCCGGCGTATGAACGATTGAACCGGCGGAGGTCTTCAAACCGACAGGCCAATGTACAATCGCAGGTGAGGCAATTCCTCCCTCAAATTGATTCTGTTTGTAAAAACGGAACGGAGAATTGCGAGCCCAGGCCCAACCGGTACTATCGCTCCAAGCAACATTCGGTTTGAAGGGCTCGTCATCTTGGCCAATATTATTGCGGTCATAGGGACACGCCCCGTTATCAGACATAAAAAGAATCAACGTGTTATCGAGTTCGTTGTTCTGTTTAAGGTTTTCGATAACCTTGCCAATTTCTTTATCAAGGCGATCGATCAGAGCAGCATACGCCGCCATGCGTCGAGCCTCCCAAGCTTGGACGTCAGCTGTCAATGTTGCCCAAGCTGGAATGTTGTCAGGGCGTGGGGATGCGGTCACCTCTTTTCCGAACAAGCCGAGTTCACTCTGTTTCTTGAGCCGAGCATCTCGAATGGAATCCCAGCCTTCGTCATAGCGGCCCAGGTACTTTTTGTAATCTTCTTCAAGCGGTTGTAGAGGAGCATGGGGTGCGTTGAATGCCATGTACATCAACCATGGTTTCTTTTCTGCACGAGCTTCAGCGAGAAACTTGACGGCATGATCTGCATTCGCCTGGGTGGTATAAAAACCTTCATTGGGAACAGTCCATGGCTTGCCATTGAGCCTAAAAGTTTTGTCGCCTTTGTAGTAGTTGCACGCCCCGGATAAATGACCGAAGAATCGCTGAAAGCCAAAGTCGGTTGGCTCTTTATCCAAGTGCCATTTGCCAACCATCGCAGTGAAGTAGCCAGTTGGTTGCAGTACTTCTGGAATAGTGATAGCGCCTTGCAAACTTTCGTCACCAGCTTGGCGGCACCAGCAACCGGTTAACAGGCTCACCCGCGACGAATGGCATTTGGCCGTGTTGTAAAATTGCGAAAATCGGAGTCCTTCGCTTGCCAAACGATCGAGATTGGGCGTGTCGATTTCGGAGCCATAACAGCCGAGATCGGAGAAGCCTAAGTCATCAGCAAGTATGATCAGCACATTGGGACGCGACTGGCGAACCTCGGCCCAAGCGGAAGGGACAAACAGCACCGTCCCACTCACGAAGAAGATTAGGTTGCGAATCAAGTTCATCATTCTTACTCCGACGACGCACCGCTTAAAATGCCGTTTTTTGTTCGACGCACGCGATTAAGGAAGAGGCAAAGCTATAGAAAAAGTGGCTTTTCTGGGCCTGCTTTGTCGTAGAGTTCTTTCCATTGAGCAGAGCCATCATTGGGAACTAGGCGAGTGGTCACGCCATGTTCAAAATAAGGAATGTTGCCAAGATTAGCTTGCTTCAAAATGAAGTTGAGAACTCCATGGCTTCCGAGAAGCATGCGCCGCCCGTCTGGCCAAGTGGTTTCGATCATACGTGGCGGATCGGGCCGAACGCTGGGTTTATCGGTACGGAATTTGGCCAAAGCATCTTGATCCAATTCGAAGCCTAAGCCGGGCTTGTCTGGAACGGTGGCTTTACCATTCTTCACCACAATGGGCTCGGTTAGCAATGTGTGCGTGTAGAGTTGATGACAATTCACAGCGGGCCATTTGGCTTGAGAAAGAACGCCACCAAAATGGAGCGACCAAGCGGCTGTGATTCCGGTGCCCGTTAATTGCAGCCAAAACGGTAAATCGGCGATTTTGCAGGCCGCATTGGCATTCATCAAGGTCTGAGCTGTTCCACCCAACACAAAGCCGTCACACGCTTGCTCCTTAAAGACGGTGAATGGTTCAGGATTACCATAATGCATTGCGACCTTGGCTTTCATCTCTTTGACGATACGGCTGTTGCCAGCGATGTCGCTTTGCGGAATAGGCGTTTCCCAGATATCAACTTGCGGATAATGTTCGAATTGTTTCAGAATCGGAATGCCACGTTCGGCATCTAACAATGTGTCATTGAAATCCATGTCAATTTTGAATTCAGGTGGGACAACCTTGGTCGCCTTTTCCATCTGAGCCCATAAATCGAACCATGGTCGTCCTTTCGTTTTGTAGGCCAAATAACCTTGTTGGTGAGCTAACTTGCATTCGGCTGCCATGTCCTCTGGACTTGTGTCGATGTTCCACCACGAAAGAGGTGTTTCGTTATAGATCTTTGTTCCCAACAACGCATGAACGGGAACTTCAAGCGATTTGGCGACCGCATCGAACAGGGCGATTTGTAAACCTGCTCCCAAGTCATCTCGCCACATCATCTCCGCTGCATTTTTACCGATGGCTTCTTTGACGATTTCGTCGCTGGTGGTTTTCCAAGTGTAGAAGAGCATGGTCTCGCCAAAACCAATCACCCCAGATTTTAATTTTACTTGGAGCACTTCGGAGTAAACCCAGTGAGGAACTTCTTTGGCCATCGCGCGTGCGGGTATATCACGAAATGGGACGTTTAAGGTGACACGCTCGATGGATTCAATCGTTAGCCACTTAGACGAGATTGAGTTGGCCAGAACTGGAGGAGTCCATAGTGGCATCGACGCACTGAGGGTCGCCAACCCCATCCATTTACAAAAATCACGGCGCGATTGAATAGAGCCAATCTTTTGTGGACGAAGTGGCATAGCCGTCTCTCCAGTGGTGGGTGGGCGCAGTGCGAACCTGTGCCCCAGCGAGGGGAAGAAGTCTGGGTGGGATAAAGAAGTAGTTTAGGGCTTCGTACGTTACTATGCGAGAATATCTTTGACCAAATTTCCATGAACATCGGTAAGTCGATAATCACGCCCTTGGAAGCGATAGGTTAACTTGAGGTGATCTAATCCAAGTAAATGCAATAGGGTTGCATTAAGGTCGTGGACATGCACCGGCTGGTCAACAACATTGAACCCAAAGTCGTCCGTCTTGCCATGCGTGTAGCCCGTTTTTAAGCCACCGCCGGCCAACCATAAACTGAAGCAGCGGTTGTGATGATCTCGTCCATCGTCACCACCTTGAACCATTGGAGTCCGCCCAAATTCACCACCCCAAATCACCAGAGTATCTTTGAGTAAACCACGTTGCTTGAGATCTTTTACCAACGCGGCACTGGCTTGATCCGTATCTAAGGCATTTTTCTTAACATCGGCTTTGAGGTTGCCATGTTGATCCCAGGCTTCATGGAAGAGTTGCACAAATCGTACGCCACGTTCAACGAGTCTTCGCGCGAGCAAACAGTTTCGTGCGTAGTTAGCCTCTTTGGGATCCTTGATTCCGTACATCGCCAGCGTTTCAGGCGATTCGTCCGTGAGCTCCATCAGTTCGGGAGCACTGGTTTGAAGACGATAGGCCATTTCGTAGCTTTGGATTCGAGCTGCGATTTGTGGATCACCTAACGATTGGAGAGATGCTTCATTCAAACGTCGAATTGCGTCGAGGGATTCGCGTTGCGTTTGAGAATCGATGCCTGGAGGATTAGAGAGATAAAGAACCGGATCGCCCTTGCTGCGAAGTGGCACTCCGCCATACATCGTCGGAAGAAATCCTGCTCCATAATTGCTCGCTCCGCCGCTAGTCCCCTTGGCGCTGGTGAGTACCACAAAGCCAGGTAGATTTTCTGATTCGCTGCCTAGCCCGTAAAGACTCCAGGCACCCAAGCTGGGGCGGCCAAATTGTTGCGAGCCGGTATTCATCATGATTTGTGCTGGCGCATGATTTACGGCTTCGGTTTGCATGGAGCGGATAAGACAAATATCATCTGCAACTTCACCGAGATGGGGTAGCACTTCACTCAATTCCATTCCGCTCTGTCCCCACTTTTTGAATGGGAACTTGCCAGCTAACAGTCCCGATTTGGGATCGATAAATGCCGCCCGATAGCCTTCGAGTAGACTGGCGGGTGGAAGTTGGCCATTGCGAGCGACCAATTCTTGTTTGTGATCAAATAGTTCGAGCTGGCTGGGAGCGCCGGCTTGAAACATGTAGATCACGCGTTTTACCTTCGGTTCAAAATGTGGTTTCTTAGGCGCTAGCGGATTGGGATTTGAATCGCCGTTGGTATTCGCCAAAAGCTCTTGATGCAACAGGTTGCTTGCGGCCATCGCTCCTAAGCCGATTCCGCAGCGTTGCAAAAACCATCGACGAGCCATCATTTCTGGGGTGATTTTCATGGTTTAATCTACGTTGAAGAAGGGCTTAGTTTTTGGAAATGGTTTCATCAAGATTCAACAGGACGCGGGCTGCAATCGTCCAAGCAGCTGCATCTTGAGGCGTTGTGCCGGCGGGAAGTTCAGGAAGTTGGTCGGGTTTACCAGTGATCATTTCGCGCGGATTGAGCCACCCTTCAGCAATTCTTTGTCTTTGCTGTTGGAGAAGTTGCATGACCACTTTTTGTTCGTTTTCGTTAGGAGAACGAGCCATACAAATTTGATAGGCGTAAGTGATACGGCTGGCATCGGAATTCCCGCCTTCGCGAAGAATTCGGAGGGCCATCGCTTGAGAGGCTTCGACAAAGATCGGTTCATTCAGGGCGGTGAGCGCTGCAAGTGGCGTATTAGATCGGATGCGTCGAGCACAAGCGAAATCTGCATTCGGCGCATCAAACGCGGACATCGCAGGGTCTGGCATCGACCGTTTTCGGAAGTTGTAAATAGTTCTGCGATAGCGTTGCGGGCCTGTTGCTGGAACCCAGTAGCTTGGATAAGTGTAGTTGTAATCGAGCACGTTTTGCGGAACGGGTGGGATAATACCCGGTCCACCAAACTGATGATGCAACAGGCCTGCCATGGCCATCGCCATGTCGCGCACAACTTCAGCATCGGCACGAAATCTTGGGCCACGAGCCAGAAGTCGGTTGTCTGGATCTAGTTCTAGCTGTTGCGGTGTAACTTGCGAAGATTGTTGATAGGTTTTACTGGTCAAGATTTTTCTAATAAGCTTTTTCGTGCTCCACTGATTCTCTATGAAGTCCACGGCCAGCCAATCGAGGAGTTCTCGGTATTCGGGAACTGTAGCACGGGTTCCGAAATCTTCTGCTGTTTCAACCAGTCCATTTCCGAAGATCGACTGCCACACTCGGTTCACGGCAACTCGCGCAGCGAGTGGGGATTCACGGTCCACTAACCAGTGGGCGAATTTGAGTCGAGGAGGGGAGGTGTCATCTCGTAGAGGATGGAAAGCGGCTGGGACTGTGGGAGTAACAGGTTCCCCTGGTTTATCCCATTCGCCACGCTGGAGCAAATGGGTAACTCGGGCATCGCGTTGAGGACGTTCTGCGGAATGCAAAATGGAAGTCTCTGCAGTGGGGTACTGTTTCCATTGCGAATCGATCTGGTCCGAAAGGTCTTTCAATTCCGCCATCGATTTTCGCCATGCGTCGAAGAGATATCGCTGCTCCTGCGGCGTTCGATCTGCGGCAGGAACTTGTGCAGCCAACAGTGCTCCGTAATCCATCGATGCCGCCGTCGGCTTGTCGGTAGTGGTAAGTGAGAAGCGGCAGGAGCCAACCATATCCGTCATTCGCATTGCGATCTTGAATTTTGTGCCAGCAGGGGCACTTAGAGGCGTTTCGAATTGCAGCACAGCCACGGAAGGTTGGTTACGCAGGGCCGTGCCTCGATCTGCTTTCCACCATGTGGCATCGTTCCCATCAACCACCAGTGAAACGGGGCCACTGGTACTTTTGCCTTCATCAAGTTTCTGTTCTGGTTCCGAGAAATCTGCCGTAGCGTTCGTCAGTTTTAGTTTCTGCCAGTCTTTGGCATCAGGTTGTTGAGTAAAGACTTCAATTTCGCGAATACCCCAGGAACCAACGGCATTGCGACCTGGTCCAGTGAAGGGGAGATCTGGGTGCGTGAGAACTTCGATTCGCAATCCAGTAACATTGGCTAAATTGGGTTCCGCAATGAAATAGACATCGCCACTTGTGTGACCTTTCATGAGCAAGCTGAGGTCCGCCTCTTGTGTAGGGTGATTAAGACCGCTGATGCTGTTCATATCATAGAACTTGATTGCGTTCCAAGCGGCTTGCTTCGTCCGGCAATCTTCTTCAAGCTTAGCGATCTCTTGTGCCCAATCGGGACGACTGTTTTTGATTTGTGTTTCTAGTTCTTTTATGGCGTTGAGAACTTCATTTCTTTTGTTGAGTTGTGTGCCATTGTAAACCCAAGATTGGGCTTCGTAGGTGTTGTTCAGATATGCGAACATTCCATAGTATTCGTGCATGGTGAGTGGATCGAATTTGTGAGAATGGCATTGCGCACATTGCGTCGTTAAACCGAGCACTGACTTTCCTATGCAATCCAAGCGATCAAACATCTCCACCATTCGAAATTGTTCTGGAACAATGGCACCTTCCTCGTTGACCATGCTGTTTCTGAGGAAGCCCGTCGCGATGATTTGATCTTGTGTGGCATTTGGAATTAAGTCCCCCGCAATTTGCTCGATGACGAACTCGTCATAGGGCTTATCGTTGTTCAAGGCTCGAATGACCCAATCCCGCCACGCCCATTGATCTCTTTTGAGATCTTTCTCGTATCCATTGGTGTCGGAGTATCGGGCAGCGTCCAACCAAGGTCGCGCCCACTTCTCACCGAAGCGTTCACTCGCGAGGAGTTTGTCAATGGTCGTTTCAATCCCATCCTTGTGAAACGCCTCAAGTTCACCGGGCGTAGGAGGGAGTCCAATAATGTCGAGATAGATTCTGCGACAGAGCCTGTTCTGTTGCTCGATAGCGGACAGGCTCATGCCTTTGGTTGAAAGATGTTGTTGAACCAAAGCATCTATAGGGCGTGCATATTGAGAGTTTGGAAGCGGTACCTTTTTCGGAGCGACGAATGCCCAATGCTCTTCATAGGTTGCCCCAGATTTTATCCACTCCTTCAAGAGTGAAATTTCGTCGGCGTTGAGGGGGGCACCATGTTCAGGTGGGGGCATGATCTCATCGGATGAGCTTGAGGTGATCCTTCGAATGAGCTCGCTATCGTCGGGTTTGCCAGGGACGATCGCTGGGGATTGCGACTCGCCACCTTTAAGTGCAGCTTCTCTTTGGTCTAATCGCAATCCACCCTCGCGCGTTGCTTCGTCGACACCATGACAGGCGAGGCAATGGTCAACAATGATTGGACGTATTTTTTGTTGATAATGGAGTGCCTGCTCTTGGCCAAATATCGAATATGGGAGGGATGCGAACTGCATCGCAACGAAGAGCAAGGATGCCGTAAGCCATACTGGTTTTGCTGAGTCCATCATGATGAGGCTTTCTCCACGCAGAGCGGTTGAAGATGCCAGCGATATCGGTGGGATATGTGGTGGGGAGTTCTTAAACAGGAGCCGCCACTCAGTATAACCTCCCTATACCTACATTCATAGAAGCATCCAGGTGGCTATGTTCGCGGGCGAAAGTTGGCAGCTTGAAAATGGGATTCATATCGTTTACGTTCATCCCTCATGTTTTCTGGACTCTTTTGTTGCGACCATCTCATTTTTTGAATAATAAGGGCCTGTCCATGTCCCAGTACAACCCCTATGGCAATCAACAATCAGGGCAGGGGGCGATGAATTACGGCAACTACGGAGGTGGTGGTGCTCCTCCGCCCCAACGAAATGGAATGTCAACGGGAATGATTATTGGCATCATCCTGGGCATTCTTTTTCTATGCTTTTTGCTGTGCGGTGGCGTGTTGGCTGCACTTCTTATTCCGGCGATCTCGGCAGCTCGGGCCGCAGCTACTCAGGTTCAAGACAGCAATAACATGCGTTTGATCGGTTTGGCTTTGCACAACTATGAGGCAACGTACAAAAAGCTTCCAACGCCGTATGCTACGAATTCCAATGGGGAAAAGGTTTGGTCATGGCGCATTGCCATGTTGCCCTTTATTGAAGACGGAACCACCTTTCAAAAGGTGGATTTCAAAAACATGAAGCCCTGGGATGATCCGTCCAATACAGTACTGCAAGGACCCGCAAACCCCTACTTCACCTCGGTGCGATCAGATCTCCCTCCAGGCTCGAATGGGGCGAATATCTTTCTGATTTCCAATCCGGAAAATAAGGGAGGACCAAACTCTGCATTTGTGGATGGTGTCTATACGAAGTTTAGCGATTGTTCTGATGGAATATCCAATACCCTTGTGGGCGTGTTGTTGGTCAAGCACAACGTTCCTTGGGCTAGTCCTGAAACACTTTCTACAGAGGAAGCTTATCGACTCATCCAAAACGAAGATCAGACTTTCATCGCTTTATTTCTGGATGGGGCGGTGAAAAGATTGAAAACCAGCATAGACGAACAGACATTTAAGGCGCTGGTGACGCGCGACGGTGGAGAGCAGATGTATCCAGATATGTTGGAACCGTAGTCTTCGGACAGCGGTCAATCGCCGAGTTCGTTTGCTGGTCATTTGAACTAGAGGAAGTCAAGTTGCGAGCGAAGTATGAGCCATACTTCGCTCGTTTTTTTGCATTCGCAGCCCATGTTTGAATGCTCAATTACCCAATTCATTGATCGCTTGAAACGGGTGCCACTCTCCATCGTAAACAAATCCCGCCAGTGTGTTGCTCAATAGCGAAGTTGTAGATGTAGGGACTGCAGACGTCGAGCTGCTAGAGGGTTCCTGCCATGATGGCTCCACAATCGTTACGATAATGAGTACTGGTTTCTCGACATCAAAGTTTCCAACCAGTTCTATATTGCCGTGAAGTCTTATCTTCGAATTCTCTTCCAAGGTCGCCGTCTCGGGGAGTAGCCTCGTGTGCGTCGTATGGAGTCCAAGTTGCCAGGCTTCGACAGCCAATCCCACTTTTGCAGCCGAAAGAGATTCATGGAAAAGAGCACGAACATTTAGATCTATATCGGTAACTGAGCTAGAAACTTTTTTCAGTGTGCACGTCAACTCACTCAAAGTTACTTTGTGGGAATCCAGTGGCAGAGTTTCTGCAAGCTTACTGAGCCATGCTTCACGGTGCTCCACCATCAAGTACTTATCCCATTCCTTGGGCAATTTGAATTGTTGTGCTTGATGATTGTGCGACAGCAAGATATGCGAAGTGGAGTCAATTACTTCTGGACCAATGATAAGCACTGAATTGCGGTTGTCCAGTTCGACGGATTTTATTGCCAAGTCGATGGAACCCAGAAAACGGTCTCGCAGGACCAATCGCTCAAATGGCGCAAGGTTGTTCCCTACCTTCGACTGCAGCCACGTACGAGCTAAGTCGTGACTATGAGTTTGCGTTGAGCGTGCGTTTTCTACAGCTGCAGGTTCTTTAAGAGCGTCGGAGAACACGATTCCGGGAGGCGAGTCAGCCCCTGAGCGTTCGGTTTGCTCGGTTGGTTTGGGAGGTTGCGGCTCTTGCAACATGTACTCGGAACGGTTTAGAGGAAACCAAGCTCTGGCTGTACCAGGATAAAGAGTGGATGGTATTGCAGGGGAGACGGGAGCTGGTTCTGGGGGGGATGGAGTACCAAAATACCATTTTACGGCAATGATTGTCGCGCACAAAGCAATACCTTTCGCCAAATCAGCCATTCGGGATGGATTGGAAGGGTTCATGGGATGCCTCATCTGACTCATACGGGATCGGAGCGGGGATTCAACCACAAGAGTCAAAGCGACGGAGATTCGCGAACGATGGACAAGCTTTCCGAAAATTCTTCGAGAGTGGAAGAAAGGTTAACTGGTAGGCTCCCAAAGGGATTCTGCCATTTAAGGCAGCATGCGATTCCTTCCATGGGCAGGCAGGTTCACTTCGAAGACCTGGATGATCCTCGCACGCGAAACTCCTCAGATTTTACCGACACCAATGCGGACCGAGTCAAAAAGTGCTTTTGTCAGGTCGAATAGGGATCTTCACGATGTGCAACGGCATCCAATTATGCAGCGTATTCGAGGGCAACCTCTACTGGTAACTCGACATGACATTCAATGACGTCCAAAACCGAAAGCGAAAAGGACATGCGGATGTAAACATCAGTATTTTACGCAAGGCAGCATTGAGTCCTCTTAAGTACGCAGGAAATCATCAAAGTTGGAATCAACCACCAACGACTGCTGTGGGGTGTGATAAAAGCAACTTGGAGAAAGGCCCGCTGGGATAACAGCTTATGGTGCAATTACTATGGGAGGGGAACGCTATTTACGTTGGTTGCGACATTATTAAGAGCACATAACTTGCGGTGTCTTGAAATTCATTGAGACACATTGTAACTTGTCGAAATTGCTTGTCTGTACGGTTCCTCTCCTATACGCCCCGGATGTTTTATGTCGCAATACCCGCCGAATGGTCACAATCAACAGGGACCAGTCAGTTACAATTATGCTGGGTTTGGTCAGCAACCAGAGGCCCCGAAACCGCAGAAGCCTCAGAAACAGGATAAGTCCGGTGAGCTTTCAGCTGGTGCTCTGACCGGGATACTTGTGGGTGGGGTTTTCTTTCTAATGCTGGCTTGCGGCGGTTTCTTTGCATTGTTCTGGCTTCCCGCACGAGGTAAGGCGCAAGACAACATGGATCTGGCTGTGGATGTAGCCAATCTAAATAAGATCGGTGTGGCCCTTCATAGCTACCATGATTCATACAAGCGGTTTCCCGCTCCCGGAAGTATTAATTCAGAGGGGGTTTTGGTGTGGTCATGGCGAGTTCCACTATTGCCACATTTGGACGAAGCAAAAACCTTCGATAAAATCGATATGAAGGAAATGAGGCCTTGGAATGACGTAGAGAACTCGTTCCTGCGCCGGCGCTCTCCAAAGGTCTATAGGTCCACACGAGTTGCTTATGAAGAGGATTCAGAAAACTGCAACATTTACCTGATTTCGAGCTTGAAAGATGATCCCGGCAAACAAGCTTTTTTTGTTGAGGGGACCTATTCCAAAATGGGTCGTTGCACGGATGGTTTGTCCGATACGTTGGTGGCTGTCGTATTGCTGAAGCAACAAGATCCATGGGCGTCTCCAACAAACTTGAATGTATCTACTGCCTACCAGACAGTCGTTCGCGAGGATAAGTTCTTCTTGGGATTATTCTTAAGCGGTGAAGCGAAAGTAATTTCCGTAGACATCGATGAGGAGACATTCAAGGCGTTGGTGACTTGCGATGGGGGAGAAAAGGTAGATTATGAAAAATTCGTTCTCCCTGACCCGCGAGACTATGCGGGAGCAGAGTTTCAATGAAAATCGCGCGCAGTCCCATCTGGTGATCGTAACTTCATTTGTTGCGGCCAACTTTGGGAACACGTTGCCCATGCTGACGATTTTGAAGGATGGAACAGAGAGGCTTACGATCCTGTTAGGTGAATAGGGAAAGTTGCTGTCATTACAGGTGATGGACCAATGGAGAGCTAAACGCGGTATGGACGGGGATACCAATTCCGTCTACCATGCACAGAGGTGTCGCTTGCATTGGAGAAAGTATGGGACGAATTCTTAGCCTGATTTTGATTGCGTTCAGTGCCGTGGGGAATGTATTTTCCCATTCGCATGAATGCTGTCATGGGGTTGGAATTGGTGAACGAACTCACGTTCATGTTCATTTTGCTTGCGGTGAACATTCTCATGCGACCCCTTCCCATAGTCATGAGCATGAACATCCAAGCGACACTAGAAAAACTATAGGCCAGGAAGGTAATTCTAGTCAGCGCGAAACACCTTCTCAAAATCGGCCAGCGGAATTGGAGGCATCCTGCGGTTGCTCGGCCCATTGCTCAGATTGCGATCATGTGATCTGGTTCCCTGAACTCAGTCGATTCTTGCCGAATTCGAAGGCTCCATTGCAATCTGTCATTCTGCAGGTTTTCTTAGAAGACGGAGTAGCTGCGACTCATTTCTTCTCTGTGCAAACGACGTCATCCTTAGATCGGTTTTGTTCGCGTTATGCTGAACCGATTTATCTGCGGCATTCTACTCTTTTGTTATGAACGAGTCTTCTGAAGGGGTTGCCTTCTTGTTGAGATTCGTTTTTCTAATGTACCAGTGCAAGTGACGACGCATGGTCGTCTTTTCATTGGGATTTTCTTCCATAGATGAGTGAGAATTGTCATGCGTTCCGCAAATGCTGCGCGCGCACTTGGCTTCGTTGCGCTAGTTGCTACGGCCGGGGTTATTGGATGGTGGATCGGAAAGGATGCGAGTAGGACTGTGGCAGAAGCCGCAGACGAACAAGCTCATGAAAATGAGGGGCGAGGTTCGGCAGTGGTCGAAGTCAGCCTAAAGGCCCGGCAGAACATGGGGCTAAAAAGCGCAGCGGCTCGATCTACGGATTATTGGATAAGCATCACCATTCCAGGTGTTATTCGCGATCGACCGGGTATTTCCGATCGAGGTGTCACAGCGCCCGCTGTCGGTGTCGTATCCGCCATTCATGTCTTTCCTGGCGATACGGTTAAGCCTGGTGAGCGATTGGTGACTTTGCAACTCTTCAGTGAGTATTTACAGGCGACGCAAACGCAGCTGTTTAAGGCCATTCAGGAAACCAATCTCATTCAATCACAAATGGATCGACTTGGAGGTGCAGTCGAATCAGGGGCTATCTCAGGAACGCGAATGCTTGAGCTTCGCAATGATCTCCAACGGCAACAGATTGCTATTCAAGCCGCAAAACAAGAGTTGCTCAATCGAGGACTTCCCGCTGCCTCCATTGATTCGATTTCCCAAGGTAACTTCATTTCCCAACTCGATATTGTTGCTCCCCCCTATGCTCCGACGGAATCGTCCGTCCCCTCACGAGAAAACTCTCGCGCTGTTGCGGTGGAAACAGAGGGTGATAAAGAAATTCCGTATGAAGTTCATGGATTGAATGTGGAGTTAGGTCAAACGGTACAAGCGGGCGAGTTATTGCTTGGCTTAGCCAATCATCAAGCACTGTATGTTGTTGGGCATGCGTTCAAGCAAGATGCGGAAGCATTAGAGCGAGCGGCTCTAAACGGTACGCAAGTTGACTTGGAGTTTGCGGAAGATGCTCCGGACTTTTGGCCACCAAGTCAGCAGGTTTTTACCATTCGGCATCTTGCCAATACGGTGGATATCAATGCACGCACTTTTGATTTCTTTATTCCGCTGCAAAACCAAAATCAGCAATACGTTAAAGATGCGAATACCTTTTTGGTTTGGAGATATCGACCGGGGCAAAGAGTACGTATTCGCGTTCCGATAGAACGACTCGACAATGTTGTCGTGCTTCCGACGGAAGGCGTTGTCAGGGAAGGAGGAGAAGCCTTTGTTTTTCAGCAGAATGGCGACCTTTTCAAACAGATATCAGTACAGATTGTCTATCAGGATCGACAACATACGGTCATTGCCAATGATGGTTCTATAACGCTCGGTACATTTCTGGCTCAAAATTCGGCTTCCGCGTTAAAGAGGATTTTGAAGTCCCAAGCGGAAAGTGGTCATCAGCCAGGGTTGCATGTGCATGCCGATGGCACGGTTCATGCAGCACACTAGCGAACGAAAAGGAACCTCTGCATGTTAGATGGATTGATTCGCTGGTCACTCCGATATCGAACGGTTGTGCTCATCGTCTGTTTGGTAGTGATCGTCTATGGAACATTTCTGGCTTCGCAAATGAAGATCGATGTGTTCCCGGACCTTGACCGCCCTCGCGTTGTGATCATCACGGAAGCACCCGGGTTGGCAACGGAGGAAGTCGAAACATTGGTAACGCAGCCGCTCGAAGTGGCACTAATGGGAGCCAGCGGCGTGCAGGATGTCCGCAGTCAAACGACGGCAGGCCTCAATGTGCTGTATGTTGAGTTTGATTGGAAAACGGAAATTCGCGCAGCGCGTCAAACCGTCGGAGAGCGATTGGCGACGCTGGAAGGGACGTTACCGGATGGTATTCGTCCCCAAATGACTCCACCTTCTTCAATCATGGGGCAAATTGTCATCGCGGGAATATATCGGCAAATGGGCCCGCGTGGCGGTAAACTCGCACCGATTCCAAATACGAACTTGATCGGCGAAGTTCTCGAAGCTGGGATCGAGGAATCCCTTAAACTCTGGGAAGTTCAAGACCGACGCCGGGTAGAAAGTTGGAAAGAAGTCCCTTTTGAATTGCTGAAGTGGACTACCACCACAGAGTTCCCGCGATCCGGAGCCAGCGAGGCTCAGATAAAAACAGAGAAGGGAACTTATGATCTACATTTTCGCAGCGAAGGCGAATCCAATGCCGAGCTTCGTACGATATCCGATTGGGTGATTCGACCACGTATCCTTAAAGTGAATGGAGTCGCCGAGGTCTTCATGCAAGGTGGCGACCGAAAGCAGTACCAAGTCCTGATCGATCCGACCGCACTACAAGAGTATCACGTCACGCTGCAAGACGTCAGTCGTGCACTGCGAGAAAGCAACATGAATGCCAGCGGCGGTTTCGCGATTGAAGGTGAAACCGAACGTTCTATTCGGATTTTAGGTCGGCTTGGACAAGGGGGCCGAAGTGTCGTGGAAGACTTGGCGCAGGTACCAATCGCTTCGAATCCGCAACGCTCGGTATTGCTTTCGCAAGTTGCCAAGATTGTCGAAGGTGCGGAACTAAAACGGGGTGACGGAAGCATCAACGCGCAAAATGGAGTAGTGTTTACGGTCGTTAAACAACCGCATGTTGATACTCGCAGATTGACCAATGATATTACGAGAACCTTTGTTGATTTGGAGCAGTCGCTTCCAAACGATGTCATTGTGCGTTCTGACTTATTCCAACTTCGAAACTTCATCGATCGCGGCATCTTCAATGTGGCCGAAGCATTGGTGATTGGCGCACTGTTGGTGATCTTGGTGCTTTTTCTCTTCTTGCTAGATGTTCGCACCACGGTAATCACTCTTACAGCCATTCCGCTTTCTTTGGTGATTACGTCGCTAGTTTTTAGGTGGTTCAGTTGGGTCAGCGGAAACGATCTTTCTATCAATGTGATGACGCTGGGGGGAATCGCCGTTGCAATGGGTGAATTGGTTGATGACGCCATTGTGGATGTGGAAAATATTTTCAGAAGATTGCGTGAAAATCAGCGCTTGCCTCAACCTAGTCCTGTTCTAGAAGTTATCTACGCGGCGAGTGTGGAGATCCGAAATGCCATTTTATTTGGCACGGCTGTGGTGATTCTCGTTTTCTTACCTTTGTTTGCTCTGTCTGGCGTGGAAGGGCGATTGTTTGCACCGCTCGGTTTGGCCTACATCGTTTCTATCTTATCTTCGTTTGTGGTAAGCCTCTCCGTAACGCCCGTACTTTCCTATTATTTGCTCAGGAATTCGATTCGGCATACAGACCATGGAGATGGTTGGGTTTTGAGGGCGCTTAAGTGGCTTGCAACACCACTGATTCGCTTCAGTATGAACACGCCACTTCTATTGCTGGCGATTGCTTGGCTAGGCTTCGTAATAGCAGCTTGGCAAGTAACAAAGTTAGGACGCAATTTTCTCCCCGCTTTCGATGAAGGGAGCGTGCAAGTCAATATAACTCTCCCCCCTGGAGCATCCTTGCAGGCCAACAATAGTGTTTCCCACGACATCGACACACTGTTCTTGTCGCTACGAAAGTCTGCTGAAAATCCGATGGGATCGATACTAAATTTTGTGCGACGATCGGGACGAGCGCAAATGGATGAACATGCTTCGCCGGTGAATGTGAGCGAGTATATATTGAGCATGAATCCGGATAGTCATGAGGAGCGTGACGCGTTTATTGAACAACTGCTAGAACGACTGAAGACTGAAGTTCCTGGGGTTGATGTCGAAGTGGAGCAACCATTAGCGCACTTAATCAGCCATATGGTTTCGGGGGTATACGCGCAGATTGCGGTCAAAATTCAAGGGGAAGATTTAGATACTCTTTTGAGGCTTGCCCAAGAAGCGAAAGCCGAATTGGCCGGGATCGAGGGAATCACGACTCCTTTAGTTGAGCCGATTCGAATGACGCCAGAACTTCACATAAAATTGCGCGGCGATGATTTGGCTTACTATGGTCTCACCCGAGGGGATGTAGCCTCTGTTCTGCAAACCGCACTTCAAGGCGAAGTTGTTTCAGAAGTATTAGAGGGACAACGCCGATATGACTTGTTGATTCGGCTGGAAGAAACCTATCGGTCAGACTTTGCGAACTTAGGACGCTTGCGTTTGCATTTGCCACATATCGAGGGACAGGCCGAACGGGGCCAAATCGAATTGCGAGAAATCGCAGATGTTTTTGAGGGCGTTGGCCCGAATTCGATTAACCGCGAAAATGCCCGTCGCCGAATTGTCATTCGATGTAATACACAAGGTCGAGATTTGGCCGGGGCTGTAGAAGAAATAAAGGCGAAGTTGGATGCGAAGCTGAATCTACCAACTGGCTACTTTATTGAATACGGTGGACAATTCGAAAGTCAACAGAACGCGACACGCATGATTCTCATACTGGCAGGTGTTTCCGTGTTGGGAATGTTAGCTGTGCTGTTGATTCTGTTTCCATCGATACGCATCGTGTTGCAAATCTTGAATGCGTTGCCGACCGCGTTTATCGGTGGCGTAGTCGCGTTGGTGTTGACCGATCAAACTTTAACGGTTGCCAGCCTCGTGGGATTTATCTCGCTGGGTGGGATTGCTGTGCGAAACGGTATTCTACTGGTGACACATTATCTGCATTTGATGAACGCAGAAGGTGAAGAGTTTAGTCAACAAATGATTTTGCGTGGCAGTTTAGAGCGGCTAGCACCTGTGTTGATGACAGCGTTAACGGCTGGCATTGGTCTGGCTCCGCTGGTGATGGGAGGAAACGAGCCTGGACGAGAGATTTTATATCCTGTGGCCACGGTGATTGTTGGTGGTTTGTGTACATCTACATTTTGCGAGTTCCTCATTCATCCCGGAATCTTTTGGAGTCTTACGGGACAAGATGCGAGGCGATTGGCAGATGCGGCGAAGATTCGAAATCATAAGAAAGGAAAGTGATATGCGAAAGTACTTAAGGTTGTTCGTTGCATTGTTCGTTTGTGTTGGTTGCGAGGGAAAGCAGGATGCAGCCAAGGGAAGATCGGAATCCCAAGTAGCGGTTGACGATCATGGCCAGGCTGATGGGCATGACCACGACCACTCGCATGGCGAGGGTGTTGATCATTCGCAAGCGGGACACAGCCATGGTCAAGGCCCTCATGGTGGCGTCGTGGTCGATTGGGGTGGAGGAAAGTACCATGTTGAGATCGTATTCGACCATGCTGCCAAAAGTGCAACCGCTTACATTTTAGGTGCCGACGAAAGAACACCCGTTCCTATCGACGCCGCTACGATTGAGGTAACCATTAAAGAACCTGCAGTTACGCTGACACTAACGGCGGTTTCTCCATCGTCTGATGACGCGGGTACAGCTTCGGAGTTTACCGGCTCGAATGAAAGTTTGAGTACAGTGCAGGACTATGCAGGCGCTATCACTGGAGTGGTTAGCGGAACTCCCTATACAGGCGAATTCAAAGAATGATCGGATCGAACGGCGTGCGTATACGTACGTTTTATTGTGGGACTGATGGTGAAGTAGATTCGTTCGGTAACAACAGCGGATCTTCTTCCGTATCCGGCAGCGTCCAATACTGAAGACCTTCGTCAACGGGCCAAGGGCGTAAATTACGTTGCTCTGGCGAGAGTGAGGCTCTCAATAGATCGTGCACATCATGCAGCAACGGGATACAATCCCCATAGTAGGAGTGACCGAGCAAATCGGTATCAATTTCAGAGGCGTCCACGGTGTCGACATCGTGAATGACCAACGCGCCTTGGGAGGAATCGCCGGCACGAGTTGCATCATTGAAGTTGCGGGATAACATCAATGCTAAATCGTTCTTAGAACAATAGAGTGTCGTCCTATTGGCGGTCTTGGTTAAGCGAGGTGCGATTTGGCGACGAAACACTTCACGATCAATGTCAGGCGCAGCCAAAACGATTTGATCAAAGACTTTCCCTTTATCACCCATCTCGGCAATGGCTCGACACGTTGCATCAGCGCCCATACTGTGTGCGATAACATGAATGCGTTTGGCGTCTGATCTCTCGGCTACATCTGTTAGGAACTGTTTGATCACATAACGACTAAACTCAATTTCATTGCGGTCCGAGAAATAATGTCGGATGTTGGCGCGTGAGGGCCAACTAAAGAAGATGGGGACTCCCTCAAACCTCAAATCGTAGTGGATTTGAGCGGTGCGGCGTGCGGCGTTTTCAAAGTCGACGTTGAAACCGTGAATGAAAATGAAGCATGACTTATCGGACGGAGATATATTCGACAGCTTCTCTCTAATGGAGGCGAAGAAAGCTTCCTCTTCTAGGCTCTCTGTCTTTTGAAGCACGACATGTTCTTGTTCATTTTCGGGGCCAATCACCGGACGTTCTACGGCGCCCACTTCATGTTTCGGGGGGATCGATACGTCACAAGTGCCGTAGTGGACTTCTTCGGTTGCATCACGTCTGGGACCAAAGCTCGGCCCTACGCCTAGCCGCCAGTGTTGCTGCAGCTCCGACCGGAAGTTAAGCGAGGCCCATATGGCCCCCAGGATCATAAGCATTGGTATAAGGCGACTCGTACAACCCCTGGGGTTATCGGAATCTTTAGGGCCCGCTTGAATGAAGGTGATAACTGCCACGATCAATAGCACGGCGATGAAAGGATAGGGGAGTATTTGAGACCAACCTGGGCGAGGGCGATCGATGAGCTCACGATTCGTCCCATAATAGACTTTCACAACCGTTGGATTTTTGGGGTCGACGCTTCGAGGAGTACTTGGTGAGTGAGCTACTTCCGTTGTTCCTTTGCCGATAACAGTCGGAGATTTAGCCGGGGGAGCTTGCATCGCGGCTACGTCAAATGCTTCGGGTGGAAATCGACTCCCCACTATGTCCGAGAGTATCTCTGCAATCTTCACTGAATTAGGATGCTCGTCTTTCAATGCATTGAGCAACAGAGGAACGGCGTTATAGCCATGCGCCCGGATTTGCGCGGCAGATGCGTTAGCAACCAGCTGATCTTCATCCGAAATCCCTTGCAATAAATTATTCCAGTATTCAGCTGAAATACTCGATGTTGGGATGGGGATGTGCTCCAGGCCGACGATTGCAGCTTTGCGCAAAATGGGCTTTTCGGTGTTGAGATATTGCAACAAAAGCTCACGAACGATTTCCTCAAGTTTGCCCTGAATCTGGAGCTCTTGAGCTGCTTGTTGTTGGATGTCAAGATGTTCGGATTGCAGGCAGTCCCGCAGGAAGTCAATTTTCTGTTCGTCCGTAGCGTACGAAACTTTGCCAAAATGCTTGGTAATTACATCCGCTTGACGTTTCGGTGAAGCCAAGCCGTCACGTATGTCCTGAAGTGAAACAGTGTCGCGAAGTGCAAGTGGATCGTCGGCAATATAATCGCGCGCCCAATCCGTGGCTGGGGGAACCTGGTTTCCCAACGGAGGAGTCTTAGGCTCTTGGGCAACCGCCGAAGCCAACGCCAGGATACACATGCTAAGGAGACTGCCGAAGGTGCACGAAAGGTACTTTGTCAAAGAGTTGCAGCTAGTCATGATTGTTCAATATTTCATCCTAAGCAGAACGTCAAAGGTACCTTGTCTCGCATCGCGAATCGTCATGCGCATGATTTGTGGCGATGCGTTTACTTCCTGTACAACGGTTTTGGTGTCAGGCGTCGGTTTGCCGTTAATGGCTACAACAACTTGTTGTGGTGATAACGAGACGAACTGATCCTTGCGAACCAGATATACTTGAGATGCCGGAGAGCCAGGTGTCACTTCCGTAATAACAGAACCTCGACCGGTAAAGTCACGGACAATTAGGCCAGTACGTGGACCTTCATTTGCAGGTTTACCTGGATAATCGTACGGATAGACATTCTGATCGGTTTGCACAGGAGAGCCTTTGGTTATGGAAGCACCTTTGGGATAAAAGTCGTGAAAAGACGTATGCACCTTTAGGCTTACCGCTCCGACCATATCGTTCCAACTGCGAGCGTTGTTTTTTTCTTTGCTAATCCAGTCTAGCCAAGCAAGTGTAAAGATGGAGCCGGGTGATCCAGGCGGGCCGGAAGACTCATCCTCGCGGTACGGTGCGAAAAATGCACTTTCTCCCGGACTCGAGCTATTGATGTTAATGACACCACGAGAATCAAAAAAGAGTTTTTGAAATAGGGGAGTTGGTTTGCGGCGATCAGGGACCTCAAAGTAAGGTGCCATGTACATGTAACCGTCGCTACGCGTGTTGCAGCAATCCGAGATAAACGCCACTAATCGACTTCCTTTACCCGTAAGGCGTTTGAGAATTTCTTGGCGATACAACTTGCCTTGCGCAAGTGCCAAATACGGACCTTGGTCATCGACGGCACCATGTCCTGTGTAATAAAGGAGAATGGTGTCGTTTGGGGCGACTTTGATCTCTGCAATTGCATCTAAAATATTTTTCGGAGAGCTATCAACGTCTTCTTGAAACTCAAGGTGAACGACATTTAGTCGCGATTTTGGCATATTCTCTTCGAGTGCAATCGCAACTCCAATGAGATCATTCTTGACCGCTGACGTGTATTTGCCGAAGCCGGTCGAGGGAGAGACGTCACCGATCAAAATCGCATGTAATGTTTGGGCTTCTATTCTCTCGACTGAGAAAAAGAAAATGCAAATCCAAACCGCACACGTGAGAAGTGAATTCATGGGTGACTCCCATTGAAATGATGGAGTATGACGGTAAATCCTGGCTAAGCGTCGATCATTAAGAATCTTGAGCAAGTTCCAGGCCTTAGCAAGTTAGAAGCCGCGCATCGTGCGAAGTTTATTCGGTGACGCTGCTTCGATGGGAGGGAGGAACATATCGTGTACTTCGCGTTGGGGCATAATTGCTTTTTCAGCTGGGTAATCGTACTTTGGCCTATTCACAAAGGCTGGAAAGCCTTGGTTCTTGTCAAGTAGTTCCTTGGCTCGTCTTCGACCAAACTCGAACTCTTCGCTACCAGTTAGATCACGCACTTCAATATGGCTTTCGAATTCATAGTCCGGATTGACTTCAAGATCGGACCAATACTCGCTGAGAAAGGCGATCTCTTCGCAATCTGCCAGCAACCAGCTCTTCAGCAACAGTCGAGCGACAAGAGGGTTATGTCGCCAGCCTGTTCCCAATACCCGAATGCCAGGTAACATTCGGCGAACATCTTGCGCTGGCATCGAAATGATGTAACCTCCAATGTAAGATCGCTGCCGAATGGTTTCCGTGACAGACTGCCTGGGATTTTGCAGAATCTTTTCTGGATAGTTTTCAACGACCGCTGGAAAGTAGGAAGGCTCGGAAACCGAAGCCAGTATGGCAGTTGCAACGTCTTCAGCTGTGGTCATGAGCCGCAAGTCGGCGGTTCGCTCGTTTTCTGGTATCTGGCTAAGAAGAGCGTACATCGACGGATCAACAAAAAATGTGACGGCTTTGCCAATACGCCGAGTGGGACCGAGCTTTAGGTGAGGATGGTCTATGGCAAATCGTTCAGGATATTGCGTGTAATAATCAAAGATCTCTTGTCGCCATGAAACATCCATGTTCGTGGGGGCCAGTTCTTTGAGATGAGCTGGAGTGAGTTGTCCTTCAGGATGTTTATTGTCAAGGACTTCTCTATTAGCCGCGACGATGAGGCATGGAAATCTCGGCTTGGCATCGCTGCGACGCACGATCTCTTCAATGGATGTAGCATTTTCCCAGTGGCCTACGCCCAAAGCGAATGCGATATACTCGCGCAGCTCCAAATGCGAGATTTCGGTAGATCTTCCCTGAGCAACTTTAGAGAACTTATTCGATACATCTTCCATATTTCGGACAGCATTTCGATCACCCAGCTTGAGACGTTCGATAGCATGTTGAACATTGCCGTCAGTGAATCCATAACAGCAGAAAAATGCTGCGGGTATCGAGCCGCTGCTGTTTCCAGCCACAATGACGCGATTCTTTCGCAAAGAGTCGATGCGACGATACGCTTCGTCTAGGACGCCGGCATCGTACGGTAAACAAGATCCCTTGCCCTGGAAGACGAGCAAAAGTTCCGTTTGTGAAAACTGTGCTCGCAGTTCCGAATTCAGAAGATCGTCGTGGTCCTGAGCAACGAGCAATGTAAAGCTTTGCAAGAAGAAGGGGAAAAGAAACAGAAAGAAGTAGGGTTTCCAATTGTAGTTAAAACGGATCATGTCAAAAGGCTTCATGGCTGCTGTCCCTCATCGGAATCCTGGGACTTGATGGATTGGTTTGCAGCGGGGAGGTTATAGAGCCCAACAGACAGCCATCCATTTTCCGCGTTTAAATAACGAAGTGAAACAAAGTTCTCCCACATTGATGGGCGAAACTTTGGAATCGGTTCAAGTGTGTCTGGAAAAAATCTTGTTAGCAACTCGCGCCATGCGAGTTCCTCTGTGGTGGACAAACTGGGCGGAAGGGAAAACGCTGAACGTACAATTTGAAATTGCTTTGGTCCGCTGGCTAACGAGTAAGTGAACGTTGTCGTGATGGGCGGAAAGCTGTTGGAGGTTGAGTCGAGTTTCGCTGTCTGCAACGTCAATAGAAATTTCAAATGATGTTCGCGAAATTCGATTCGAATTGGTTCGACGTCTTGAAAGATGATAATCGCAGGAATGGTGGCTGATTGAGGTGTATCCCAAGCTGCGTTCGTCAACTTCAATTGGACTTGCCATATGCCGCGCATAGTGGCTTCTTCGAGGTTAAACCCGCGCAATTTGCTACAAACATTGTTGATCGCCGATTCGTGCGTGTGTGTTGTCCAGTCCAATTGGTCGTTTAACTGCGATGGAACTTCTGGAGGCGGCGTCAAGGCACCTAATTGATCTGGGTAAGCGTAGAGAGATCGGCTTGTGAGATAAGTGGATGTGGATGTAAGAGAGACTTCGGGAGAAAAGCGAACGGATTCCAAGCGTGCCCAGATAGATTGCGATAGTAGCCGATTGATTTTGAACGCAAGCTTTTCTCCCTCTTCCGCGGCACGTTGCGATATCGCCTGTTCAAGCTTGCGAGAGAGTTGAGGCTCCTGTTCAGTTAGTTTTCGCTCGATGACGCGGCCGACGATGCTGCGAATCAAGCGACTGCGACCGATATGCCCTTCCAAATGAACAGCTTCAAGTTGCGATGTAACTTGAGCATCGATCCAAGGTGACTGCCGATCTACAGAGAAAGGATGAAGTTCAATCGACTGAATCCCTTGCACTGCCGTTGTCAGATTTGCAGAAACTCGTGCAGAAGAGCGAGTCGCTATAGCGTTCAAGTCTCCTCGTCCTTCCACTTGAATGGAGAGTGGAATCGACTGACTTGATGGGGAAAAGCGAGGCAACATAGAGACGACTGCGGTCCCTTCGGTTTGTATGGTAGTTTGATCTGAACAGGTTGCCGATTGAATTGGGAATTGAAAGTTTCTATGGCCAAGCTTTTCAAGGCTTCGAGTTCGATATTGAGTTTGGACGTTGGGAATGCTGATGGCTGTTTGCAGTCTCCGTAAGCTATGAGGATCAATTGCGACTGTGTAGAGCGACGCAAAAGCTGCAGTGATTTCCTTTGGATTCCCTTGCGAGTGAAAGTTCTCGTTGCAATTCGAACGCAACGTGGTGATGCCGTCGCGTGCTTTAGCAAGAGTTTCTGCATTGGTTGCAAACAGACGACGACACTCGCTCACCTGTGCTTGCAATTGATTAAGCGCTGCCTGGTGTGGTCCAGGAGTGATGAGGCGGAGTCGCTCTTCGAAGTTGCGAAGCTTGTCTTCGTCGAGCGTAGGATTTTGTAGCAGTAATTCTAAGCTTGTTAATCCAAGATCGATCGTTAAGGCATAGCCTACTGCTGAGGTCTTAAGACTTTTGATCGTCGTGGAGCATGTTGCAAGTGTCTTTTGTCTCACCGCATCCTTTTCTGAGGAGCTATAAGTTCGAAGTTGCGATTCGAGTTGCGTGAGAAGTTCATTGACGTTTGTCTGGTAAGCATAGTTCGTCTTGGTGGTGACTGTGTTGATACACAGTACCCAACAAAGCAGCCAAGTTATGTTGCGGAGATAGGTGGTCATGGGGACTGGCTTGGGGAGGGAGAGTCGTAGCCCAGGGTGAAAACCGTGCTGTGTGAGACGATCTTGCCAGCGGTTCAAATCTCGTGCCAAATAAGCGGTTTTGGCTGCTAATCCGCTTCAGATAGGGCGGATTCTCGCTTTATTGGCCCCAAATGGGGTGCAATACTCCAGCATGGATAGTGGCGTAGGGAAAGAAGTGTGCGAGACGACACGCAGGTGTGCTCGCACAGTTATGCTGGATTACGCGAACAATCACAACGACTAGAATTCCATCGCGTTCAATTCGACCCAACGTTCTTCGGCCGCACTGATTTCCATTTCAAGAGCTTGAACTTCGCGTTCGAGTCGTTCCAACTCCGCTGTGTTGTTGCACGTTTCCATTTGGGCTGTCAACTCGATGCGTTGGGTATCTAGCGCCTTAATCGACTTCTCTAAAGTCTTCATTTCCTTTTGAGCTTGTTTAGCATCAGAAGGCTGAGTTGACCCCGAAGCTGATTTCGCTGAGGCAGCTGCAGGATGTTTGGAAGGATGCCGAGCTCGCTCACCTTCTTCGATTTCTTTGTTGATGTAGTAGAGGTAGCCATCGTATCCACCTTCATAAGCTCGTGCTGATCCATCGCGGACTTCGATGATGTTGGTGGCGATACGACTCATGAAATGGCGATCGTGACTGGTGAATATGACGGTCCCTTTGTAATCGTTCAAAGCTTCGGCGAGCGATTCCACGGTTTCTACGTCAAGGTGGTTACCAGGTTCGTCGAGCACAAGAATGTTGTACGTGCCCAAGAGTAAGCCTGCCATACAGAGTCGAGCTCGTTCACCACCCGAGAGGACTTGGACCTTCTTACGCACATGCTCATCGCGGAAGAGCATCGAGCCGGCAACAGTCAAGATTTGTTGTGTTGTCGTGCCCGGTATCGCTTTGCGTTCAAGATATTCAATCACTGTTTCGCTTGGATCAAGCGAAGTGTAAACATGTTGGGCATATACACCGATTTCGCAATGATGTCCCCATTTGACTGAGCCTTGAATGGGCTCCAGTGAACCGACCAATGTTCGCAATAGAGTTGTTTTACCTTGACCGTTATCACCGACGATTGCGGCGCGTTGGCCGTGATCAATTTCCAATTGAATTCCGGTAGCCACCGTTTTATCGGGGTAACCGATCGATAGATCGATCATGCGCACGGCCGGTCCTTTGCGTGGTTGCACGACAGGGGCACGAATTGCTGCCGTTGGCAGCTCGGCTTCAATTTCGATCATCTGCAAACGTTCGAGTTGCTTTCCCTTGGAGCGAGCCAATGTGGCCGTGCTCGCTCGAGCTTTATTCTTGTCGATGAACTTTTGCAGATGCTTTTGTTTCGCTTGAATCGAGGCGTTGACTTTTTCGGTGTGTTCCTTTTGTTCAGCCGCAAATTTCAGGTAGGCATCGATCTTGCCTGGAAACATGGTAAGTTTGCCGCGTGTCAAATCGAGCGTATGGTCGCAGGTGGCTTGAAGGAACGACCGATCGTGAGAGACGATCAGCGCCGCTTTGTCAAAGTTGCGAAGAAAATGCTCGAGCAAAATCTGAGTTCGAATGTCCAAGAAGTTCGTTGGTTCGTCGAGGACGAGCATATTGGGATCTTTGAGCAAGAGCGACGTCAGCTTGACGCGAGTTTGCCAACCACCCGAGAGTGCAGAGACCGGTCCGTGCAAATAGGTCCCTTTGATTTCAAACTCACCGGCCACTTCGCCGCACTTCCAATCGGGTTGGCCACTATCGCGCATGAGATACTCGAGCGCTGATTCGCCTGGCAGGAACGTGTCGTGTTGTTGAAGGTAACCGATGCGCAATTGAGAGCTGCGAATGACCTCGCCCTTTTCAAGTTCCTCTTCACCGAGGATCACTCGCAATAGAGTTGATTTTCCGGCTCCGTTGCGGCCGACAAAACCCACTTTCACATTATCGGTGAGCGATGCACTAGCGTCATCCAATAGGCGTTGATGACCATAACTCTTTTCTGCACCGCGAACTTGAATCAGAACAGCCATGACTTCCGTCGACCTATTTGTTTTCCATATTTGTCTTGCTGGGGATACCACTGTCCCACAATCTACGTGGCTGTATGGTAATCGAAAACTCAAGATTTTTCAGCCTCAATTCACTTGATAGAGGGTGGCTCAGTAGATGTTGAGGAATGGGAGTCCCGAGAGGGCAAAATGGATGAGAAATCACCGTAAGGCTCCGTTTGGGGCTAATTGGAGAACCTAGTCGGAGGCTTTAGAATAGGGGCTTACTAAAGTTCTGTTCACTTCCCAGCGGTAGTTGCAGTATGGATGCCCCAGCGAAACCCACATCGTTTAAGTCAATCTTGATCACTCAAGCGATTGCCAGCCTAGTTTTTGTAGGCGTTCCCATCCTACTGACGTTCATGGCCCCCTTAACCAGTTTGAGGTTTGAAAAGACGCAGCAGGGGATGGAGGCGAAGGTGGATCGTTACCTGTTGATGGTGATCCCATGGAAGCATGAAGATTTGGTTGGACTTGAAGCAGTTCGGGCGGATATCACCGCTGCCAAGCGTTATCGAGGGACCTCTGAAGAACGCCGCAAGGGACAAAAAGGTTTTCGGCTCGCTACCGCACAAATCGTTCTGGCTTGCGGAGGTATGGAATCGGCGATTCAGGCAGATCCTGAGTTAGCAAAGCAAGTGGAAAAAGAGTTTGCCGATTTCAAACAAGCGGATGGAGCTAACGAGTTAAGTTACGAAATCTACGCTTCATGGTGGTTGTCTTATGTTCTTGGCGGAATTGCGACTGGCTTTGCGGTGCTCTACATCTTCGGTGCCAGCGTGCAGACCGTACTGACCATGACGAAGAAACTCTTGGGGGCGACCGCATCTGCAAGTTAGCAAAAACCAACGCGGACGATACCGTTCATTCTAAGAGCCCGTGGTTTAAGTTGTAGATTGTGCGATTCGCCGATCTACATTCGGGAATGCGATTATTCAAGCGGGTATCCGAAGTGATTCAAAACCGATGCTAACGTGCCTGTTCTCCAGGCTGCGCGCGACTCAAGGAAGGCCGTTTCCATTTCTGCTCGCTTCTGGAGATGGTTCACCTATTTGAACCCATTTCAGTGCCAGGAAATATTCGCAAACTTGCTTGAAATGTATCTGCCAGATATATATCTTAAAGATATACACGAGGTGCTTGGTAATGGATCGAACGAATCGGACAAAGTTTGCCATCTTGGGGGTGCTGAGTTCAGGACCCTCATCGGGCTACGATATCAAAAAGTTCTGTGAAGAAGTGCTGGCCTATTTTTGGCATGAGAGTTATGGGCAGATCTATCCACTGCTGCGAAGTCTCGAATCTGAGGGGCTCATTCGAAAAGATAAAAAGGGGACGGCGAAAGGGGATCGCCGGATTCCGTATGCCATTACGGCTACGGGGAAGAAAGAACTGCAAGAATGGTTGAGCAAACCGTTCTCAGAACAACCGCCTCGTAACGAATTATTGCTCAAAGTTTTTTTCAGCAATCTGGTGGGACCGGTACCGGTGATCGCCCAGGTTCAGGCATATCTCGATGCCCAAAAACGCTTGCAGGGAGCGTTGAAAGAGGCCTTAAGCGGTATCGAGGAGCAGACGGAATACTCCGAGCAAATGGTCTATTGGAAGATGACGGTCAAGTTGGGAATGCGACTTTGCAATGCACGAGTTGCCTGGTGTCAGGAGACATTGCAAGAGTTAGAGGAGCTCAAAGAGAAAGGGAAGAGTGTATGACTTTTGAAGTTGTCAGTTCAATAGCCGAATCTACTGCCAATTCAGCGACAACGTCACAGGTTGCATCAGGTAAATCGCACGTATCGAAGCTTTGTTGGGTTTGGCTGTTGCTTTCTATCCTGCTTGGTTGCTTTTCTTCCGGGCATTGGGTTGTGCCGATCTTGGTTTGGATAGGGCCACCGCTGGTGTTGCGATTTATGGCGGCTCAACCCAATTGGATCGGTAATGTTTGCGTGATCCTATCGGGCTACATAGTGTTTTGGGTAACGCAGCGTGGCATTATTCCCATGGCACACGAAGAGTTTGCGGTGGCTGGATGTATAGCCGCCTTGATCGGTTTTCTACCGTACTGGATCTATCGTCGCGTCAGTGAACGGTTCGATTCCTTTTGGATTACATTTGCTTTTCCTTCAATGATTGTCTTTATCGAATATCTTTTGGTGCAAGGCCCATTTGGGTCATGGGGCTCGATGGCGACAACTCAATATCGAAATACCGCGCTAATACAGATACTCTCCGTCGGCGGAACGAGCAGTTTAGTTTTTCTGATTTGTTGGGTTGGCGCTGTGATCGATTGGATTTGGAAGCACTCCTTTTCTTGGGCAGAGACGCGGTCGTACATAACTGCAACCATTGTTCTTCTAACTTTAGTTCTGGGACTTGGTTGGTGGCGGCAAGTGATCCCGCTTGATCCAGCAAAAGTTGTCCGCGTTGGCGGAGTGGTGGCGGAAGATAAAGCTTTTGAGCATGATGCCATTGTCGCATTGGTTCGATCGGTGCGCACGGGAACAAGCATCACCGATCAGCAACGGAAAGCCTATATGGAAGAATTGAATCAGCGAACAGAAGGTTTTTTTCTTCGAAGTCAAAATGCAGTTCAGGATGGTGCCAAAATTGTGTATTGGAGCGAAGCTGCTTTGGTGATGCTCAAAGAGGATGAAGCTGATGTATTAAAGAGAGCTGCAACTTTTGCAGAGAATCAGCAGGTCTATCTCGGATTGGCGTATGCCTGCATCCTGAATCAAAGAGAAGGCCCGTTCTTGGAGAATAAGTTGGTTCTATTCTCTCCGCAAGGTCGCGTCATCAACGACTACCAAAAGAATCTGATCCCACCTGGAGAACCGAGTGTTCCTGGTACGGTTGAGCCCGCGTTTATAGAAACGGACATAGGCGCGATTTCACAAGTGATTTGCTTCGATACGGATTTTCCGTCTCTTATGCGGAAGCCTGGTGCAGCCGGAGCGGGGATCGTATTTGCACCGAGCAATGACTGGAAAGACGCGGCGGAACCGCACTTGTCGGTGGCCGCGTTGCGCAGCGTTGAGAATGGATACTCCTTAGTCCGAATCACATCGAGCGGGATATCGGCTGTGGTTGATCCGAGGGGAAAACTCTTGTTCGAAAAAAGTACCTATAAGGAACGACGCTGCGATTTCGTCGTCGACGTACCGTTGGGGATTGGTCGAAGCATCTACAGTTGGTTCGGAGAGAGTATCGCCATGCTATCGGGAATTGTCTCATGCATTGTGGTGGTCATTTCCTTTTTGCCGGTTGGGAAAGCAAAACGCACGCATACGCGAAACGCTGTTTAACCGTCGGCCTTGGCCGCGGTATTGCAATCGCCACGGTACACAATCCCGATTAGGTTGGTTTGATGCACAAACTGGAGACGCAAAACCGGCAATGCTAAACCGACGCTAAACCGACGCTAAACCGACGCTAACGCGTTCGGCTAATGGGAGGTCATCTTGATCGCTTCGGCAATCGTCTTGCGACCACTGGCTTGGTATGCATCCCACGGACCATCGGCACTACCCTTGGGCCAAGTGGCCGGGTCTGCGTACCGACCATCGTCTTGATATTGCTTTTGTAATTTGACTATTTCGGCTTTCAGTTCGGCAAATTTGGCGGCTACCTCCGGTTTCTTAGCGTCCGCTTCATCAAACAACAGATTCCGTTGCTCTGTTGGATCCTTGGTCAGATCGAACATTTCGTAAACATCTTGTTTCCAATAATGGATCAGCTTGTGTGTAGCCGTTCGCACGCCAAGATGGGCGACCGTGTTGTGATGGCCGGGATCATGATAGTAGCGATAGTAAACGCTGGTTCGCCAATCTTGTGGTGATTCGCCTCGCAACAGCGGAGCGAGGGATCGGCCTTGCATCGATTCAAGAACAGCCAAGCCAGCTAAGTCAAGAAACGTCGGTGCTAAATCAATATTGGCGACAAACTGTTCTGGAACGTGTCCCGCCTTGATGCCTGGGCCGCGCGCGAGCAACGGCACATTGAAGCCCGGTTCATACATAAAGCGTTTGTCATACAGTCCCAGATCGCCGAGATACCAACCGTTGTCGGCTGAGTAGATGACGATCGTATTCTCTGCGAGTCCACTTTCATCGAGGTAGTCGAGCACTTTGCCAACTCCATCATCCACACCCTGCACACAGGCTAGATAATCTCGCATGTACTTTTGGTACTTCCATTTCACGAGCTCTTCGCCCGTAAGTACCTTTCCATCCACTTCCAATTCCATTGGCTTTTCGTTGTACCAACGTTGCAAAGCCGGACCTTGCAAGTCCTCTGGAGGCGTGAGCTTCAGGTCGCGACGTGTGAGATCACGGGCGACGGTTTGCTCATTGATCGGTAGAGCCGTGGGGCGTGTCGCATAATCATCGAACAGAGTTTCTGGTTCAGGGATGATTTTGTCTTTGAACATTTCAATATGGCGAGTTGCCGGTTCCCACGCACGGTGCGGTGCCTTTTGGTGCAGCATTAAGAAAAACGGCTTGTCTGCAGGTCGCGTTTTAATCCATTCAATCCCCAGATCGGTGGTGATGTCGGTGCAGTGACCTTCGATATTGAGCTTCTTTTGATTCGGTGCGAGGAACTGAGGATTCCAGTAAGCTCCTTGACCGGGAAGCACCATCCAGCGATCGAAGCCAACCGGATCGCTCCCGAGATGCCATTTGCCAATCATGCCCGTGTGATAACCACCTTGTTGTAAATGTTTGGCAACATTGTCTCGCGTTGAATCAAAGCGGTTGAATACGGGGACACCATTCATATGCGAGTACTGACCGGTCAGCAAAGTGGCTCGACTGGGCGTGCAGATCGAATTGGTCACAAAGCTATTTTTGAACCGAACACCACCTTTGGCGAGGCGATCTAAATGCGGTGTTGAATTGACCTTCGAACCATAGGCGGAAATGGCATGCTGAGCATGATCATCCGAAAAGATGAAGATGATGTTGGGACGCTGGTCAGCTAGAGCGCTGGTGAGGGAAAAGTTGCTCAAGAAAACAATAAGTGCGAGAAAATAACCGTGCCCAAGGAAGAAATTCTGTAAAGGCCTTTGGGAGGTGGTGTTCGTCATGGCGGGGCGCTGGCTCCTGGAGAAGGGGGAAGGCACTTGCTTGCCTTCTGGGTTTGCCTTTTGGGGAAACATCACACTATCATAGTCGTTAACCTTAGCCAAGCTACCTTTCAGATCACGCAGTTTTCAATTTTGCCACGGAGCAAAGTAGTTGCAGTGGGAGCTCGATTTTATCATTACCTTTCCGGCTGATTTTAACAGCCATTCATTGAATTGCGCATAGGACGAAAAAGCAGAATGACGTCCCAGACACGAAACATTGTCTTATGGGTTGGGACACATATCCCCTTCATCGCACTTTTGGCATGGTACTTGAGTGTCGTGGGAAACATTGCCACCCGTGACAATTCGTATCGTAGCCAAATCAAGGAAGAGTATGAACTGCTGAAGGCATCTGGTGACCCCATGGATTTCGAAATGGTCAAGGATGCACATTTTGCCCGCGCATCAGAAGAAGACGTCGATGAGTGGAGGAAAGTCTTTGCTGAAATGGAAACTGATTCGTACCTCGATAGCACTGTGGGCATTCCGCTGATCGACTCACCAGATCCTTACAACTATCGCGACTATGATTTTGATGTGTCGCCGGACTGGCCTTCCTTGGCGGAATGCGATGAGTTTACACAGAAGCACGCTGACCTTATCGCGAAGATACGACTGCTTGCTGCAAAGGAAAAAAAAGTTCGTTTGGCAAGTGATTTTCAGTCATTAAAGGGCGACTCAATAGGAATGGGGGAGCTTTCAGCCTGTGTCATTTTGCTGACGATTGACGCGCAAGTTGCGGTTATAAAAAACGAGAGCGAACATGTGTTTCAAGATGTTATGGCCCTCTTCGATCTCTCTGCTCATCTACAGGGATCAGCGTTTGAAATGTCCGTGAAAGCGGCAGCGGAGGCACGTGGCAGCGCAGTTCTCGTTCTAAAGAAAGCAATATGGGGTAAGTTGTTGACTCGCACGCAAATGGAAGAAGTGGTGAAAGAATGCGAAAAGCACATTGAATTCGGGGAAAAATGGAAGCGGGTCGTGGGCGAGCACAGAGCGTTTTATGTGCCCAACCTCACGCAGGTCCATAGCCGAGATGGAGTGGAAAAGATTGGGCTTTCCCAGAGTCGGGATTTGCAAGACAGTGCGCTCTACTTATCCATCATGCGGAGAGCGCAACAACTCGATACGTCAGATTGGCAGGAATTTATCGAGGAAAGAGGAAGGCTTCAAATGGAAATTGAAACTTTGGCTCCGCCGAGAGACCGCTACGATTTTTCAGTTTGCCGAACCGCAGTGCCTACGCTCTCACGACTGGCTGAATTGTTTATGGAAGATGCTCAACAATGCCGTTTGGCTATTTTGGCTGTGCAAATTCAGCTAGAAGCGGAAGAGGTTGGGAATCTGCCTGCTGATATTGATTCGATTTTGCGCAATAATCCCAAACTCAAACCGTATGGTGAAAAGGGATTTGGATATGTGCTCGAGAAGGGGACAGCGACCCTTTGGGGTGGCGAGGTCAATCGAAATTGGGATCAGACACCTCTCACAGTAGCGGAGTACAAATCGGAATTCACTGATATGCCTCCACCTGCAGTGGTCTGGCGATTGCGTGATGTCCAATGAGAGATCGAGCGGCGGCTTAGAAAAGTCGAATCCATACTTCGTTCTGCTGCAGGTGATAGGTTGCCATTCGGAGTTCGATTCGAGTTTGAAATCGGCTTGAGAGATTTGAAGAACTCGATGACAGCTTGATTGTCTTCTTGCCACCCATGCCAAGTCCATTAAGCTCCTTGACCGGGAAGCAACATCCAGCGATCGAAGCCAACGGGACCCAAGACTTGGACCGTTTAGCAAAGAAAACAACACCCAATGGTACGAACCACAAGGCGAATCATTTTGGCTACGTCCGAGTCCACCAAATCCAAAAAACTTGGCGTACGATTGTGGTTGGTATTTCTACCTCTGGTACTCGTCGCGGCTGCGTTTATCGCAGTGGTGAGTGCCTATTTGTTTTATGTCCTACGCGAGAGGCAATTCCTAGAGGCCTATTCGAAAGAACTCAGTACACTTCAGGCTCAAGGGCTGCTGATGACGCCGGCGGCGTTCGAAGCGGAATATGAAGCGAAAACAGAATCGGATGAAGGCCTTTGGGCGGAAATTGACGCTGATTTGAACGACGAGTCGAATCGTGCCAAAGTTGCAGGTGTTCCCTATTTTGACTCGGAGACTTTTATCAACGAAGCCGAGGCATTCAACACCACAAAGTCGTGGTCGAATGCAGAGGCCACGCTGGAGTTCACTGATCTTTGCAGCGACATCACACAAAAGATAAGAAAGGCGGCAGCGCGAGACAAAGTTCATCGCTTTCCCGTGAAATTCGATTACATCAACACCGACCTAGATGGTGTAGATCGACTTACGAAAGTACAACAGCTTTTGGGGTTAGATGCGCAAGTTGCAATTTTTCTCGGCGATTCCAAACGAGCCTTTGACGATGCGCTCGCATTGTTTCAACTGGCAAGACACTTACAACCTGTTCCATACTTTGCAGCGCGTTTGTCGGAATACTCCTGTCGCAGGAAAGCGTTGTTGATCGTGCAGAAGGCGTTGGAACACGATATGTTTAGCGATGAACAACTTCAGATCGTTGATGATTTCTGCAAGGCAAATTCCGATATCGGAACGCGGTGGAAGGAAAGCGTTCGAGAAGAATTTGGAGGCGCTGCTTTACTCTTCGTAAATCCAAACCTCGGCATTAGGAATAGTCGCGTGGTTATTCCTCCTAGAGGTGAAGATGGTCTTTTCTATCTTGACACAATGCGGAAGGCTTGGAGCTTGCCCACTGAGGATTGGACCGAGTTTCGAAACGGGGTCGTCTCCTTGATGATTGAGTTGGACGCAAAGACGAGTGATTACTGGGGTAGTCGTAAACATGAACTGAGCCGTGGGATTATGCCCAACCTTCAAGTCGTTGCTGATTTATTCATAAGTGATGCTCAATTACATCGGCAGGCACGAGTAGCAATTGGCCTAAGAAAGTATACTCGCGAAATCAGGTCATTTCCCGAATCGCTAGCTGCACTTAAGTTAGAGCCTGCAGAAGAATACTTGCCTTTTGGGGATGAACCGTTTGGCTATCGAGTTGCAGATGGTCGGGCTGTATTGTGGGGATTCGAGTTAGGGCAGTGGTTTAACAAGGTCCCAGCATCGTACGAAGAGGTATGGGCGGATGAAGGATCTCGGAGTCGGAATCGTCGTTTGGTGTGGTGGTTTGAGCCGGTGGATCGTCAAGAAAGATCTATGCCCTCTTCTAAGTTCGTTGGCGACTGAAAGTAAGCCGATTCGTGGCGCGGTTTAGTCGAAGTTTCCTTGTTCGCCATGATAAACAAAGGGCGTAATGCGTATGTGTAGTACTAATGCCTGAAGTGCTGTCTTGGAAGCACTTTCTTCCACAGCTCGAATAGTTCAATGCGATGCTACATGCTACAAAGACTTTAGATACTCAATCAGATCTGCCATTTGTTCTGCAGTTAACTTACCTTCGCCAGTGACTTCTTCCGGTGCATGCCATTCTTTGAGAACGGACTCCAGCGATTTGGCTCGTCCGTCGTGCATGTACCGCACTTTCGATACAAGCCCTAAGAGAGATGGCGTATTGTATCCCACGTAGCGATCATCTTTGCTTCCAAGTCCAACATCATGGATTTGCCCATCTGAAAAGTTGGGACCGGAATGGCATTTCGCGCAACCCGCCACTGAGCTTTCAAAGACCAGTTTGCCTCGTTCAGCTGCGGGCGACAACGCCCCATCCGCAGTTCGATTCGGGTTTGGAATCGGCTTGAGGGATTTGAAGAACTCGATCACAGCTTGATTGTCTTCCGCCGAACTCGGCTGACCTTGCATGGATTCTACGAACGACTTGGCGATGGATGCTTCTAAATCATCTTGCCAGCCATGCCAAGTCCATGGGGCCGTCTCGTCAACCTTGTAGAGCGGTATGACCGTTTTGTACGTCATGTCGCTGCCGTCGTTTTTGGTGTCCATCGCTTTGGAATTTGTGCCGCCGTTGTAGTGGCAAGTGTGGCAGCTATACCATTGATCCAGGCTGCGTCGTCCATCGTAGAAGATTTCCATGCCTCGAAAGGCTAGCTGGGTACGATCGGGAGAGCCAAGTACTATTTCGCTCACGATTTTCTTCGATTCGATGTCAACTACCTGCACGGAATCTTTGAGATAATTGGCAACATACGCCGTTCGGTTGTCGTCCGCAATTTCAACGCTCATCGGACGCCCGCCGAGCTCAATTCGGTAAAACATATCTTTGTCATTGAGGAGTTTTTGATCGATCAAATCACCAGGACCACCTGTACCGACAAATGGGAGATCTTGCAATCGATACACGAGAAGCTCATGAGTTCCTGAGGCTGCACAAACCATACGCAGTTCGTTGGGGGATAGTGCAAGCCCATGTGGATCTGACACTGCCAAACGAGGAACGTCGAGCGAAATGGCTTCGCGTGTGGCGGAACCATCTAAGCGTACACGAGCAATTCGACTCGCGAGAACCCAGCCGAGTTGTATGTTGCGGACATTGATCGGGTTGGTGCGGTACACCATCCAAGGAAAGTAGGCGTACTTACCATCGCGAGAGGGACGAAGATGACCGATGTTAATCGCGCCACTCAGCGGTTCGTCGTATAGCACTTTTCCTTCGAGTGCATCGACGACATAGATCTTGCTGTCACCGCTACAACCGACGGCTAATCGAGAACCATCTGGTGATAAGGTGAGATAACGTGGCCATGTGCCAACTTCGATCGAACGAACCACCTTCTTTTCTGTTAAATCGATTTCGGTGATGGACGATGATAGGGCAGTCGCTACGAACGCTCGCATGCGTTTCACATCGACTGAAATCCCAATAGGCTCATAGCCAACATGAAATCGCTCAAGTAGCTTGAAGCCAGTTGTGCTGAAATCAAGCCAATAGATATCACCGGAATAGGAGCAGGATACCAAGCATTGAGCCTTACCGACCAACTCGATTTTGGCAGGCCTCTCTCCGCATACAAACTCCTGAACAACACGTTTCGATGCGACATCAATCAGTGCGATCGAATTGGATTGTTCGTTCGCAACCAAAATCGATTTGCCATCTAAGGTAAGACGCAAATCGACGGGGCCGCGATGAACTTGAGGGGTGAGTGGAGTCGTAGAGCTCTTGTCGGCTGGAGCTTCAGCGGACAGAGAAAAGGATATCGGGAGAGTGAGCAAAGCGAAAAACGCGATGAATACCGCTGAATTTGTAAAGCGATTCATCAATGGCATTGGGGGCTAGCTCCATAGGATTTGGGGAAACTAGGCGCGAAAAACGCTGCGATTTCCCTGGAAATATGTTCATTCGCCGAAATCCGCACCGATTTTCGCCATTTTTTAACTGGAGAAAATGGGGCCTTTGGGTTGTTTTCGGGTTGTGGCAGGTGGCTTTTCCCGCTCACTTGCCGCACGTATATTATAGGCTCGTGATGCAACGCTTGTGTAGCAGCGTAGGCGGCGAAGGAAAGAATGTTTCCACATCGGTCTACGCATTAAAGCCTATGCACAAACTTGGTACGCGTTGTTTGTTTGGTTATCCTCTTAGGAGATTACGATGAAGTGCGTTAAGGTTTTCGCAGTTGCTGCTGCTCTGTTCTTCGGTTCTTTCTCTTTCGCTGAAGAAGTAACCAGCGGTTTGAAGTCTGGCGAAGCGATTGGCCCATTCAATGTGACCAAGGTAGGCGGTGCTGAAGAAGACACCGTGCCAGCTGGCAAGAACCTCTGCTATCGTTGCCGCAACGGCTCACGTCCACAGGTTATGGTTTTCACCCGTTCGTCCGACGCCAAGGTTTTGACTTTGGTTGGCAAGTTGGATGAAGCCATTACCAAGAACAGCGAAAAGCAATTGCGTGCTTTCGTGAACTACATGGGCGAAAGCAAAGATGCTGCTTCCGAAGGTGCCAAGAAGTTGGCCGAATCGAGCAAGGCTAAGAACATTCCTTTTGTTGTACCTAACGAATTCGAAAACGGACCAGAAGATTACGGCTTGAACGCTAAAGCTGAAATCACCGTTTTGGTTGCCAATGGTGGCAAAGTTGTTTCTTCTTTCGGCTACAGCAAGGCCAGTGAATTGGACCTCGAAGCTGTTGCTAAGGCTGTTGAAACCGCTTTGCAATAATGCTCTAACCCACATCGACCTGATTGCAGTGTCGATGGAACTTTGAAACTCAAAAGCCATTGGGATCTTCCGATTCCAATGGCTTTTTTGATGCGCAGTAAGAGTCAAATTTGCCTTCCTCCTTTTTCGTCTCTTTCGCTTATTTCGTGGTTCTCTTCCCGCGACCGCTTGGTCCGGTTTACTCTTTACCTGTTCAGCCCAAAGCGACTAATTCTAGAAAAGTCGTTTGGCGTTCATGACTCAACACAGAATTGGGCTGCGGAATAAGGTACATTTTAGAGAGAGCGAACCTTTTCAATGTACGTACAATAAAACGTCCGCTGCCATCCTCTCGTCTTCATCAATCGATTCTGCTGACCTTATCTTCTTCGTTCAAGCAGGAGTTTGTGTATGTCGTTGGGCGAATCACACACGCATCAGTCGGGAAATGGAGCTAGCCCGGAAGGGAAGCCGCTGGCCAACCAAGACGCCATCACCCTGATTCTCTTGCAGGCAGGTAAATCACCAGAAGAGATCGCCTCTTTGGCGACCCTCGATGACGCAGATCGCGATGCTGAAAAACAATTTTCGGGTGAAGCCCCAACGTTGACCACTCTGTTTGGCAACGCGCGTGCTGTCGAACTTGATGCGGGTGTCTTTAGTCCATCGCCAGAAGTTGCCAGCGTGATGGGGGCCAGCATCGAGTTTCTCTTGAAACGCAAGAAAAACGGCATGCTGCTCGACCACAAGAAGATGCTCTTCCATGATGAGACCATTTCTGGCTTAGCACGACTCGGTTTTTTCGGTCTAGCGATTCCAAAGAAGTATGCCGGAAGTGGAGCCAAGCTGGGTGATTTGGGCCCTTTGCTGCGAGCGCTCACGTTAATTCATCCCGATTTAGCAGTGATGTTCGAGGTACATAATTTCTTGGGCCCGGTAACACCGTTGATCGATTTCGGGACCGACGAACAGAAAGAATACTATCTTCCCAAGATGGCGCGCGGTGAATTGTTAGGGTCCTTCGCGCTAACGGAGCCTGGAGTTGGCGCTGATCCGTCGAAGTTGGCGCTTACCGCGCGAAAAGATGGAGATCAATATTTGGTGTCCGGGGTAAAGTGGCCCATAACCAATGTGATCTATGGTGGCATCTGTGTTTTGGTGCTCAAGTTAGAAGGCGAAGGGTTACCGAAGGGTCGAGACTCCGCGATGATGATATTGGAAGTGCCCAAAGCGGATACTCCCAATTTCCGTATGGTTCGCAATCGTTTGACTGCCTTCGATTATTTGTGGAACGCACGGTTCCGCTTGATCGATTATCCTATTCCGGCCAAATGCCTACTCGGTCCACCCGGCAAGGGCTTGGCACAAGCTTTCAGTTCACTGGCCAAAGGACGCGGGGGAATCTGTGTTAACAGCGCTGCGAAAATCTTTCGACTGTTGGCGCAATTGATCCAAGATCCGCTTACGTCTGAAGCCAAGTCGGAATACTCGCACAAACATAAAGCGGGTGGTTGGGTATTGTTTCGCAGCACCTTCGGCAAGCCGATTGGCGAAGCAACGCGTATTCAAGCGTGGATCGGACGAGCTGTGGCTCATGCCCTCGCAAGTCGCGTGTTAGGCGATGTCTGCTTTCGCTTGGCCGCCAATGGTGTGCGGGATGAAACGATGGGGATGATCGCCAAAGTGTATTCCACTAAAGCGCTTTTGCAGACCGCCATCAATGCGTATCAAATTCAAGGTGGTCGGTCCGTTCATGTCGACGAACGAAGAGCCGCGATGCGACAGGGCATCACCGAGCCCGAACCTGGACGAGAGTGGATCGAAAACTACATCGGCGAAAACATGCACGAATTCACGATAGCGACCGTATACGAAGGCCCCAATCCGGTCCTTGCCGATGTCGGAGCACCGAATGCCATGACACGCTCTATTCGAGCGAAATATTTGGAACCGATTGGTGTAGCCGAAGCCAATGGAAAATCGGCTTGGAAAGAAAAGTTTGCCTTTGGCTGGTTTGTGGCCAAGAACGTCGTAGCTTCCATTCTGCCAATCCGTGGTAACCTAGACGGTGTTCGCAATTTGACTCCGCAAAAGAGTCGCTGGATTCGAAAGGCTTTGCGGCGAAATCGTGTGCTCGGTCGACGAATACTCATGATCATCGCGCGTTATCAAAAGAGTTTTATCGAACAGAGCTTTTTGTTGGGTGATGAAGAAGGTGTATTTGATCAGCTCTGCTTTTCAACCGCTTCGCTCGTCTATGCCATTGCTCTGGATAAGACACAGCCTGATTATGCCTTGATCGGTGAGGCGCTCGATCTCGAAGCGGACTTGAAATTGAAAGGGCGGGCTTCTTCGCCGCAGCTATTTCAAGCCTGGGCGGAGATCGGAAAACGCTTGATGGATTCCCAGAGTACGCTCTATAAAGATCTCATCGAAGATATTGAGGTGAGCGGAATTCCTCTCGATCCTCGCCGCATCGATCACCTTGTTTGAATCGCGAGAAGGTTGTTGTCAATCGTCTCAACCACGACGTCACGTTTGAAATGCTTCAGGATGAACCTATGAGCCAGTTGATATCGGTAGAGTTGGTGAAGAAGGGAGTTGCACTGGTAACGATGCAACGTCCAGAACGACGCAATGCTCTTTCCATCGCGTTGCTCACAGAACTGATGAATACCATTAAGCAACTTGAAGCCTCACCGTTCGAAGGAAGTCGAGTGCGAGTGGTGATTTTGCGTGGGGCTGGTCCAGTGTTTTGTGCGGGAATGGATTTGGCCGAAGCAACGCAAGCGGACAAGGTATCAGAGTCAGCTCGTCGTATTGCCGGAGCCCTGCATCTGCTCCGGTATTCCCCCTTGGTTACCATTGCTGCGGTTCATGGAGGAGCGTACGCAGGTGGGGCAGGCATGGTGGCCGCTTGCGATATGGCGGTGGGAAGTAGCGATGTGCAAATTGCTTTCCCGGAAGCAAGGCGTGGCCTCTTACCTGCCTTGATTAGCGAAGTCTTAAAGAGCAAGGTTCGAGAAGGAGATTTGCGCGAGTTGTTTTTGGTGGGAACTCCCATCGATGCAATGCGGGCTCAACAAATTGGCTTGTTGCAACGTGTTGTTGATCCTGCCCAATTATTAGACGCCGCAGTGACCATGGCCGATGGCGTTTTAGCAGGTGGACCACTAACGATCATCGATACCAAGAGACTATTGGAAGAGCTCTACGAAGGAAGCGGAACACATGGAGCAATTGACGCATCCGATCAAGCGATCGAGGATCACCTACGGGCTCGAAACAGCGCCGAGGCGGTTGAGGGGTTGCGGGCGTTTCTCGAAAAACGAAATCCCTCGTGGATGAACGACTAGGGATTAGGCCGTTTCAATTTTGGCAACATCCTGCAAGCCTAGTTCTTGAATGCTAATCTCGCGCATTTTGTATTTCTGAATCTTGCCTGTTACGGTGGTCGGGAAGCTGTCCACGAACTTCCAATAATGAGGAACTTTGAAATACGCTAACCTTTCTTTGCAGAAGGCCTTTAGTTCTTCCGGAGTTGCACTGCACCCTTCGCGTAAGCAAACCCAAGCCATAACTTCTTCACCAAATTTGCGGTCTGGCACTCCGATTACCTGTATGTCTTTAATGGCCGGGTGATGGTAAAGCAATTCCTCGATTTCACGCGGAAAAATATTCTCACCTCCCCGAATTACCAGATCCTTGAGACGGCCGGTGATACGGAAATAGCCATTCGGTTCTTTCAACGCCAAGTCTCCGGTGTGCAACCAGCCATCGGCATCGATCGCGGCAGCCGTTTTCTCAGGCAATTTGTAATAGCCGAGCATCGTGTTGTGACCACGTGAACAGAGTTCGCCCGATTGATGCGGGGGTAACTCACGACCTGTCTCCGGATCAACGATCTTGGCTTCCACGCCAGGTATCACTCGGCCCACCGTTCCCACTCGCAATTCGATCGAATCGTCCACGCGAGTTTGGGTAATCAGGGGTGAGGCTTCGGTCTGACCGTAGCCGATGGTCATTTGAGATGCACCCATTTCGCTGGTGACGCGTCGCATCAATTCGATGGGGCAGGGGCTACCTGCCATGATGCCAGTCCGCAGCGACTTCAAATTGCGTTGCGGATAATCTGCATGCTCCAGCATCGCGATGAACATCGTAGGTACGCCGTACACCGCTGTGCAGCGTTCGGCTTCAATCGCCTGTAACGTCGCGCCCGCATTAAAACTCTCAGCCGGAAACACCATGGTGGCACCATGCACAATGGCGCATAACGTGCCAAGAACACAACCGAAGCAATGATATAGAGGCACCGGAATGCAAATACTGTCTTCAGATGTTAAAGCTTGACCTTCTCCAGCGTAGTAACCGTTCAAGAGAATGTTGCGATGCGATAAGGTGGCACCTTTGGGTTGGCCGGTCGTGCCGGAAGTAAATTGGATGTTAATGGGGTCGTGGCACGAAAGGGAGTCTGCAATCTTTGCTAATTCTTCGTCCGAAACACGATCGCCTGAACGAAGAAATTCATCCCAAGCAAATGAACCGGGTAAAGTCTCGCCCCTTAATGAAATCACCAGTTTCAGGCGAGGGAATTGAGGACAATCGAGTTTTCCTGGTTCAGCGTGGGCGAGGTTAGGAATTGCATCGCGAAGGCAATCGTAATAGTGGGTCGTTTTGAAGTGGTCGATGAGTGCTAGACCTTTTAAGTCAGCTTGTTCGATGACAAAGGCGAGTTCACTGGTGCGATAGGATGGATTGATGGTAACGAGTACGGCCCCAACGCGGGCGGTGGCAAATTGTAGAAGCAACCAAGCAGGTACGTTGGTGGCCCAGATCCCAAAATGGTCACCATGTCCAATACCATTGGCCATCAGCGCTTTGGCAACTCGATCTACTTCTCGATCGAATTCTTGCCACGAAAGCCGCCAACCAAGACTGCTGAAAACCACGGCGGTTTTGTGTGGATTTTTTAACGAGGTTTCATGCAACACATCACTAATGGTGCGTTGATCTACCCAAGGTTTTTCGAATTGAACTTCTACGCGATGTCCTGTGGTCGGGGGGAGATTAACAACGTCCATGAGGGCCTCCGAGTGGAATCATGGAAAGTTCGGAATGAGTCAAGAAGAGAGATTGGGAAAGTCATCGAGTGGCATCGTCAAGAGTGCTTGAGCCAGCGCTTTACCCTGCACATCATTGCGAATGATGCGGGACAGGATTCCGCGCACAACAAAGTTAAAACCAAATAGATTCGGGAGTTCGTAGCGGATAACCTCTGTTGCCCCGAGTGGCGCAAAGAAGTTATGAACTCGATCTGCTGTGAGCCACCGAGCTAGTGCTTCATAGTCAGAATTGCGTCGAGTAAGGATTCCAATATTGGCACCGGTACCTTTGTCGCCACTGCGTCCAAAGGCGATGTCTAATAATCGTTTGGGAGTTTTAATATCAGAAGCGGTGGTGGCGTCGTATTGGAAGTTTGACCATGTAGAGCTGCATGGAGACTCGCTGCTTGAGCTCGATGGCCAGGAAGTGGCTTGCGTTCGTTGTTGGGTCGTGTCGTCGGTGATGAGAGTGTCGATCTTTGGGTGCAACAAATTCGAAGCAATTAAGCAAGGCCAATAGCGAAAAATAGCGTGAACATTGGGCCGCCCTTCGGCATAACCAGTGGTTCCTTGAGGACCAGCTGTTACTAGCGGAATCATCTCTTTCGAAAATGCGACACAGGCGTTTTTGTCCTCCGATTCGACCGAGATTCGGAGAATGGTTTCGAACGCTTGTGCGGAGCGAAGTTCTGCGGGTAGGACTGGGACGGAGTCGCCAGTGCCCAAACATTCAACGAGGGTGTCGCGATATTCCCAGCCCGCATCCGCCAGCCGTTGTAAGACGATCTCACCACAACGTTGAGCTTTGAGGACAGCTTGTGGACCAAAAATCGTAAGCATCCCCGCCGAGCGATATCCGTTGCGGTAAGTGGCACTGACCTTGAGATTGTGGGGGGGCGGCTTACCTAGTGCTCCAGAAACTGCAACTCGATTGGTGTCCACTTCGCTGACGGCGAGTTTGAGAAAAGAGACGCAACAATCGGGGGAGATGTATTCTGCTGGATTTCCAATTTCATAGACCAATTGCTCTTTAACGGTCGCCGTAGAAACCAAGCCGCCGGTTTTTTCCGGCTTAGTAATGACACACGAACCGTCATCAGAAATTTCCGCAATGGGAAAGCCAATGGTGGCAACGTTGTGTACGTTGAGCCAATCGGTGCTAATGCCGCCCGTGACATGAGTGCCACACTCCAACAGATGGCCAGCCACGGTTGCACCAGCGAGCTCATCCCATTGATCGAGCTTCCAATCGAATGTATGAACAGCGGCTGCAACTACCATCGAGGGATCGGCCACCCGCCCCGTGATGACAATATCGGCACCATTGCGAAGAGCTTGAACAATGCCGTTGCAGCCGAGGTATGCGTTGGCGGTAATGAGGCGACTTTGGACATCGCTCAATGGTTGATTGTTGTCGAGATTACGAAACTGGGTAGCCTCTGTTGAAGCTTTCAAGATAGAAAGGACATCATCGCCTTGTACGATGCCAATGGTTAGTGTACGGCAGCCTTCTGCTTCTAATGCAGCCTTGCAGGCAAGTGCACATTGCATCGGTTGCAAACCGCCGGCGTTGACGATGAGTCGACATTTTCCCCCTGAATTCCAATAGGGAGCCAATTGCCGAACGACCTCCACAAAATCTTGGGCATAGCCTTTGGTTGCGTCGCGCTCGCGCTGCAAGGCGAGAATAGACATGGAGATTTCTGCCAGATAATCCATGGTCAAATAATCAAGATCGGGTTGACGCGATAGCAGCTCAGCGGCTGCAGCCGAGCGATCACCCCAAAAGGCTTGCGCGTTTCCGACACGAATCATTCGGCTCATACTTCTCTCGCGCGAAAACGCGACTCCGTCCGTTCACGATCGGATATCGTTGACAGCGCGGCCGACAGCCACAGACGAGTGTGATCGGGGGATATTATCGCATCGATCCAACCCCGAGCTGCTCCGTAGCGGATGTCCGTTTGAGCTTGGTATTGAGAACGAACAGTTTCCCGCATGCTCTGAATGGCTTCTGCTGACAACGGTTGACCATTTTTCTCCGCGTCACGAATTTTTAGAGAGAGCAGTGTATCGGCGGCTTGATTTCCACCCATCACTGCGAAACGAGCATTTGGCCAAGCGAGAATCAAAGCTGGATCATAAGCGCGACCGCACATCGCGTAATTACCTGCACCATATGAGCTACCAATCACGACGGTGAACTTAGGTACGGTGGCAACGCTCATCGCACGTACCATCTGCGCACCCGATTGAATGATGCCACCCTGTTCGGCTTGTTTGCCGACCATAAAGCCTTGGACATCTTGGAGAAAGATCAGCGGGATACGATTTTGATCGCAATCCGCGATGAAGCGTGCACTTTTTTCAGCGGCATCACCATAGAGAACTCCGCCGATTTGAATTTCCTTTTGAGCGGACTGCGATCGCTTGCGTTGATTGGCTACGACTCCAGCAGCGTGACCTCCGATACGAGCATAGCCTGTAACCACAGTGCGACCGAAGTCGGCTTTGAATTCTTGAAAGCTATCCGCATCGACGATGCATTGCAGCACCTCGCGAACATCGTATTCGCCTTGACCATCCGCAGGTACGAGATGGAAGAGGTCGTCAGCAGGCCGACTAGGTTCACGAAAAGCGGGAGCGGAGTTTTTCAGAGGAAGCAAACGGACTTGTTCGCGAATTCGCAAGAGACATTCGGTGTCGTTCTTTTCGTGAAAGTCAACCGTTCCGCTGATTTGGGCGTGCATTTTGGAACCGCCGAGTTCTTCCGGATCTACCACTTGTCCGATGGCGGCTTTGACCAACGCGGGCCCGGCCAAACAGAGTTGGCTTCCTTCCGTCATCAGAATTTTGTCGCATAACACGGGCAAATAGGCGCCACCCGCGATGCAGTTTCCCATTACGGCGGCGATCTGAGGAATACCTTCCGCAGAAAGCACGGAATTGTTGCGAAAGATACGTCCAAAATCATCTTCGTCAGGAAAGATCTCATCCTGTAAAGGTAGGAAAACTCCAGCGGAATCGACCAAGTAAATTAAGGGCAAGCGAAGGCGGTGGGAAATTTTCTGAGCTCGAATGAGTTTTTTCACCGACTGGGGAAACATGGCTCCGGCTTTTACCGTGGCATCATTGGCTGCGATTAAGCAGGGTTGGTCGCTCACCCAGCCTATTCCTGTGATAACCCCAGCGGCGGGAACTTCACCCCATTCCGAATACATCTGATGGGCAGCCCACAAGCCGAGTTCGAGAAAGGGGCGGTCGCGATCGAGCAATACGTCGAGCCGCTCGCGAACAGGTAATCGACCTAACTTCCGTTGCCGATCCCAGCCCGCTTTCCCACCTCCTTGACGCAATGTTTGCTCTTGCGCAAGAAGGGCATCGGTCATTTCTCGTAGGTCCAACATACAAAATCCCTTCCCAGGATTCCCGAGACGCGTACTCGAAACCTATTTCAAGTTTAGAACATTTTGACAGAGTAGAAAAAAGAAAATGGAGCGAGGTGGATAAGTTGTGTGATGAGTTCCCCTAATTCTATCAGATTGTAGTGGCCTGGGAGAACAGGATGCGGAATAATTTCAGTGGTGTGTCAATCCGATAACCAACGGTCGTAGCCAGCGGCTTGATTGGAGTCTAAGAGATGATGGTTTTCCAACACCTTCGGCTTGATGAGGCATCCGCTGAGTTTTTCACTCTGTGGATCGACATGCAGGACCGGCGTCTCAATGTGTTGGAAGAAGGATTTTTCCATGAACTGGATCAAATTGGCAATCTGCTGGTAGAAGCTGGTAATCAAACGCCAGTTGTGGTTCGAAGTGCTAAGCCCAAGGGTTTTGTGGTCGGAGCGGACTTGCGACGTATTCTGCAAATCCATACGGATTCCGATATTCAAGCTTTTTTGCAGTGTGGTCAAGAAGCCCTAAACCGTTGGGAATTGCTCCCTTTCCCAACGATTGCTTGGATAGAAGGGACTGCGTTGGGAGGTGGGTTGGAATTGGCATTGGCCTGCCGATATCGTGTGGCGACTCCAAAGCCCGAGACAGTTTTGGGCATGCCGGAGACAAAACTTGGATTGACTCCTGGCTGGGGTGGAACCCAACGTCTTATTCCATTGGTTGGCTGGGAATTGGGCCTTCAGATGTTGATGTTAGGAGAACCGATCGATTGCGAGAAAGCCTTAGCTAGTGGATTGGTTGATCAACTTTGGCCGACGGAATTGAATCGCGATACATGGAATTCCCAGGGTCGTAGTCTCATTGCACAATCGCGTTCAATCGTCCGTTTGCATGAGCGAATGTTATCGCAAACAGATGAGGAAAAAATCCAGATATGGAAGAGCGCTGCAGGGAGAGCAGACGAAGTTGATTCTCACCTGAAGTTGCCTGCGCGGGAGGTGATATGGAAAGACATCATGGCTGGCGCGTATGGAGATCTTGAAGCAGGCCTAAAGGCAGAAAGAACAAATTTTTTTGAGCTTTTGAAACGCGATGAGGTTCAAGTTGCGTTGCGTCGATTTGATAAACCGAAGTCTCCTAGTAGCTAAGTGGACGGAGTGGAATGTTGTATCTCTGTTCGATGTCAATTGACTTAAACCATTCTATGATACCGACTGGGACTGGGGCGATGACACCACTCCAAAGTGAATTCAAATCGAGGCTTGGATCAAGTCCATGTTGAAGTAATCGAAGATTGCGAATGGCCGTTCTGGTTAAGCAATCATCACAAAGTTGGTCACACATTAACCGCAAATATTTTTCATTGGTCGAAACGGCCGATTCGCCGACTTGCAAGATTCGATCACCCGGTGCGATGTCACGCCAAGAAAAATGGGGCAATTTGGCCGCCAGTTTTGCGGTGGCCACAATGCGTTCAGGGGTAAGAGACTCTAGTAGTTCGAAACTCTCGATGACAAAGTAGGTCTTTTGAAACTCGCTGATAAGATAGTCGGTTGTCGCGAGTCTCAACAAATCGCGGTCGCACGCAGGATTGATCATGATACGTGTTGGACGTGGCGACAATACACTGAATTGTGTTTCGCCAGGCGAAGATAGAATCCCAGCGCCATAGGCTCGAACTTCGCGTCCTTGGGCCACCAAACCGAACTCGACCGTGAACCAATAGATTCGTTCGGCGTAAAGCAATAGTTCATCGCTGAGGTTGCGAATCGCTTGTTGTTTTAGTGGGTCGCTAGTTTGTGCGAGCAAGTTGTCGCGTTCTTCGTAGATCCAGTTGCGGGCAATGCCATGATTCCGCATCACATGAGCCACTGTTGGAATGGTAAAGGTCGCGACATGACCGGCTACATCGTGACCAATGTCAGGTTCTTGTAAATAATCTTGCTCTAAAGCCCTCATGAAGGTTGTTACGGGAAAGAAGCGTTGGGAATGGCAAGTAAAAAAGAGCTCAGCTGGAATGATCATGCTCACGGTTGCGAGTTGCCATTCAGTTTGTTGATAGATGCGAGCGTTGAGGAGATAAAAGTCGGGAATGGTGGTTCCACCGATGGCAAACAATTCCTCGCCAGCCAGATATTCGCGGCAGGCAAATCGATGTTTGGTTCTTTGTTGCTCGGCGATCAGGCACGCCCAGCTAAGATGTTCTTCCAGTGTATAACGATCGTATCGCTGTTGGTTGGCATAGACGCCCAGATCCACAGACTGTTCACATAATGAACCGACGTCGAAGGGAATCCCTTGGCGAGCTTTAGCGAGATACGCATTCGCATATTGTGGTGCGATAGGGTAGGGGACGTCTGTGCGTTGTAGGCATTCCTCCAATAGAGCCAGTCGTTCTTCGAATGAACTTGGGGTGACCGAATCGAAATCGACCCCGTGCCTTTCGGCAATCTCTTTGTAACGGCTTAAGCTGGATGAAGTAGTCATACAACAAGAATTCAACTCGCCTGATGGTATTCGATCAACATTGCAACGGCTTCGCCTCCCCCGAGGCAGAGAGTGGCTATTCCGAAGCGAGCCTGCTTAGCGACCAGGGCATGCATCAATGTGACAAGTATACGAGCACCACTACAGCCGATGGGATGCCCAAGAGCAATTGCTCCGCCATGGACGTTGACGCGTTCTGGATTCAGCGAAAGTTGTTGGATACACGCCAACGTTTGCGATGCAAAGGCTTCGTTGATTTCGAACAAATCTATGTCAGAAATGGATAAACCTGTTATCGACAAGATTTTTTGTACAGCTCCAACTGGAGCGATAAATAAATCTTCTGGAGCACGACTCATGACAGTCGAGGCTACAACTCGAAACGCATGTCGAGGGTTAAGTTCTTGCTTTAAGCTATCGTCGATCACGAGCAGCGATGCCGCACCATCGCTCAACGTGGACGCATTGCCCGCAGTGACCGAACCAGCGGGATCAAACGCAGGCTTTAGTTTGCCAAGTTTTTCAAGAGTTGTGTCGGCGCGTGGCCCGGCATCTTGGGCGATGATTTGGTTCTCTTTCAAAGGTATTGGTACCAATTCTTCTTGAAAGAGCTGCTGCTGTTGAGCGAGGATGGCTCTTTGGTGGCTGGTCAAAGACCATTGATCTTGATCGTTTCTGGATAGATGGTTTTGGTTGGCAACACGTTCAGCATAGTGGCCCATAAGGCTTTGGCCGCGAGCGCATTTGAGGCCATCGATTTCGATAACGTCTAGCAGTGGCTGCTCTCCATACTTCCAACCTGTGCGGCCTTGACGAAGAATATGTGGTGCTTGGCTCATACTTTCCATACCACCCGCGATGGCCGCTCGATAAACGCCAGCTTGAATGGAACGAACGGCGAGCATCGTGGCGAATAGTCCGGATCCGCAAACTTTGTTGAGCGTCACGGCACCGATGGAATCGGGGAGCCCTGCAGCGTGGAGGGCTTGTCTGGCAGGGGCTTGGCCTACACCAGCCGACAGAACTTGGCCAATCAAGATTTCGGCGATATCCGCTACGTTTATCCCCGATTCGGCGACGGTGGCGCGAATGGAGTAACCAGCGAGTTTCGGGGCGGCAATGGTAGCCAAATCCCCCAAAAATCGCCCTATAGGGGTCCGTTTCCCACTGATTAACCACACCGTTGACATCTTTCGATCCTTCTCGAAAATCCAAGTGAATGAGTGGGCATATCGCTACAATGATTGTAGAGTGATGACCTGCGGTGAAACAAGTCGGGCCCATCAACTAGTCTGCCATACCCAAATCCAGGATGTCGTCCCCATGAAATCGTGCGAAGGCGAGATATTGTGGCGACCGACCTCAAAAGAAATTGCCGACACTCGATACGCGCAGTTTGTGGATTCGCTTGGCGTCGTCAGTTCTGTTAAC